>NZ_CP120983.1:928399-1237866 GCF_030719215.1 Streptomyces sp. Alt3 | reverse complement strand
CGAAGCGGTCCTCGCCGCAGCCGCCGCGTTCCCGAAGACCAAGCGGCTCAGCGTCTCGCACGCCTTCCACTCCCCGTTGATGGACGCCATGCTCGACGAGTTCCACGCGGTCGTCGAGCAGCTCACCTTCCACGAACCCCGTGTCGACGTGGTCTCGGCCCTCACCGGACTCCCCGCCACCGGGGAGCAGTTGCGGGACCCGCGCTACTGGGTACGGCACGTGCGCGGTACCGTCCGCTTCTCCGACGCCGTCGCCGCCCTCGCGGGGTCGGGCGTCACCCGCTATGTGGAGGTCGGTCCCGACGCCGTGCTGACCGGGCTCGTCCGGGAGTGCGTCGGTGAGGACGCCGCCGCCCTCGTGGCCCTCGGACGGCGTCACGGCGCCGAACCGGCGGCCCTGCTGTCCGGGCTCGCCCGGCTGCACGCGGACGGCCTGCCCCTGGACTGGGCGGCGATCTTCCCCGGGACGGCCCGCGCGGATCTGCCCACGTACGCCTTCCGGCACGAACGGTACTGGCTGGACGCCGACGTCCCCCTCACCATGGACCGGACCGCGACGCGGCCGGCCGCCGGACCCGCCGGCTCCGTCGCCCACGCCGCGCTCCCGGAGGCACAGGGTCTGCGGGAGCGGCTGGCGGCCGCCCCGGAGGCCGAACAGGAGGCCCTGCTCGCCGACCTGGTACGGGCGCAGACCGCCGCGATCCTCGGGCACGCCGGACCGGAGGCCGTCGAACCCGACGACGCGTTCCTGGAGATCGGCATGGACTCCGTCTCCGCCGCCGAACTGCGCGGAGCCCTCGCCAACGCCCTCGGCGTCGCCGTCGCGGCCGGGGTCGTCTTCGACCACCGCACGCCCGCCGCGCTCGCCGAGCACCTGCGCGGGCAGCTCGCCGGGGGCGGCGCCGAACCGGCGGACGACGACATCGAGTCGGTCGGCGGACTGGTGCGGCGCGCGTCGGCCGACGGCAACTGGGAACGGGCCATGACGCTGCTGCACAGCGCGGCGGACATCCTGCCGGGCTTCTCGTCGGCGGCCGAGTTCGGCGAAGTACGCGACCCCGTGCGCCTGGCTACGGGGGACGAGGGGCCCCGTCTGCTCTGCCTGCCCTCCCCGATGGCACTGGGCGGCGCACACCAGTACGCCCGCTTCGCCCGGCACTTCCACGGCCGGCGCGACGTGCTCGTCCCGGACGTGCCCGGCTTCGTCCCCGGGGAGCCCCTGCCTCGCTCCGTCGAAGCGGTCGTGGAGGTCGTGGTCGACGGCATCCGGGGTGCCTGCGCCGACGGACGGCCCTACGTGCTCCTCGGCTACTCCTCCGGCGGGCAGTTCGCCCACGCGGCGGCCGAGGCGATGGAGAAGGCGGGCCGGCCTCCGGCGTGGTCCTGCTGGACACCTACCTGCTGGCCGACGAGGGCACCGAACAGCTCCGGCGCGAGATGTTCAACGGCATGCTGGACCGCGAATCGTCCGTGGGAGGCTTCGGCACCGCGCGCCTCGCCGCGATGAGCCGCTACAGCGACCTGATCCCGCACTGCCTGCCGGGCCCGCTGACCGCTCCGGTGCTGTTCGTCCGGCCCGAGGAGCCCTTCGCACCCGGACTCGACGGCTGGCAGGCGGTCTGGAAGGGCGCGCACGAACTCGCCGAGGTACCCGGCACGCACTTCACGGTCATGGAGGACCGGGCCGAATCCACAGCCGGAGCGGTGGAGAAGTGGCTGTCCGACATCGTGGCGGCCTGACGCCACGAGCACCGGAAGGACGCCGGCGGCCGTGCGTCCCGCACCGGCCACCCGACCCGCCGAGGGACGCGGCGGCCGCAAGGCCGCCGCTCCACGGGTTCGTCACCGACTCGCCTCACGGAAATGCGACATCCATGCCTGGATATCACATCGAATACTGTCCGGATGTACACCCAGCCGCACAGCGACATCTTCCGCGGCGAGTTCCGTCTGCCAGTCACAGCGCTGCAGCGCGAGCCACATCGTCGTACCACGAGGACCGCACCTGTGGCGTTTCCCGGTGAGCGGCACGAACAGTTCCAGGTACCCGTCGGGCCGCACGCTGGCGATGAGCCCGTGGTCACGCCCCATGCCGCACCGGCCTCGCGAGTGCGGTGCCGTCATGCCTCTCGGCCGTGGGGAGGCCGGCTGTCCTGGACACAGAGAATCCCATCTCTTGACGGTTTTTCGGATACTGCGACGTTACCCGTTGATTCACATTGTGGCACTGGCGGTGGCCGCACTTTTACGGTGGGGTAAACGATTCGGACAGGGGGGCGGAGGATGCACTGTCCTACGGGTATTTCTGCCCCCTTGACAAGAAGTCGGTATTTCTTTCGGAGAAATGGTGTTCCGGCCCCGGCCCGGACGAGAGGTGCCGGACGCCGGTCCGAAGGGGTGGCACCTCCTGCGGAAACCGTCGCGGGCGCCACCAGGCTCACCGAAATCGCGAGGCGCGTGGTCCGTCTTCACGGCGTCTCGACGCGAACTCGCAAAAAGCTCCAAGGTATGGAACTGCTGCACGACTCCACATACATGCCTACGGAGGTAGAGAAACCTCTACCTCGAATCGGCGGTATAAGGCCAATGTGCGACGGCCTCGCCGCTCCTAATCTGATCCACAGACACCGCGTGGGAAGCGCGTCATTTCATTGGGGAGCACGATGCACACATCACACGACCTCCGTCGGACGGAGGCGGTACGACTGGCCACCGTGTCGAAGATCTATGGACGAGCGGACAGCCAGGTGGCCGCGCTCCGTGAACTCTCCATGAGCTTCGCCGACGCCACCTTCACAGCGGTGATGGGACCGTCCGGTTCCGGCAAGAGCACCTTCCTGCACTGCGCCGCGGGCCTGGTCAGGCCCACGTCCGGAAGCGTGACCGTCGGTGGCACCGACCTCGCCGGCCTGGACGACACCCAGCTGACCATGCTCCGCCGCGACCGGATCGGCTTCATCTTCCAGTCGTTCAACCTGCTGCCCGCCCTGACCGTGATGCAGAACATCACCCTGCCGCTGCAACTCGCCGGCAAGCGTCCCGACAAGAACCTGATCCGCACCGTCGTCCAGCGCGTGGGCCTCGCCGACCGCCTCGGCCACCTGCCGTCCGAGCTGTCCGGAGGCCAGCAGCAGCGCGTCGCCATCGCGCGCGCCCTGGTCACCCAGCCCGCCGTGGTCTTCGCGGACGAGCCCACCGGAGCGCTGGACACCCGTACCGCGTCGGCCGTGCTCTCCCTGCTGCGCGAGTCCGTCGACAACGCCCGCCAGACCCTCGTCATGGTCACCCACGACCCGGTGGCGGCCTCGTACGCCGACCGGGTCGTCTTCCTCGCCGACGGTGCCTTCGCCGGCGAACTGCACCGGCCGACGGCCGACGCGGTCGCGGCGCGGATGACACGGCTCGGCGCCTGGGAGGACGAGAACCGCCAGCAGGCCGCACCGATGACGTCCGGAGGGCTGTACTGATGTGGCGGCTCGCCCTGCGCACCCTGAAGTTCCGGCGGACCAGTTTCGTCGCGACCTTCCTCGCCATGTTCCTCGGTGCCGCGATCGTCATCGGCTGCGGCGGCCTGATGGAGACCGGCGTCCGGATGGCCGCCGACCCGCTGCGCCTGAACGGCGCCCCGGTCGTGGTCACCGGCGAACAGTCCTACGACGGCGCCGCCCTGACCGAGCGGCACCGCATCGACCCGTCGCTCGTCGGTGAGGTGGCCCGTGCGGACGGCGTCCGTGACGCCGTCGGCGACGTGTCCTTCCCCGCCACCGTCCTCAAGGACGGCAAGGCGCTGACCGGCGAGGACACCTCGTACGGTCACGGCTGGGCCGGTGCCCGGCTCACCCCCTATACCCTCGCCGCCGGCGCCTCCCCCGTCGCCGGCGGCGAGGTCGTACTCGACTCCGGGCTCGCCGAGCGTGCCGGTGCGGGACCGGGCTCCGTCGTCGAGATCGCCGTCAACGGCGACACCCGGCGGTTCACGGTCAGCGGTGTCGCCGGCCAGCGGGGCGACAGCAACCCGGACGCCGCGCTGTTCTTCAGCGACGAGCAGGCCCGCACCCTGGCCGGCGGCCGGATCGACTCGATCGGCGTGCTGCCGGAGAACGGCGCGGACACGGCGGCGGTCGCCGGCACGGTGCGGTCCGTCGTCGGCGACCGGGCCGAGGTGCTCACCGGTGAGAAGCGCGGCCTGGCGGAACTGCCCGGCACCCTCTCCAGCCAGCGCACCGTCGTGATCCTGGCGGCCATCTTCGGCTCGTCCGTGGTGCTGATCGTGATGTTCGGAGTCGCCTCCACCCTCGGGCTGTCGCTCCAGCAGCGCACCCGGGAGATGGCCCTGCTGCGGGCCGTGGGCTCCACCCCGCAGCAACTGCGCCGGATGATCCTCATCGAGACCGCGGTGCTCTCGGTGGCCTCGGTACTGCTCGCCCTGTACCCGGGGTACCTGCTCGGCCGGCTGCTCTTCGGCGTGCTCACCTCCAGCGGCGTCGTCTCGTCGGCGATCGTCTACCACGCCGGCTGGGTGCCTATGGCCGTCGGCGCCGTCGTCACCGTGCTCGCCGCGGCCGGGGCCACCCGCTTCGCGGGCCGGCGCGCCGCCCGCACCGAACCGGTCGCCGCACTGGCCGAATCCGCCGTGGGCACCCGCTGGTTCAGCGTGCCGCGGCTGCTGATCGCGCTGTTCTTCCTCGCCAACGGCATCGGCCTCGCCGTCGCCACCGCCACCGTGATGGAGGACGGCCCCACCCTCGCCAGCACAGCGGGACCCGCCTCCGTGCTGTTCTGCATCGGCCTGGCGCTCCTCGCCCCCGGCATCACCAAGGCGATGGTCGCCCTGCTGCACCTGCCGGTGCGCGCCTTCTCCGGCATCCCCGGGATGCTCGCCCTGCGCAACGCCACCACCGCCAACGTCCGTATGGCGGGCGCCGTCGCGCCCATCGTCCTGCTCATCGGCATCGCCACCGGCACCCTCTACATGCAGGCCACCGAGGACCACGTCTCCCAGAGCTCCTACGACCAGAACGTCCTCGCCGACTACGTACTCGACTCCACCACGGGCGGATTCGCACCCGCCGTCGTCGACCGGGTCCGGGCGACCCCCGGAGTGGCCGGCGCCTCGGAGTTCGTCACCAGCCGCGGATTCGTCGACGCCCCCGACGGCCGTGCCGACACCGAGCTGCGGGGCGTGTCCGCCGAAGGCGTGCAGCAGAGCCTCGACCTGCGGCCCGTCGCCGGATCCTTGTCCGGCCTGCGCGGCGACACGGTCGCACTCTCCGACAAGAAGGCCGAGGAGTACGGAGTGGGGGTCGGGGACCGGCTTCCGCTGCGCCTCGGCGACGGCACCGCCGTACGCCCCACCGTGGTCGCCCTCTACGCCGACAACCCCAAGCAGCAGTACGTGACCCTGCCCGCGGCCACCCTGGCCCCGCACACCAGCGACGGGCTTCCGCACCAGATCCTGGTCCGCTCCGAACAGGACGGCCCCGCCGGACTCCGTGAGTCACTGGCCGGACTCGCCGCGAGCGTGCCCGGCACCGAACTGGACGACGGGGACTCGCTGGCCGGCCGGAACAACCAGATCCAGCAGATCCTGGTCGCCGCGAACTATACGATCGTCGCCATGATCGTCGGATACGCCGCCATCACCGTCGTCAACACCCTCGTGGCGGTGACCCGCAAGCGCCGTGCCGAGTTCGGCCTCCAGCAGCTGACGGGGGCGACGCGCCGTCAGGTGCTCGGCATGCTGACCGTCGAGGGCGTCCTCATCGGAATCATCGCCACCGTCCTCGGCACGATCGCCGCGGCCACCACCATCGTCCCGTACAGCATGGTCAAGTCCGACTCCTACCTGCCCTCCGGATCCATCGGGATCTACCTCGCCATCGTCGGAGGGTCCCTGGTGCTGGTCTTCGGCGCCACGCTCCTGCCCTCGTGGCGCGGCATGCGCACGCCCGCCGTCGACACGGTGAAGGCCGCGTGAGCCGTATCCGGACCGGACCGTCCCCGGCACCCCCGTCCGGGGACGGTCCTTCACCCGTCCGTCCCCGCGAATGGGAGGATGGGCGCATGCGACTGAGCCGGGCCGTCCAGGACACACTGGTCGGCGCACTGATCGCCGTCGGAGCCCTGGCCTCGGTCGTACTCCTCGTCACGACCACGTACTTCACCATCCTGTGCCTCATCGGGATCGGCTTCCTCGCTCTGCCCCACCTGACCACCGCGGTGCGCTGGGTCTGCGACCTGAACCGGCGTGCCGCCGCCCGCTCCGGAGTCCCGGTGGAACGGCCCTACCGGCCCGAACCGGAGGAGATCGAACGGGACATCGTGGGCTGGGTGCGCCGCTGCAAGTGGATCCTGGCCGACCCGGCGAGCTGGCGGGACCTGCTGTGGCTGCTCCTGAACAGCGTCGTGGGCCTGCTGCTCGGCAGCGCCCCGGCCGCGATGCTGTACTACGCGGGGGAGGGGCTGGTGCTGGCCGGCGGCCTGTGGCAGCCCGTCGCCGCCGACGGGGTGGGCCGCTGGTACGCGTTCATCACCGTGGACAGCTGGCCCGCCGCCCTCGCCGCGGCCCTGGCGGCCCTCGCCGTGTCCGCCGGCTGGCTCCACCTCAGCCCCTGGTTCCTCAAGGGCCACGCCTACTTCGTCCTGTTCCTGCTGGGCCCGACCCAGGGAGCCCGCCTGGAATCCCGGGTCCGGCACCTCTCGGAGACACGTTCCGGCGCTCTGGACATCCAGGCCGCCGAGGTGCGCCGCATCGAACGCGATCTGCACGACGGCGCCCAGGCCAGGCTGGTCAGCCTCGGCCTCACCCTCGGCGCCGTCGACCGGCAGCTGGACCGCGACACGGACGAGGCACGCCGGCTGCTGAACGACGCGCGCAGCTCCTCCGTGCAGGCTCTGCGTGAGCTGCGCGGCCTGGTCCGGGGCATCCACCCCCCGGTGCTCGCCGAGCGCGGACTCGCCGACGCGGTCAGGGCCTTGGGCCTGGCCAGTCCACTGCCCGTCACGGTCGTCGCGGCCCTCCCCGGGAAGCTGCCCGACCCGGTGGAGTCCGCCATCTACTTCTCGGTGTCGGAACTGCTCACCAACGCCCTCAAGCACGCAGACGCCGGACAGGTCGAGGTGGTTCTCGGCTACACGGACGGCGCCCTGCACGGGCAGGTCACCGACGACGGCCGAGGGGGCGCCCAGATGTCGGCCGGGAGCGGCTTGGAGGGCATCCGGCGGAGGCTGGCATCCTTTGACGGCGTCCTGGAGATCGAAAGTCCCCCGGGCGGACCGACCGTCATGAAAATGGAGTTGCCGTGCGCGTTGTCCTCGCCGAAGACCTCTTCCTCCTGAGGCAGGGAATCATCCAACTGCTGGAGGCCTACGACTGCGAGGTGGTAGCCGCCGTCGACAACGGTGCGGACCTCGGACGTGCCATCGCCGAACACCGTCCCGACGTGGCCGTGGTGGACGTCCGCTTACCCCCGACGTTCACCACCGAGGGCCTTCAGGCCGCCCTGCTCGCCCGCCGTGAGCGACCCGGTCTCCCGATCCTCGTCCTGTCCCAGCACGTGGAGCAGATGTACGCCCGTGAACTGCTGGCCGACGGCACCGGGGGCATCGGCTATCTGCTCAAGGACAGCGTCCTCGACGACAGGCAGTTCATCGACGCCGTCCGCCGCGTCGCGGCCGGCGGCATGGCCATGGACCCCACCGTCGTGGCCCAGCTGATGACGTCCCACTCCCGCGACGAGCCGCTGGCCGCGCTCACCGCGCGGGAGCGCACCGTGCTGGAACTCATGGCGGAAGGGTGCTCCAACACCGCCATCGCCCAACGGCTGACCGTCACCGAGGGGGCGGCGGCCAAGCACATCTCGAACATCTTCTCCAAGCTGATGCTCCCCCCGTCGAGTGACAACAACCGCCGCGTCCTGGCGGTGCTCGCCTACCTCAACGCGTGAGCTCCGCCTGCCGCCCCCGGACCTGGGGGCGGTAGGGGTGTGGTCCGCGCGCCCGGGCGGTGAGACTCGTCGGGCACGCCCGGTGCGGTCCGTCCGCGCCGCCGCCACGAAGGGAACCCGCACCCCATGACCACGCCGGCCGAACACAACCGCCTGTGGATACGCCGCTACCACCCCCGCCCGGACGCGGCGGTCAGGGTGGTGTGCCTGCCGCACGCGGGCGGCTCGGCGAGTTTCTACCAGCCGGTGTCGGCGGGCCTGCCCGCCGGCATCGACGTGCTCGCCGTGCAGTACCCGGGGCGCCAGGACCGGCGGGCCGAGCCCTGCGTCCCCACCATCGCCGAACTCGCCGACCAGGTGACCTCCGTGCTCCTGGAGTGGACGGACCGCCCGCTCGTCCTGTTCGGGCACAGCATGGGCGCGACCCTCGGCTTCGAGGTGGCGCGCCGGCTGGAGCGCGACCACGGCGTCGTGCCGCACGCGCTGTTCGCCTCCGCGCGCCGGGCGCCGTCCGCACCCCGCACGGAGGTCGTCCACCTGCGGGACGACGACGGCATCCTGGAGGAGATGAGGCTGCTGAGCGGTACGGACTCGGCCATCCTCGACGACCCGGAACTGGTCCGCATGGCCCTGCCGGCGATCCGCGCCGACTACCGCGCCGCCGAGACCTACGTCTACGAGCCGGGCCCCGCGCTGCACTGCCCCGTGTGGAGCCTCGTGGGGGACGACGACCCCAAGGTGAGCGTCGAGGAGGCGCAGGCCTGGTCGAGGCACACGGAACGGGCCTTCGAGTTCCGCGTCTTCAAGGGCGGCCACTTCTACCTGGCCGCGCACCAGCAGGAGATCCTCCGTCTGATCGCCGACCGGGCGGCCGTACCGGCGGGCACGGCCTGACCGACTTCCCGTACACATGGCCGAGGCGGTCCTGACGGTACGGGTGGCGCGGCGTTACCCTGCGCGGACGATCCTTCACAGGAGGTACGGATGCGTCGTTCCGTCGGCCGGAATGTGTCGTTCTCAGTCGTGATCGCCGTCATCGGCTCCCTCGGCGCCGCGGCCCCCGCGGCTTCGACGCCACCGGTACCGCCTCCCAAGTCCCCCGTGGCGGTGGGATACGGGGGAGCGGTGTCGAGCGTCGACGCGGACGCGTCGGCGGCCGGCATCGAGGTACTCCGCAAGGGGGGCAACGCCGTCGACGCGGCCGTCGCCACCGCCGCCGCGCTGGGTGTCACCGAGCCCTACTCGGCGGGCATCGGCGGCGGTGGGTACTTCGTCCACTACGACGCCAGGACCGGCAGCGTCCAGACCATCGACGGCCGTGAGACCGCGCCGCGCAGCGCGGACTCCTCGCTCTTCCTGGAGAACGGGCAGCCGATCCCCTTCAACGACGCCGTCACCAGCGGGCTCGGGGTCGGCACCCCCGGCACGCCCGCCACCTGGGCGAAGGCGCTCGACGCCTGGGGCAGCAAGCCGCTCGGGCGGCTGCTCGAACCGGCGGAGCGGCTGGCCCGCGACGGATTCGTCGTGGACGACACCTTCCGCTCGCAGACCGCGGCGAACCAGGCGCGGTTCGCCGACTTCCCCGCGTCCGCCGAACTCTTCCTGCCCGGCGGACAGTTGCCGGTGACCGGATCGGTGTTCAGGAATCCCGACCTCGCCCTTACCTACCGCACGCTCGGCCGTCAGGGCGTCGACGAGCTGTACCGGGGCGATCTGGCCCGGGACATCGTGTCGACCGTGCGGAAGCCCCCCGTGGACCCCTCGGCGACGCGTGTGGTGCGTCCGGGCGACCTGACGGCCAAGGACCTGAAGGCGTACAGGGCACTGCGTCAGGCCCCCACGCGAGTCGGTTACCGCGGCCTCGACGTGTACGGCATCGCGCCTTCCTCGTCCGGGGGCACGAGCGTGGGTGAGGCCCTCAACATCCTGGAGTCGACGGACCTTTCGAAGGTGAGCCGGACGCAGTACCTGCACCGCCTCATCGAGGCGAGCCGGATCGCCTTCGCCGACCGGGGCCGGTGGGTCGGCGACCCCGCGTTCGAGGACGTGCCGACGCGGGAGCTGCTCAGCCAGCGGTTCGCGGACTCGCGCGAATGCCTCATCAAGGACGACGCCGTGCTCACCAGCCCGCTCCCTCCCGGCGATCCGCGCAACCCCGCCCGTTGCGCGTCCGGGGGCGAGGCCGCGCCGACGACGTTCGAGGGTGAGAACACGACGCACCTGACGACCGCCGACAAGTGGGGCAACGTCGTCGCGTACACCCTGACGATCGAGTCGACGGGCGGCAGCGGTATCACGGTGCCGGGGCGGGGGTTCCTGCTCAACAACGAGCTGACCGACTTCTCGTTCGCGCCGGCGAACCCGGCGGTCCACGACCCGAATCTGCCCGGTCCGGCCAAGCGTCCGCGCTCCTCGATCTCCCCGACCATCGTGCTGGAACACGGAAAGCCCGTACTGGCCCTGGGATCGCCTGGCGGCGCCACGATCATCACCACGGTCCTGCAGTCCCTGACCGGTCACCTTGACAGGGGGCTGCCGCTCGTCGAGGCGATCGCCGCCCCGCGTGCCAGCCAGCGCAACTCGGCCACGACCGAGATCGAGCCGGGGCTGTGGGACAGCCCGGTGCGCGGGGAGTTGGAGGCCCTCGGGCACGTGTTCAAGGCGAACCCTGAGATCGGGGCCGCCACGGGCATCCAGCGCCTCCCCGGAGGGCGCTGGCTCGCGGCAGCCGAAAAGGTGCGGCGCGGGGGCGGGTCGGCCATGGTGGTATCGCCGAGCGGCGGTTCGTGACCGATCGGCACAAGCACAGGCCTCGGGGCCGGAAGGGCGTGGTTCATCGCGCCCTTCCGGCCCCGAGGCCTTGACGCGGCCGGTTGCCCACCCGCCGGGCCGCGTCGGCAAGGAGGAGCCCGCCAGGGTTCCTCGTGTCCAGTGAAAGGGCAACCACTACGGTGCGTACGCGAACGCTCTTCCTCTCCGCGCTCTCCGGCGCCGCTCTCCTCGCAGCGGCACTCCCCGCCACCGCTGTCGCGGACGGCGAAAGCCCGGTCGGGGCGGCCGAACTGCTGGCCAAGGTGAAGAACTGCGCCCCGGTCTCCCAGGGGAAGTACCGGACCGACCAGAGTGCGGCGGCCGCCACGGTCCCGGTCTGCGGGACCGACGAGGTCGTGTTCTGGGAGGCCGACATGGACATCGACTGCGACGGCCAGGTCAGTACCGTCTGCAACACGAGGACGGACCCCTCGTTCCAGCCCCAGACAGCTTTCCAGGGGTCGGACGGCAAGTACCTGGACTCCTCCGAGGTGCCCTACGTCGTCGTCCCCGGCCCCGGCCCGCTCTGGAACTACACCACGTCGGGGATCAAGGGCGGCGGCGTGGTCGCCGTCATCCACGGCGACAAGGTCCGCTACGCCGTCGTCGGGGACACCGGGCCCACCGGAATCATCGGCGAGGGCTCGTACGCCCTGGCCCAGTCGCTCGGCATCGATCCGGACCCGAAGACCGGAGGCACGCCTTCCGGAGTCACCTACATCCTCTTCAGGAACTCCAAGGCGTCACCGATCGAGAGTCCTGCCGCCGCCGTCAGTGCCGGCGAGGCGCTCGCCCGGAAGTTCGCCGGGCAGGCCTGAGCGGGCGCTCGGAGGGCTTCAGGATGCGGCGGCCGTCGTCCGGGACGGCCCCCGTGTGTCCGGAACGGGCCCGGCCGCCGTCACTCGCTCGGAGGGTCCGCCCGCCGCATCCGTCATGAGTCGCATCGCACCAATTACTATACCGGTCATACCGGTATTAGAATGACGGCATGGTTCGCAATCCACTGACCCCCGAAGAGCGCCGCCGCGGCGAGCGGCTCGGCGAACTGCTGCGTGCGGCGCGTGGTGAGCGCAGCATGGTCGCCGTCGCCGCGAGCGCCGGGATCTCGGCCGAGACCCTCCGCAAGATCGAGACGGGCAGGGCCCCCACTCCCGCGTTCTTCACGGTGGCGGCGCTCGCGGGGGTCCTCGGCATCTCGATGGACGAGCTGCTCGCGCTGACCGTCCCGGAGTCCGCGCAGGTCCCGGAGCCGCTGCCCGAACCGGGGCGGCTGCCGCTCACGGCGTGACCCGAGTAGGGTCGCAGCCGTGACCCTCCAGGACTTCGCCCGCAGCGAGTACGTCAGCCTGACCACCTACCGCAGGGACGGCACGCCGGTGGCCACGCCCGTCTGGGCGGCCGCGGACGGCGACATCCTCTACGTCTGGACCCGCTCCGACTCCTGGAAGGTCAAGCGGCTGCGCAACGACAGCCGGGTGCGCGTCACCGTCTGCGACGCCCGCGGCCGGATCGCCGACGGCGCACCGAGCGCCGAGGGGACGGCTCGTCTCGTCGAGGGCGACGCGATGGCGGGGGTGCGCAAGGCGCTCACCCGCAAGTACACCTGGAAGTTCTGGCTCGTGGACGTGCCCGCCACGCTCGCACGGCTCGGCAAGCGGCCCCACACGGGGATCGCCGTCACCTTCTGACGGGGGCGCACCGGGCGCGGCCGTGCTCCGGACGCCCCATGCCTGAAAAGCGCGCGTAGCCCGCCCGTAACACGCCTGCGGTCGAATGCCCGCGGACTGGAGTGCTCCAGTCCCGGGCGACCGACGAGGGCGACGGTGACAGTGCATCAGCACGCGGTGGAAGTAAGGACGTTCGCACAGTACCTACGAGACATGGCTGCATCGCTCGACCCCGGCCGGGGCTGGTACGGCGTCTTCTGCGCACGGGATCCCGCAGGGATGGGTGCCTGCTTCGACGGCTCCGAGGTGCCGCCCTGGGACGTGGTCGAGTCGCTGCTCCAGGACCTCGCCGCCGCGCGCGGCGCCGCGTACGCCGCGCAGGAGTCCGTACGGGCCGCGGCGCTGTGCGCCGCCTCGGCCGCCGCGTACGACAGGCGCCCGGGCGGCCGGCAGGCCCTCGCCGACCGGCTCGACGTGATGCTCCTCGAACAGGCGGACGCCGCCCGGCGGTTGCGGGACGCGGACGGAGCGGCGGCCGAAGGCGGGGAGCCGGACGTCCTGGCCTGGGCGCGGGACGACCACGCCCGTGCCACGGCGCGCTGTGCGGAGCTCCGCGACCGGCTCGCGGCGGTGGAGCGGACCGTGCCGGTGCCGGACGCCTGGTTCCGCGGACAGGACGGCGCGACTGCGCCGGCCGCGGGGGGAGCGCCCTCGATTCCCGGCACACGTCACCCGGCGGGGGCCGCGTCCGAAGCCGGGGGCTCCGGACCGGACGCCGCGTCCGTACCCCCCGCGTCCGCGCCCCGTCGCAGGAAGCCCCGCGGTGCGCGCTTCGCGGGCCTGGAGGCCGAGGGTGAGGCGGAGGCGAACCCGGTGCCGTCGGCCGGACCCGGCCTGCCTGCCGCCCCGGCGGCCACCGCCCCGCGCGGTGCCCGCTTCCGTGGCGCTCCGGCCGAGGGGCGTGCGGCCCAGGCCCCCTCCCCGCGCGCACCGGAGTCCGGCCCCGCCGCACGCCGGGCCGCCGAGGACGTCGTCGCAACACTCGTACGGCTGCGCGCGGAAGGCCGGAGCGGTGAGGCGCACGTGGTGCTCTGCGAAGCGGCCGCATGGCCCCCGGAGCGGCTGCCGGTCCTCGCCGCCGCCCTGCACGGGGCGGGCCTGGAGGCCGACTGGGCGACCCTGCTGTGGGAGATGTCCTCGCTCACCCCCGCCGAACTCGCCGCGGCAGCGGGCGCGCTGGCTTCCGCGGGCCACGCCGACGACTGCGGGCAACTGCTGCGGCAGGGGGTGGCGCGGCCCGCAGGCGAGGTCGCCGACGCCGTCGTCGCCCTCGACCGGGCGGGCCTGGAGGCGGAGGCGCGGGCGCTGCTGGGCGCGTTCGTCCGCACACGGACCCCGCAGGACGCGGCGCGCATCGCCGAGGGCGGGCCCCGCCACCTCGTGCCCCGGCTGCTCGCGGCCGCACGCGAGGTGTCGGCGGCGCGCGAGTGGGATCTGGTCCACGCGCTACGGGTCTCGGGCATCGCGGCGCCGTAGGCCGAACGTCCGGAGGCCGGAGCGCGCTCTGCCGTACGGGGCGGCGTGTGGTAGCTGCACGTTGCCAGTACACACGGGCTTGGGGAGATAAATCGGAACGAACCCCCTATCGTCATTCGAGGCATACCACACAAGTGGTACATGTCCCCCCAGTGATGTGGAGGCACCATGCTTACCAAGGAGTTCGCTCTCACCGCGACACCCGCGCAGACCACCACGCTGAGCGCGCTGATGGCCGAGCCCGAGGCCACCGTCAGCGACGCCCCGCTCTACACCCCCGAGGCGGCGGGCTTCCTGCTCGCACTCCTCCTCCTTTCTCCCAAGGAGCCGAAGGAGCCCCGGGGCAAGTGAGTTCCCACTCCGCATTCGCCGAGGCGGCCGACGCCCTGGCAGTCAGTGTCCTCGGTGCCCTCAGTGGCACCGGGGGCGCTGTGCAGCTGGCGCGGTACGTCGACGACGCCCCCGACACCCTCGCGGCCCTGGCGGCCGTCCGGGTGCTGGGTGCCGACGTCTTCAGCCCCCACCTCCTCAAGGACGCCCCCTTCCAGGCGCAGGACGCGGCCGTCGTGGCCAAGGCGTTCGACGCGTTCCCCGCGTCCGACGCCCCCGACGAGCCAGCGGTCGCCCACCGCGACCACGCCACCGCGGTCCTGCTCGCCCGGCTCTCCGGGGACGACACCCTGCGGACGGCCGTGCCGGTACCGCCGGACGACGTCGTCCTCGTGCCGTCCGACGACTGGAGCGGCTGGTGCGTCCGGATGGCCCAGCTCGCCCCGCTCGCGACCCTCGGGCTCGACGGCCCGGTCCACCGGGCGGCCCACGACGGGGTGCTGTCCCTGAGCCGCGGAGTCAGCCGCTCGATCCTGCGCCGCGACTTCCCCACCGCCCTGCGCCTCGTCCGATGGCTGGCCTGGCTGCGGTACGAGGGCGCCGAACTGCCCCTGGACCCGGACGTCGCGGCCGAACACGCCTGGCTGGTGGGCGGGGCGGGCCCGCGCACCGCCCTGGACCTGGCGATCGCCCGGCACTTCCTCGAACAGCGGCCCGGTACGCCCCCCAAGGAGACGGCACGCCCATGACGACGATCCCCGAGCCGGTCACCCGGGCCGCCCGCAGCATGGCGGACCGTGCGCTGTCGTGGCTGCACGCCAACCGGAACCTCGGCGGCCTGCCGCCCGACACGACCGAGACCATGGCCGACCCCGACAGCGTCTACAAGCCGCTGGGGGAGACCACCCTCGCGGCCTCCCTGATCCTGCGCGACGGAGTCGCGGGCCCCGGCCGTCTGGCAGCCGCCCAGAGCCTGATGGACTTCACCTGGGAGCAGTTCAGGCGCGGCGACATGATCTACGAACGCCAGCTCCGCCACACCCTGATGACGGATCCCCTGGAGATGTACGCCCCCTTCGTCCGTTGCGGCTACCGGCACGAAGGGCTCGACCGCCTCCTCGCCCACCGTTCCCGGATGCGGTCGGCCGGCAGCGTGGAGGTCCTGCCCAACCGCCGGCTCGCCGTCGCCAACGCCGCCCGGATCGTCGGGCTGCGGCCCACGGAGGACATGGGCGCCCTCGCCGCGGCGACCTGGCTCGGCGCCCGGCCCGAGCCGTGGGCCGTCAACTGGATCACGGCCTACGCGGTGACCCACACCGTCTTCCACCTCACCGACTGGGGCGCGGATCCCGGCGGGCTGCCGCCCGAACTCGCCGACTACGTACGCACCTGGCTCCCCGTCTGGATCGACGTCTGGCGCGAGGTCGGGCAGTGGGACCTGGTCACGGAGCTGCTCATCGTCGGTGCCTCCATCGAGGACCCGTACTTCCGGCCGGAGGACTGGGAGGCGGTCGCCGCGCTCCAGCACGAGGACGGACTCGTGCCCCGCGACAGCGACCCCGTGGACGACGACCCGCAGCAGCGGTTCACCGACCACCAGCACACCGTCGTCGTCGCGGCCGTCGCGGGATCCATCGCGCTCGCCAGGGCGGGGCAGCGGTGAGGGAGTGACCCCCACGCCGCTGGCCGCCGCACTCCGTCCCCTGCTGGAGGCCGCTCGCGGCCCGGCGGCGGCGGTCGCGGCGGTGCGGGGCGGCGAGCGCGCGGTGCTCTGCCACGGACCTGCCGGGGAGGGCTCCCGGTTCGAGACGGGCTCGCTGACGAAGACCTTCACCGCCCTGCTGCTCGCGGAACTCGCGGCCCGGGGCGAGGTCCGCTACGGCGACCGGGCCGACCGCTACCTCCCGTTCCGGCTACCCGGGCCGCCCCTCACCCTCCTGCACCTGGCCACCCACACCTCGGGCCTGCCGCGCCTGCCCCCTGGACTGCTCACCCGGGCGGTCCGCAGCGGATGGCTCGGCAACCCCTACGCCGGCTTCGGCGAGGACGACCTCCTCGCCTCGCTGCGCCGCACCCCGCTGCGGCACAGCCCCGGAAGCAGGGTGCACTACTCCAACTTCGGCGGGGGGCTGCTGGGCCACGTCCTCGCCAGGGCGGCGGGCGGCGCCGGAGGGGACTACGCCGCCCTGCTGGCCGAGCGCGTCACCGGGCCGCTCGGCCTGACCGACACGGACTGCGACCCCAACCGCCCTCAGTTGAAAGGACATTGGCACGGCCGCCCCCGCCCCGCCCTGCTGATGCCCGGACTGACCGCGGCGGGGGCGGTGCGGTCCAGCGCCCGCGACCTGCTGCGCGTCCTGACCTTGCTGCTGCACCCGGACACCGCTCCGGACCCCGTGCTGCGCACCGCGCTGGCCGAGGTGCAGCGGCCACGGCTGCGGGTGCCGAGGACCGGTTCACGGCTTTGCCTCATCTGGAACCTCCGTCCGCGCCCGGACGGCGCGCTGCTCCACCACTCCGGAGGGACCCGTGGCTTCACCGCCTTCGCGGGCTTCCTCCCCGCGTCGGGCACGGGGCTGGTGGCCCTCACGAACACGGCTCCCACCCCGCTCGCGCCGTTCGTCCAGTCCGCCTACGGAGCTCTGCGCGGACTGGGTTCCGCACCCTCCGGGGAGGTATGGACCGCTCGGGTATGAAACATGATCGACTCCGCCGGTTCACGGCGATGGTCTTGCCCCGTCGTGTGACGGGGCTTACGTTCTCCTCCTATGCACCGTGTCTACGGGCGTAGAGAACACAGAGGCTCTCTGACGCCGCGTCGAAGGAGCAGCTCATGTCCCACGTCGTACGCGCCGCACTCGTCCAGGCGACCTGGACCGGCGACACCGAATCCATGATCGCCAAACACGAGGAACACGCTCGCGAGGCCGCCCGGCAGGGCGCGCGGATCATCGGCTTCCAGGAGGTGTTCAACGCCCCCTACTTCTGCCAGGTCCAGGAGCCGGAGCACTACCGCTGGGCCGAACCCGTCCCGGACGGGCCGACGGTACGGCGCATGAGTGAACTGGCCCGCGAGACGGGCATGGTCGTCGTCGTGCCGGTCTTCGAGATCGAGCAGTCCGGCTTCTACTACAACACCGCGGCGGTGATCGACGCCGACGGCTCGTACCTCGGCAAGTACCGCAAGCACCACATCCCGCAGGTCAAGGGCTTCTGGGAGAAGTACTACTTCAAGCCGGGCAACGCCGGCTGGCCGGTCTTCGACACCGCCGTCGGCAAGGTCGGCGTCTACATCTGCTACGACCGGCACTTCCCCGAAGGGTGGCGCCAACTCGGACTCAACGGAGCCCAGTTGGTGTACAACCCGTCCGCCACCTCGCGAGGCCTCTCCAGCCACCTGTGGCAGCTGGAACAGCCCGCCTCCGCCGTCGCCAACGAATACTTCGTCGCCGCGATCAACCGCGTCGGCCAGGAGGAGTACGGCGACAACGACTTCTACGGCACGAGCTACTTCGTCGATCCACGGGGGCAGTTCGTCGGTGACGTCGCGAGCGACAAGGAGGAGGAACTCGTCGTACGCGACCTCGACTTCGGGCTGATCGAGGAGGTACGCCGGCAATGGGCGTTCTACCGGGACCGCAGGCCGGACGCGTACGACGGGCTGGTGGAGCCGTGACGGGGCTGCACGAACGGCACCTGGCCGTCAGCCCCGAGTGGCTGGCGCTCTACTACCGGCACCCCCTCGAACTCACCCACGGCGAGGGGCGCCACGTCTGGGACGCGGACGGCAACCGCTACCTCGACTTCTTCGGCGGCATCCTCACCACGATGACCGCGCACGCCCTGCCCGAGGTGACCAAGGCCGTCTCGGAGCAGGCCGGCCGTCTCGTCCACTCCTCGACGCTCTACCTCAACCGCCCCATGGTCGAGCTCGCCGAGCGGGTCGGCGCCCTCTCCGGCATCCCCGACGCCCGGGTCTTCTTCACCACCTCGGGCACCGAGGCCAATGACACGGCCCTGCTGCTGGCAACCGCCCACCGCGGGTCCAACCAGATCCTGGCGATGCGCAACAGCTACCACGGCAGGTCGTTCTCGGCGGTGTCCGTCACAGGCAACCGGTCCTGGTCGACCACCAGCCTGTCGCCACTGCAGACGCTGTACGTCCACGGCGGGGTCCGCACCCGCGGACCGTACGCCGAGCTGAGCGACGAACGGTTCATCGAGGCCTGTGTGGCCGATCTGGAGGACCTGCTCGGACACACCAGGGGCGTCGCGGCTCTGATCGCCGAACCCGTCCAGGGGGTCGGCGGGTTCACCGCACCGCCCGACGGGCTGTACGCGGCGTTCCGCGAGGTCCTCGACCGGCACGGCATCCTGTGGATCTCCGACGAGGTGCAGACGGGCTGGGGACGCACGGGCGACCACTTCTGGGGCTGGCAGGCCCACGCGTCGAGCGGGCCGCCCGACATCCTCACCTTCGCCAAGGGCATCGGCAACGGCATGTCCATCGGCGGAGTCGTCGCCCGCGCGGACGTCATGAACTGCCTCGACGCCAACTCCATCTCGACGTTCGGCGGTTCCCCGGTCACCATGGCGGCGGGGCTCGCCAATCTCTCCTACCTGCTGGAGCACGACCTCCAGGGCAACGCCCGGCGGGTCGGCGGCCTGCTGATCGAGCGGCTGAGGGCGGTCGGCGCGAGCTCACCCGCCGTACGGGAGGTACGCGGCCGGGGGCTCATGATCGGCATCGAGCTCGTGAAGCCCGGCACCGACGAGGCAGATCCGGAGGCCGCCGCCGCCGTCCTCGAAGCGGCCCGCGCCGGCGGGCTGCTCATCGGGAAGGGCGGGGGCCACAACACCAGCGTGCTGCGGATCGCGCCACCGCTGTCGCTGACCGTCGCCGAGGCCGAGGAGGGCGCCGAGATCCTGGGCGAGGCACTGCACGCGGCAACCTGAGAGCAGGTGCCCCGCGGCAGGACCCCGCCGCGGGGCGGCCCGCGTCCCCGTACGTCATCACGCACCCGGTCCACACGTACGGACCGGTTCTGCCACCGCGAGGAGGGACACATGAGCCGCACCGTCATCCACGGCGGCCTCGTCGTCACCGCGTCCGACGAGATCCACGCCGATGTTCTCATCGAGGGCGGCCGCATCGCCGCCCTCGCCGCCCACGGCACCGACGCCGCGACGGGCTGGAGCGCGGACCGCAGGATCGACGCCACGGGAATGTACGTCGTCCCGGGCGGAGTCGACGCGCACACGCACATGGAGATGCCGTTCGGCGGGACCTACGCCGCCGACACCTTCGAGACGGGCACCCGGGCCGCCGCGTGGGGCGGCACCACCACGATCGTCGACTTCGCCATCCAGAGCATGGGGCACTCCCTGCGGGAGGGGCTCGACACCTGGCACGCGAAGGCCGACGGCAACTGCGCCGTCGACTACGGCTTCCACATGATCCTCTCGGATGTGAACGAGTCCTCGCTCAAGGAGATGAACCGCCTCGTCGCCGAGGGCGTCACCTCGTTCAAACTCTTCATGGCCTACCCGGGCGTGTTCTACAGCGACGACGGCCGGATCCTCCGCGCGATGCAACGGGCCTCCGGCAACGGCGGCCTGATCATGATGCACGCGGAGAACGGCATCGCCATCGACGTCCTGGTCGAGCAGGCGCTCGCCGAGGGGCGCACCGATCCGCGCCACCACGGCGACGTCCGCAAGGTGGCGCTGGAGGCGGAGGCCACGCACCGCGCGATCCAGCTCGCGCGGGTCGCCGGAGCGCCGCTGTACGTCGTCCATGTCTCCGCCGACGAAGCGGTCGCCGAGATCGCCGCCGCCCGCCACAAGGGGCTCCCGGTCTTCGGCGAGACCTGCCCGCAGTACCTGTTCCTCTCGACGGACAACCTGGCCGAGCCCGGCTTCGAGGGCGCGAAGTACGTCTGCTCGACCCCGCTGCGCCCCCGCGAGCACCAGGAGGCGCTCTGGCGCGGTCTGCGGAACAACGAGCTCCAGGTCGTCTCGACCGACCACTGTCCCTTCTGCTTCTCGGGCCAGAAGGAGATGGGCAGGGAGGACTTCTCGAAGATCCCCAACGGCATGCCGGGGGTGGAGAACCGGATGGACCTGCTCCATCAGGCCGTCGTGGACGGCCACATCTCACGCCGGCGCTGGATCGAGATCGCCTGCGCGTCCCCCGCCAGGATGTTCGGGCTCTATCCGAAGAAGGGCACCATCGCACCGGGTGCCGACGCGGACGTCGTCGTCTACGACCCCGGCGCGGAGCAGACCATCTCCGCGCGGACCCACCACATGAACGTCGACTACTCCGCCTACGAGGGCAAGCGTGTGACGGGCCAGGTCAGGACCGTGCTGTCGAGGGGTGTACCGGTGATCGAGGACGGCGCGTACGTGGGTCACGCGGGCCACGGGACGTACCTGCCGCGGGGCACCTGCCAGTACCTGTGACCGTCGTGCCGCCTCCTCGCCGGGCGGCACGACGGCGGGGCGGGTGCGGACCGCGGGCCGACGGGTGGGAAGCGGTGCTTCCCTACTCCTTCACGAAGGCCAGGAGGTCGGGGTTGATGACGTCAGGATGTGTCGAGAGCATCCCGTGGGGATAGCCCTCGTAGCTCTTCAGCCTGCCGTTCGGCAGGAGCTTCGCCGAGAGCGGGCCCGCGTCCTCGTAGGGGACGATCTGGTCGTCGGTGCCGTGGGCGACCAGTACCGGCACCTCGATCTTCTTCAGGTCCTCGGTGAAGTCGGTCTCCGAGAAGGCCTTGATGCACTCGTAGTGGGCGTTGGCCGCGCCCCGCATGCCCTGCCTCCACCAGTTGTCGATCAGCCCCTGCGACACCTCGGCGCCGGGGCGGTTGAACCCGTAGAACGGACCCGACGGCACCTCGATGTAGAACTGGGCGCGGTTGGCCGCCAGGGAGGCGCGGAACCCGTCGAAGACCTCGATCGGCAGACCACCCGGATTCGACGCGGACTTCACCATGACCGGGGGTACGGCACTGACGAGGACCGCCTTGGCCACCCGGCCCGGCTCGGCCCGGGCGACGTACCGGGCCACTTCGCCCCCGCCGGTGGAGTGGCCGATGTGCACGGCCTGCCGCAGGTCGAGCGCCTCGGCCAGCACCGACACGTCCGCCGCGTAGGTGTCCATGTCGTGGCCAGCCGCGCTCTGGGTGGAGCGCCCGTGGCCTCGCCGGTCGTGGGCGATCACGCGATAGCCCTGGGCGAGGAAGAACAGCATCTGGCTGTCCCAGTCGTCCGCGCTGAGCGGCCAACCGTGGTGGAACACGATCGGCTGGGCGTCGCGCGGGCCCCAGTCCTTGTAGAAGATCTCCGTGCCGTCAACCGTGGCGACCGTGCCCATGGCCGATCCTTCCGCTCGAAGTGCTCGTGCGTGGAGTGCTGCTCGTGCGCGGAACGGGCGGGAACAGGCCTGTTCCGCAGGGCGGGAACTGTCACCACCCAGGAGGCCGAAAACTGGCCCAAACGCCACAAACGATACCGCTCATGCCCCGAATGCTCATTTTGTGGAGGCTGTGCGGCCCGCCCGCCGGACGGGAGCACCCACCCTTGGGCGATGCCCGCGACGCGCCCGCACGGCGGCCGACCTACGGGGTCCGGCGTGGCTCGATGTGGAAAGCTCTGTCGCGGCACGACGCTCACGGACGTGCCCACCGAGCCGCTCCGGCGCGCCCCGGGACATCTGAGGACCGCTGCCCGCGCCGGTCCCGGCGTCCGCAGACCCACGTTCCCCGCCAGCACCGGACCAGGAGCATCTGTATGGATTTCGGACTCGTCCTCCAGACCGACCCGCCCGCCTCGGCCGTCGTCGGGCTCATGCGCCGAGCGGAACGCAACGGCTTCCGCTACGGCTGGACCTTCGACTCGACCGTGCTGTGGCAGGAGCCCTTCGTCATCTACAGCCGGATCCTGGAGCACACCGACCGGATGATCGTCGGGCCGATGGTGACGAACCCGGGGACCCGCACCTGGGAGGTCACGGCCTCCACGTTCGCCACCCTCAACGAGATGTACGGGAACCGCACCGTCTGCGGCATCGGGCGCGGCGACTCGGCGATGAGAGTGGCGGGCCGCAGACCCAACACCCTGGCCAGACTGGGCGAGGCGATCGACGTGATCAGGGACCTCGCCGAGGGGCGCGAGGCCGTCGTCGACGGACAGCCGGTCCGTATCCCGTGGGTGAAGGACGGCAGGCTGCCCGTCTGGATGGGCGCGTACGGGCCGAAGGCCCTCGCCCTGGCCGGGGAGAAGGCCGACGGCTTCATTCTCCAGCTGGCCGATCCCTACCTCACCGAGTGGATGGTGAAGGCGGTGCGCGACGCGGCAGCCGCGGCCGGGCGTGACCCGGACTCCGTCACCATCTGCGTCGCGGCGCCCGCCTACGTGAGCGAGGACCTGGACCACGCGCGCGAGCAGTGCCGCTGGTTCGGCGGCATGGTCGGCAACCACGTGGCCGACCTCGTCTCCCGTTACGGCGAGCACTCCGCTCTCGTGCCCGAGGCCCTCACGGCGTACATCGCCGGACGCTCCGGATACGACTACAGCCATCACGGCCGCACCGGGAACCCGGACACGGCCTTCGTCCCCGACGAGATCGTGGACCGCTTCTGCCTGCTGGGGCCCGCCGACGCCCACATCGAGAAGCTCCAGGTCCTGCGCGACCTGGGTGTCGACCAGTTCGCCGTCTACGACATGCACGACGCGAGGGAGGCGACCATCGACGCCTACGGCTCCACGATCATCCCCGCACTGTCCGCCTGACCCTCACGCCCCGGCGGCGGCTCCCCGGGCGGAGGGACACGAATCTCCGGCCCGGGTTCGCCGGTCAGGAGCTGGGCGGGTACGGGGAGCCGGCGAGCATCTGGGCCAGGTGCGCCGCGTTGACGGCGAGGGTGCGGGTCGCGGAGGCGACCGCGTCGGGTGTCCGGTCCATATCCTGGTAGTCGGTGCCGTGCCGAGCTTCGCCGACCCAGTAGGTCACAGCTCCGGGAGCCAGTGAGAAGCCCAGGCCGTCGAGTCCCTGGAAGAGATCCGCGCTGACCTTGTGCGCGCCGTCCTCGTTCCCCACGACCGCGGCGATGCCCACCTTGCCGTAGGTAGGTCAACTGACGCCCCTCGTCATCCGTTTCGGAGATGTCGGCGTTCATGCGTTCGAGGACGCGCCGGCACAGGCTCGAAGGGTGCCCCAGCCGGATGGGAGTGGACACGAGCACGATGTCCGCGGCCATCAGTTTCTGCCGCAGCCCCGGCCAGGCGTCTCCCCGGCCCATGTCCTGGGCGACTCCCGGCCGCACGTCGTGGTCGACGACGCGTACCGGTTCCCCCTGTACGCCGAGGGTCGCGAGTTCGGCCATGATCTGCTCGGCGAGCAGTTCGCTGCTCGAGCGCCCGGGGGACGGTGACAAAGTGCAGACGAGTGCGAGTGCGCGAGTCATGTCGGTGAACTCCTTCGGATATCGAACGGATCTCGTGTCGCGATTGCACCGTTCCGCAGGGCGGCATCCCGGACGCGTCCAACACGCACGGCTGAGGTGCGGCGCGTGCTGACGGACGGGACAGTGGGACGCGGGGTCGTGATACCGACCGAGAAGCGGAGTGCCCATCGTGACCAAGAAGAAGAACCTGAAAAAGGACGACAGTGTCTCCTGGCAGAGTCATGGGCACTCCGTGCAGGGGAAGGTGAAGGGAAAGATCACGAAGCGAACCGAGGCCGCCGGGCGCTCTGTCGACGCTTCGAAGGACGAGCCGCAGTACGAGGTCGAGAGCGACGAGACCGGTCGACGGGCGGTGCACAAGCCGGATTCGCTTCGCAGGAAGAGTTCGTCGTCGTGAGCGAGGAGCGCGCCCCGACAGTGACGTGACGGACACCCGTCAGCGGTCTTCCCTCATGGGCCGGGACGCGACCCGCGGGGCATTGGAGTGACGCTCGCACTCGCGTCCTGGCGGAGACCGCGAACAGTGCGCTGCGTACCGCGTGACTGCTCAAGTGGTGGCCCTAATATGCCGTCAGTGAATTATCGGGGGACGCCCGGCGGTCGACCGACTGCGGATACACATGCACCGGAGAGAAATCTCTGAAGGAGAGGTACATATGGCCGAAGGAACAGTGCAGGTATTCAACGCCGAGAAGGGTTACGGATACATCCGCCCCAGCGCCGGCGGGCCGGAAATCATCGTCCACTTCTCGGCGATCATCGAGGCGTGTCCCGTGGGGCTCGTGGCGGGGCAGACGGTGAGTTTCGACGTCGTCCAGCGTCGGCGCGGACCCGAAGCGGAGCGGGTGCAGCTTTCGCAACCGCGCTGAGCGCGCGCCGGGCCGGCGTCCGAGCAGGCCGGACGGCACGACCGACGCGGGCCGCCCGACGGAACGCTCCCGTCATGGACGCCGACCTGCGCGGTCGCGGTGGGTGAGCCGGCTCTGGAGGAGGGACAGGGCGCCGGTGTGCCGTCCACGCAGGGCCGCCCTCGCCGCGTTGGCTCCGGGCGCACCGTGGACTCCTCCTCCGGGGTGCGCGGAGGAGGACGCGAGGAACAGACCGGGAACGGGAGTCTCCGGGCGCCCGGTGCCGGGGGAGGGGCGGAAGACCAGCTGCTGGTGCATGGCCGTGGTGCCGCCGTTGATGGCGCCGCCGCGGAGGTTGGCGTCCATGCTCTCCATCGTCGGCGGGGCGAGGATGCGCCGGGCCCTGATGAGGCCGCGGAACCCGGGAGCGTAGCGCTCGACCTGTACCTCGACGCGGTCGGCCATGAGCTCCTGCTCCCCGATGTCCCATGAACCGGACAGTCCCTCGCCCCCGGCGTCCCCCCGCACGTGGTGCGGTACGTGCGTGTAGGCCCACGCGGACTCGGTGCCCCGGGGCGAGCGGCCGGGGTCGGTCGTGGTCATCTGGCCGAAGAGCGCGAAAGGCTGGTCGGGGACACGTCCCATGGCGATCTGCGCCGCGAAACGGGTGAGGCCGTCAACGCCCTCCGCCAGGTGGACGGTTCCGGCGCGCGCGGCCTCCGGGCAGGCCCAGGGAACCGGGCCGTTCAGTGCCCAGTCGACCTTGAACGTGGCGAAGTCCCACTGGAAGCGCTCCAGGTCCGCCAGCAGCCGCCCGGGCAGGTGGCGCTCGGCCACCAGGGATCCGTACAGAGCCGGTGCGGACACATCGGCCAGGACCGCCCTGCGGGCGGGCACCTCCTCGCCGCTCCTCGTGCGGACGCCGACTGCCCTTCCCGCGCGCACGACGACCTCGGTGACCTGTTCCCCGCAGCGGACGGTGCCGCCACGGCGGGCCAGGCGGCGGACGAGCGCGCCGGTGAGCGCTCCGGAGCCGCCGGTGGGCACGGGAAAGCCGTAGGTCTGGGCGAGCATGGACATGAGCCAGCCGAAGCCCCCGCTGCCCGCCGACTCCGGGGCGAGGTCCGCGTGCAGGGCATTGCCCGCGAGCAGGAGCCTGCCGCCCTCGCCCCGGAACTCCTCCTCGCCCAGCCGCCGCACCGGCAGCACCATCGTCCTGGCCAGCCGGAGCCCGCCGGCCGCGCGCAGCCGCAGCGCCAGCCGAGCCCCGGCGCGGAGTGGGGGGAAGGGCGTGAACAAGGCGTCGAGGATGTCGGGCCGTACCGTCTCCCAGACCTCCCGCAGGTCCTTCCACGCGGCTCCGTCCCCGGGAGCGAACGTCTCCAGGCTCGCCGCGGTCTCGTCCGGGTCGCGGCTGAGGACCGCGCAGCGCCCGTCCAGCAGGGGGTGGGCCAGTACCTTCGGCGCGTGGCTCCATCCCAGGCCCTCGCGCTCCAGACGCAGGCCGGCCAGGACGGGGGAGGCGGCGGCGAGGGGGTAGAAGGAGCTGAAGAGGTCGCTGGCGAAGTCAGGGTGGACCCCGTGGTCGTGCCGGACCGCGCCTCCGGGCTCTTCCTGGGCCTCCAGAACCTCCACGCTCCAGCCCGCATCGGCCAGGAGGTTCGCGGCGACCAGCCCGTTGGGGCCCGCCCCGATCACTACAGCGTCCGGCATGACTGGCTCCTGGCTCGGTGCGCGGATCCGCACGGTGTCCGGCGGCTGTTTCCGGTCCCGGTACTGCTTCCGGTCCCGGTGCCGGTTCAGGTCCCGCGCGGCAGCGGATTCCCCGCGTCCTGGCCGGCCTCGGCGTCCTCGCACAGCCGGGCGAGACGCCCGAGCATGGCGCGGTGCCGCACCTGTTGCGCCACCTCCAGGAGACCGTTGTGCAGGGCGCCCCCGGCGCCGCGCAACGGGTGTTCGTCGAAGATGAGCAAGGTGTTCTCACCCCAGGGCCGCAGCTCCATCGCGATCCTCGCCGTACCGAGTCGGCCGCTGTCGGCCTCCAGTTCGAGGACGGACGTCGGCTCGCTGCGGCGCACGACGGTCCGGTTGTGCAGGGTCAGCGGTCCGAGCGCGATCTCGTAGCGCAGGGCCGCCCCCACTTCCGGCCACCGACCCTCGTCGGGCTCGGCCCGTGACGTGCCGACGACCCAGTCCCCGTAGCGCTCGGCGTCGGAGAGGACCCGCCAGACGTCCTCGGGCGATTTCCTGATCAGACGGTGCCGTACGGCCATGTCGTCCTCCGCCGTTCGAAGGGCCGCGTCGCTCTCTGCGCTTTCCTACGCTAGGCGCCCGTGCACGCTCCCGCTCGGGGAGGACCGTCCGCCGGGTTCACGGACGATCACGCCGCTCTGCCACCTGCTCCCGTCCCTGGCCGTTCCAGGAGCGCCAGAGAGCCGCGTACGCGCCGTCCGCGCAGATCAGTTCGTCGTGGGTACCGAGCTCGACGATCCGGCCGGACTCCATGACGGCGACCCGGTCGGCATCGTGGGCGGTCTGCAGGCGGTGCGCGATGGAGATGACCGTGCGGTCGGCGCGTACGGCGGCCATGGCACGCTCGGCCTGCCGTGCGGTCGTGGGGTCGAGCAGCGCCGTCGCCTCGTCCAGGATCAGCGTATGGGGATCGGCGAGATCCACCCGGGCGAGAGTGAGCTGCTGGGCCTGTGCGGCGTCGAGCCGGACCCCGCCGGGTCCGAGCCGGGTCTCCAGACCGTCCACCAGCTCCCCCGCCCAGTCGGCCTCCACCCGGGCGAGTGCCGCGAGCATGGCATGGTCGTCCGCTTCAGGCGCCGCGATCGCGAGGTTCTCCCGCAAGGTCCCCAGGAACACGTGGTGCTCCTGGGTGATCAGGACGATGCGGTTGCCGAGCGTACCCGCCGCGGCGAGGGCCGCCACCGGGACACCGCCCACGGTGACCGTCCCCGTACGGGGCGCCCCCACTCCGGACATCAGTTTGCCGAGGGTGGACTTGCCCGCACCCGAGGCGCCGACCAGTGCCAGCCGCTCACCGGGACGCACCGTCAGATCGATGCCCTTCAGCACGTCGTGCGTGCCCGCGTAGGAATAGTGCACCCCGGAGACCTCGATGCGGTCGTCGGCCGGCCGTGGGGTGTCGGGGGCGGCCGTTCCGGTGACCAGGCCGACGCCCTTGATCCGGGCCAGGGACGCCCCGCTGCGCTGGAGCTGCTCCACCCAGGTGAGCGCGCGGTCGAGGGGGTCGACCAGCTGCCACATGTAGAGGCCGCCCGCCACCACCACGCCCAGGTCGACCGCACCGTCGAGGTACGCCAGACCCCCGGCCAGGAGCACCAGTGCCAGGGGCAGCGTGTGCGCGAACCCGGTCACGGGGAACAGCACCGTACGCAGGAACAAGGTGCGCCGGCCCGCTCGGTACGCCGCGTCGACGGCCCTGTCCGTGTGGAGCACCCGGTCCGTTCCCAGGCCGAACGCCTCCACGGTGTGGGCGCCTTGGGCCGTGGCGTTCAGGGCCTCGGCGACGTCCGCCCCGGCCGCGCCCTCCGCGAGGTAGGCGTCCCTGGCCCTGGCGAGGTACCAGCGGGCGGCCCACCACACGAGGGGCATGCCGACGAGTGCGCACAGCCCCAGCAACGGGTGCAGCAGGAAGACCGCGGCGAGGATGAAGAGGACCTGTACGGCCGCGAGGAACACGTCCGGTGCCGCGTTCCGCAGGGTGGAGGCCACCGTGGCGACGTCCACCGACGCACGGGTCACCAGATCGCCGGTGCCGACCCGTTCGACCACGCGGGCCGGCAGGGCGAGGGTCCGGTCGAGGACCTCCTCGCGCAGCCGGGCCAGGGCACGCTCGCCGAACCGGTGGGAGTGACAGCGGGCGTACCGGGTCAACACGAGCTGGGTCACCGCGGAGCCGAGCACACCGAGGGACAGCAGGTCGACCTCGGAGGCCGTGATGTCACCCTGCTCGACCCCGGTGACGATGTCGCCCAGCAGCCACGGGCTCGCGAGGCCCGCGAGCGAGGCGAGGCAGGTCAGGAGGACGATGCCGGCCATCGCGCGCCCGTCCTCCTCGATCAGCCCCCGAACGGCACGGCGTACGGTCGCGCCGTCGGCGACAGGAAGCCGCGGTGTCTCCGGTGTACCGCTCATCGGTCCGTTCCCTCCTGAGCGCGGGGTGCGTGGACGGGCGGCAGGTCCCCACCGGCGCCACGGAGGACCAGGGCGCGGTACCGGGGCTGCCGTGCGAGCAGTTCACCGTGCGTCCCCACCGCCACGACCCGGCCGTCCACCAGCAGGGACACCTGGCTCGCGTGGCCGAGGACCAGCGGGGACGTGCTGACGAGGAGGGTGGTGCGCCCCCGCCGTGCGGCGTCGACACGGGCTGCGACGGTGGCCTCGGTGTGCGCGTCCAGGGCCGAGGTCGGCTCGACCAGCACCAGGATCTCCGGGTCGGCGAGCAGCGCCCGCACGAGCCGCAGCCGCTGCCGCTGGCCCCCGGACACGTCGAGGCCGCGGTCGCTCAGACGGGAGCCGAGTCCCCCGGGCCGCGACTCGACGATGTCCTCGGCCACGGCGGTGCGCAGCGCCCGCTCGACGTCGTCGTCGGAGTGGTCACCCACGGAGACGGCCGCGCGCACCGAACCGCCGAAGAGGTACGCGTCGTTGCCGGCGAGGAGGATGCGACGGCGAACCTCCGCGAGATCCATGCCGGACAGCGGGACGCCGCCCCATGTCGCGTCGGAGTCCGTGTAGCGGACCAGCCGGTCGACCACGCTGCGCGCCTCGTCGGACCGGGCGCTCACCAGGGCCGACGTCCTGCCTGCGGGAACGACCAGCCCAGAGGCGGGATCGTGCAGGTCGGCGGGACCGCCCGGCGGGGGCACCGGGGTCTCGTGGCTCTCGACGTCGGGAGACAGTGCCAGGATGTCCGTCACCCGCCGCGCGGAGACGAGCCCGCGGGGGAGGTCGTCCGCGCCCTCGATGAAGAACGTCACGGGGGCCAGCAGCGCGGCGACGTATCCGTAGACGGCCACCAGGTCGCCGACCGTGATGGTGCCTTCGGCCGCCATCCGCGCGGCGATCCACGTGACGAGGGCCAGGAACAGGACCGGCAGGCAGGCGCCCAGGGCCTGTACCCAGCTGGTGAGCGAGGCGACGCGGTACCCGTCGGCGAGCAGGGCCTGGGACCGTTGCCGGTACCGGCGGGCGAGTACCGGCTTCCCCCCGATGCCGTTCAGTACGTTCAGACCGGTGACGACGTCCACGGCCTGGGCGGTGAGATCTCCCTGCTTCTGCCGGTAGGCACCCTCGGCGCCGTGCAGCCTCCGCAGCAACGGGCCGACGGTCACAGCCAGCAGGGGCACGCCGAGCAGTACCACGAGCGCCAGCGGGGCGGAGATGCGGAACAGCAGTACGGCGGCCGCGGAGTAGGCGATCACCGCGCCCACACCGGGCCCGGTGACGGTCAGCGTCTGCGCGATCCGGCCCGTGTCCCCGGCCTGCAGATGCGCCAGTTCACCCGCCGACACCTTGCCCGGCAGGGCCGCGCCGAGCCGGGTGACCTGCCTGACGACGACCTGCACCGTGCGGTACGCGGCGTCGACCCGGATCAGGGTCATCGTGCGGTGGCGCAGAATGCCGAGGACGGCGATGAGCGCGCCGACCGTGAGGACGGCCGACACCCAGAGAACCAGCTGCCCCCTGTCTCCCGCCCTGAGGCCGCGGTCGACCGCCTGCGCCATGAGGTACGGCGGCAGCATCAGCGCGCACATCCAGGAACTGCCCCACAGGGCTCCCAGAAGGACCCGCCCGCGTTGCATCGTCACCAGCCACCACAGGAACCGTGCCGGGCCGCGGTGATCGGGTGCCCCGGGATCGGTATGGGGGACCCGGTACGCATACGTACCCAGGTCCGGCCCTCCGCTCATCCCGACAGGCCAGGTGCTTCAGGCCCGCCGGCCGGCCTTCGTGTGCCGCAGCGCCTGTACGAGGAGATCATTCCGGCATGCTTTTCGCTCGCTCCCGGCCTGTCAAGGCCGCGTGCTCGCCGGGCGGACCGGCCGCGACGACCAGGCGCTGCCGCACGACGGACGCACCGGGCTTTTCCGGTGCCGGCCGAACCGCCCCGCCGGGACCGGGAGTCCGGCAGGCAGCGACACCTCAGGACTGTGCCGGGCCCCGGCCGAGCACGGCGCTGACGTCCACGGTGTCCTCGGCGGGCGGCGTGGCCGTGGGGACCGGTTCGTCGAAGCCGGAGAAGTCCACGACCGCGTCCGCGCCGTCGCCCCGTACGGTGATCCGCACCGGGCGGTGCTCGCCCGCGGTGTCCACGTACGCCGTCAGCTTCTGTCCGTGCAACGTCCTGGTGACGGGGACGGCGCGTACGCCGTCGACCGTCGTCACCTTCCCCTTGGTGAACGTCCCCGCGTTCGAGTCGGCGTTGTCGGAGACCAGCTTCTGGAAGGTGTCCAGGTCGCAGGCGTCCACGACGGGCCGCAGCCTGGAGTCCGAGGCCGAGCCCTTCAGGTACCGCCCGGCGAGAACGGACTCGAAGGTGGAGCCGCCGACCGGGACCTGGTTCTCCCAGAAGTCCGCGTCCGGCTTCACCCAGACCGAGTCGCCGCGCTTGATGATCTCGACCTCGCCCTTGCCCTCGCCCAGGTCGACGCCACCGGCGCAGTTGCCGCTCCGGTCCAGGCTGAGGTCGACCGTCATCGGGGACCGGTTCTTCCCCAGGTCGCCCCGTGCGCGCAGATGCAGGGAACCGACGTCCAGCAGGGCGTCACGGGAACGGTCGGCGATCTGCTCGGCGGGAAGCGATTCGATGTCGTCGTCCGCCTGCGCCACCGTGCCGCCGGTGACAACGAGCAGGGCGACTGCCGCGCAGGCGGCGGCCCGTGTGGCGATGCGCTGTCCTGTCACCGCGCCTCCTCGGAAACGTTCCTGTTCAGCGCCTTCTCGAGCAGGATTCACTCCTCCTGGCGAGCGTACGCCCGCGCGTGGTCGCCTGCGCGGCGGGCCTGGAGTACGGAGGGTGAGGTTCGGCGCTGTTTTCGGCTACGGACGGTGGGGGAGAGCAGCCCTGAAGATCGCCGGAACTCACCGGAATCAAGGGGAGACATGAAGAAGCCGTCCATGGGGAACGCCGTCCGCGCACTCGTCAGGGGGGCGGCCGTCACCGGTCTGACCGTCGCGCTCACCGTTCCGGCCACCGCGGCGGTCGCCGTCGCACCCGCCGCCGCGATTCCGCCCGGCCTGTCGTGCGACACCGGCAAGCACGCGATCGACGACTACACCGGGTACGCGCTCTGCAGGAACAACGGCTCGGCCACCCAGGTCTTCTGGGTGCACCTGGTCTGCGGATGGTCCCCCGACGTGGACGGCGAACACGTCACGCTGAGGCCGGGCGAGTCCGGTCAGTCGACCGCCCACTGTGCGGGTCTCGGCACGGGGATCGGCGAGATCCACGTGCGCCCGTAGCTCCGGACGTCGCCCGGCGGCGGGCGACCGCCTGCCGCCGGGCTCCTCGCTCCCGGGGGACGTCGCCACGGGCGCGCCCGTCGCTGCCCCGGCCCCCGTCTCCCCCGGTTCACCCGGGGCGGAGGGGACGGGGACGATCCGCGCGAGGGGTGCTTGAGCGTGCCCCCGCGCGTCGTTACTCTCCAGTAGAACCGCCCGGGCGGACCCCCGCGGCGGACCCCCGGGCCGGTGTTCCGGCGGACGCGAGGAGGCGGTGGCGATGTCCTCAGCAGACCCCACGGAGCGGCCCGGACCGACGAGGCCGACGCGACCGGCCGTCCCGCCCGGGCTGGTGGACTGCGCCCGGGAGCTGGCCGAGGGCCGGACGACCTCGTCCGGACTGGTCGCCGCGGCGCTCGCACGGATCGAGGCGAGCCGGGGCACCCTCAACGCCTTCCGGCAGCTGCGCACGGAGGCCGCACTCGCCGAGGCCGCGGAGGCCGACCGCCGGCTCGACGCGGGGGAGCGTCTTCCGCTGCTCGGGGTGCCGGTCGCCGTCAAGGACGACACCGACGTCGCGGGCATGCCCACCTACTTCGGCTGCGACGGTGTGCTGCCGCCCGCGGCCGCCGACAGCGAGGCGGTCCGCAGGCTCAGGGCCGCCGGAGCCGTCGTCGTCGGCAAGACCAACTCCTGCGAGCTGGGGCAGTGGGCGTTCACCGAGGGGCCGGCGTTCGGTGCCACCCGCAACCCCTGGAGCACCGCTCACACACCCGGTGGCTCGTCCGGCGGCTCCGCGGCGGCCGTGGCCGCCGGACTCGTCCCGGCCGCGCTGGGTTCCGACGGCGCCGGCTCCATCCGCATCCCCGCCGCGTGGACCCACCTCGTCGGCATCAAACCGCAGCGGGGCCGGATCTCCGTCCACCCCCACAGCGACGCCTTCCAGGGCCTCACGGTCAACGGCCCGCTCGCCCGTACCGTCGCCGACGCCGCACTCCTCCTGGACGCCGCGGCGGGACCGCACCCCGGTGACCCGCACCGCCCGCCCGCCGTCGACGCGTCGGCCGCGGCCCGTCGCGACCCGGGAAGGCTGCGCATCGGACTGTCCCTGCGTCCTCCGCTCACCCTCACCCGCAACGCACCCCATCCTGAGGTCGTCCGCGCCGTCACCGCGCTCGCCGAAGCCCTCGCGAGGCTCGGCCACCACGTCGAGGAGGCCAGGCCCCGCTACGGGCTGATCGGCCTCTCCTTCGTGCCCCGGGCCACCGCGGGCATCGCCGAGCTCGCCGCGCTGCACCCCGAACCCGGGCTGCTGGACCCGCGCACCCGCAGCGCCCTGCGCACCGGGACCCGTCTCGGCGGCCGCGTCGTGCGGGCCGCCCGCGCGCGGGAGGTGCGTCAGCACGCCAGGATCGGCGCCTTCTTCGACACCGCGCTCGGCGGCCCCGGATACGACGTGCTGCTCACCCCGACCACGGCCGCCCCGCCCCCGAGGGTCGGGGCGTTCGACCACCTCAGCGCCTGGCGCACCGACCTCGCGATGACCTCGGCCTGCCCCTACGCCTGGCCCTGGAACGTCCTCGGATGGCCCGGCGTCAACGTCCCGGCAGGCTTCACCCGCGACGGCCTGCCCCTCGGTGCCCAGCTCCTGGGCCCCTCCCGCAGCGAGGCCCTGCTCGTCTCCCTCGCGGCCCAGCTGGAGGCCGACCGCCGCTGGTACGAGCACCGGCCCCCGCCCCTCGGTGCGCCCGGCGGGCGGTGACCACCCAGGTGCAGGTCCCCGGCAGGACGCCCCCCGGGGGGTCTCGTGGAGCCGGAGGACGTCCACTCCTCCGCGGTGGCCGGTTCGGGTGGTCCGGGCGGTTCAGGCGGGATGCCGGAAAGACCCGGACCGGTCGGGACGAGCGGACCCCCGGCACTCCGGGCCCCACCGGACAGGGGGAGTGGCCGGTTCCGCCGGAATGGGTGCGGGCCACTGTGGAGAGGGGGCCGGTCACGAGATATCTTGATGTCAAGCAATGTTGCAGACGTGGAGCGGAGCACCCGGTGACTGACTCGACCATCATCTATACGCACACCGACGAGGCCCCTGCCCTGGCGACGTACTCGTTCCTGCCCGTCATCGAGGCCTACGCCTCGACCGCGGGTGTCACGGTGGAGCGCCGCGACATCTCCCTGGCGGGGCGGATCATCGCCGGCTTCCCGGAGCGTCTCGAGGCCGACCAGCGTATCGATGACGCGCTCGCCGAGCTCGGCGAGCTGGCCAGGACTCCCGGCGCGAACATCATCAAGCTGCCCAACATCTCTGCCTCGATCCCGCAGCTCAAGGCCGCGATCGCAGAGCTCCAGGCGCAGGGCTACGCGCTTCCTGACTACCCGGACGACCCGCGGACCGACGAGGACAAGGACGTCCGCGCGCGGTACGACAAGGTCAAGGGCAGTGCGGTCAACCCCGTCCTGCGTGAGGGCAACTCCGACCGCCGCGCCCCCGCGTCGGTCAAGAACTACGCCAAGGCCCACCCGCACCGCATGGGTGCCTGGAGCGCCGACTCGAAGACGAACGTCGCCACCATGGGCGTCGACGACTTCCGCTCGACCGAGAAGTCCGTCGTCATCGGTGAGGCCGGTTCGCTGCGCATCGAGCTCGCGGGCGACGACGGCACCACCACCGTGCTGCGCGAGTCCGTACCCGTCCTCGCGGGCGAGGTCGTGGACGCCGCCGTCATGCGTGTCGCCGCGCTGCGTGAGTTCTTCACCGCCCAGGTCGCGCGTGCCAAGGCCGAGGACGTCCTGTTCTCCGTGCACCTCAAGGCCACGATGATGAAGGTCTCCGACCCGATCATCTTCGGTCACGTGGTCCGCGCCTTCTTCCCGAACACCTTCGCCAAGTACGGTGACGTGCTCGCGGCGGCCGGTCTCACCCCGAACGACGGCCTCGGCGGCATCCTCAAGGGCCTCGACTCCGTGGACGCCGGCGCCGAGATCAAGGCGTCCTTCGAGTCCGAGCTCGCCGAGGGCCCCGCCCTGGCGATGGTCGACTCCGACAAGGGCATCACCAACCTGCACGTGCCGAGCGACGTCATCGTCGACGCGTCCATGCCGGCCATGATCCGCACCTCCGGCCACATGTGGGGCCCGGACGGCGGCGAGGCCGACACCATCGCGGTCCTCCCCGACAGCAGCTACGCCGGTGTCTACCAGGTCGTCATCGACGACTGCCGCGCCAACGGCGCCTTCGACCCGTCGACCATGGGCTCCGTGCCCAACGTCGGTCTGATGGCGCAGAAGGCCGAGGAGTACGGCAGCCACGACAAGACCTTCGAGGTCCCCACCACCGGCACGGTGCGGGTCGTCGACGGCAACGGCGACGTCCTCCTGGAGCAGGCCGTCGGCGCCGGTGACATCTTCCGCATGTGCCAGACCAAGGACCTGCCGATCCAGGACTGGGTCAAGCTCGCCGTCACCCGCGCCCGCGCGACCGGCAACCCGGCCGTGTTCTGGCTCGACGAGGGCCGCGCACACGACGCCAACCTCATCGCCAAGGTCAACACCTACCTGGCCGAGCACGACACCGACGGCCTGGACATCTCCATCCGTACGCCGGAGGAGGCCACGGCGTTCTCCCTGGAGCGCATCCGCCGCGGTGAGGACACCATCTCGGTCACCGGCAACGTGCTGCGTGACTACCTCACCGACCTGTTCCCGATCCTCGAGCTGGGCACCAGCGCGAAGATGCTCTCCGTCGTCCCGCTCATGAACGGCGGCGGACTGTTCGAGACCGGTGCCGGCGGCTCCGCGCCCAAGCACGTCCAGCAGCTGGTCAAGGAGGACTACCTGCGCTGGGACAGCCTGGGCGAGTTCCTCGCGCTCGCGGTCAGCTTCGAGCACCTCGCGACCACCACGGACAACGCGCGCGCCCGGGTGCTCGGTGACACCCTGGACCGGGCGACGGGCACCTTCCTCAACGAGGACAAGTCCCCGAGCCGCAAGCTCGGCGGCATCGACAACCGCGGCAGCCACTTCTACCTTGCGCTCTACTGGGCCCAGGAGCTGGCGCAGCAGACCGACGATGCCGCGCTCGCCGAGGCGTTCGGGCCGCTGGCCAGGACGCTGTCCGAGCAGGAGCAGACCATCGTCGACGAGCTGGTCGCCGTCCAGGGCAAGCCGGTCGACATCGGCGGCTACTACCAGCCCGACCCGGCGAAGGCGGAGGCCGTGATGCGTCCGTCGGCCACCTTCAACAAGGCCATCGCGACCCTGGGCTGACCCCTGGCCGCACCCCGCACGGACGACCGCCCCGGCAGGCACCCAGCCCGCCGGGGCGGTCGTGCGTCCGGGGTCGACGATCCTCGACGGCCGGGTCCCCGACCTGCGTGTCACCGAGCCGGGCCGCACCGGTTGCTGACCCCGTCGGCACCTCAGGGCCCCGTGGCTACGGCACCCGCGCGGTCCACTCCTCCGTGGCGAACTTCGTCTGCACCAGCTCCTCCGCCCGGGCCAGCTCCTCCGCGGTGACGTGACCGGTGGCCAGCCCGTAACGGCCGCGGAAGGAGGCGATCATGTGCTCGATCACCTGTTCACGGGCGAGGCCGGTCTGACGGCGGAGCGGGTCGACGCGCTTCTTGGCGCTCCTGGTGCCCTTGTCGGACATCTTCTCCTTGCCGATGCGGAGGACCTCCAGCATCTTGTCGGCGTCGATGTCGTACGACATGGTCACGTGGTGCAGTACGGCTCCCGGGCCACCGTCGGGGCCCACCATCCGCTTCTGGGCGGCTCCGGCGATCTTGCCCGCGTCGGTGGCGATGTCGTTGAGGGGCTGGTACCAGGCCTTGATGCCCATGTCGCCGAGCGCGCCCAGGACCCAGTCGTCGAGGTAGGCGTAACTGTCGGCGAAGGTGAGGCCGGACACCAGCGACTCCGGCACGGACAACGAGTAGGTGATGGTGCTCATGGGTTCCACGAACATGGCCCCGCCTCCGGAGACCCTGCGCACCACGGTCATCCCGTGCCTCGCCGCCCCGTCGGGGTCCACCTCGTTGCGCAGTGACTGGAAGCTGCCGATGACCACGGCGGGCGAGGCCCACTCCCACACCCGCAGCGTGGGTGCCCGCCGCCCCGCCGCCACCTCGGCGGTGAGGACCTCGTCCAGCGCCATGTGCAGGGCCGGGGCCTGCGGCGCCATGTGCACCAGCTGCCAGTCGAAGTCGCTCCATTCGGTCGCGTGCGCCAGAGCTCGCCGCACGGCGACGCCGACTCCTTCCGCGGTCAGCCCCAGCATGACGGCCGATTCCGGCAGGGCCGCCGTGATCCGGGCCGCCAGGCCGGCGGCATCCGTCGAGGAAGGGGCCCCCTCCAGGGCGCCGTTGATGGAGAGGATCGCCTCGTCGGGCTCCAGGAAGAAGTCCCCGGCGACGCGTACGTCACGCAGTACGCCTTCCCGGACGTCCAGATCCACGACGACAAGCTTGCCGCCGGGCACCTTGTACTCGCCATGCACGGCTTCGGTCCCCTTCCCGTGTGCGCGTGCCCGTGTGCGCAACGAGTCCGAGCCTGTTGCTCGCGATCCGGAAATACGCGCACATACATCGCATCGCACCTTAACGCTCGCTCGGGACCGGTGGCCACGCGGCCCGGGCTGACGCAACGGCACCGTGCGCGAGACGAACGGCCGGGCAGCGGCCCGGGCACACCTCCACACCCTGCCTCTTGCCGGGGAGCCGTGCGAACTGCTCTTGTGTACCCGCAGGCCACAGGCGCGGGCGGCGGGCCCGGGTGACGGGCGGCGTTCGAGGAATGGTGGCGGCATGGGCTCGGAGACGGATCGGGGGAGGGATGCCCGGGGCACGCTCTCCGGGCGCCTGCCCGAGGGGCTGGCCGACGCGCTGCGTGCCACGGCCGAGGAGATCGCGGAGCTGTTGCGTCGCGCCCCGGACACCGGCGCCGCCGTGCCGGGGCTGGTGTGGACGGTGGGGGAGGTGGCCGCCCACCTGGCGCAGGCCAACGAGCTGATGGCGGAGGTGGCGGCGGGGCGGTCCCGGCGTCATGGCGACGGCACCGCCGAGGGCATCGCTTCGGCCAACGAGCAGGCACTCGCCGCATTCGGCGAGCGGCGGGCGGAGCCGCTGGCCGCGATGATCGTGGCGCAGACCGAGGCGTACCTGGACGCGGTGGCCACGCGCCCCTCGCAGGAGGCGCTGCTGACGCCGATGGGTCCGATGGGCCAGAGGGCCCTCGGCTCCTACCTCCTCACGCACATGCTGGGCCATGGCTTCGACCTGGCCCGTGCGCTGAATCGTCCGCACATGGTCGACCGGGACCGGGTCGCGCTGACGCTCCCGTTCATGGTCGAGGCCATGCCCCGGGTGACCGACGCCGCTGCCACGGCGGGGCTGAACGCCCGGTACGCGGTCCGGCTGTGGGGCGGCGGCCGGTTCGGGGTGACGTTCACCGACGGTGCGGCGACCGTGGGCCACGAGTTCCCCGACCGCCCGGACTGCACCATCTCCATCGAGCCGGTGACGTTCCTGCTGATGGTCCTCGGCCGCTGCTCGCCGGCGGGCGCCATGGCCCGGGGGCGGGTCCTGGCGTGGGGACGCAGGCCGTGGCTGGGGCCACGGTTCCCGGAGTACTTCAAGGCTCCGTGAGCACGGCGCCGTCCGCTGTACGGCGCCGGCGGTGTGTCCGTGAGCCCTGTGAGGCCCTGACCGCGCTCGGGGCGCGCATCGGCGCGGAGCGATGGGCTCCGGTTCCGTATACGACCTGGCGCCCCGGCGGAGGTCCGGGCGCAGGACCTGCGGAAGTCGTGCGCCCCGCAGGGGAGCGGTCTCTCCGGTGGCCGAAGCCCGGGCGCGGCGGCTCCGTTATCCGATCGTCAGGTAAAACCTGTCCGCTATGTGAGCGGAGGTCTTGCCCTGCGGACTGTATGCGAAATACGGTCTGCGATATTCCTTGATCACCCCTGGCGGGAGGTAGGCCCCCGTGCGCCGAAAAGCGGTTGCCCTGGTGGCGGTTGCGTTGGTGTCCCTCACCTCGGGCTGCGCGTCGTTGCAGTCCTCGGCGACCGAAGTCGGTGGTGTACGCATGACCGACGACCGGTCCGTACGCGACGGCGGGACACTCACCGTCGCCCTCAACTCCGACCCCGACAAACTGGACCCCACCCTCGCGCAGACACTCGTGGGCCGCACGGTCTTCGCGGGCATGTGCGAGAAGCTCTACGACATCGACGAGGACGGCACCGTCGTGCCGCAGCTCGCCGCCTCGCTCCCGGACACCTCGGCAGACGGCCGCACCGTCACCTTCCGGGTGCGCCCCGGGGCGAAGTTCAGCGACGGCACCGCGCTGGACGCCGAGGCCGTCGTCACCTCCCTGCTGCGCCACCGCGATCTCCCCGGATCCGCGCGCGGCACCGAACTGGCCCCGGTCCGCAAGGCCGAGGCCACCGGACCGCTCACGGTCCGCCTGACGCTCGACCACGCCTACGTCCCGCTCACCGGCGTGCTCGCCGACCGGGCCGGAATGGTGATGTCACCGACCGCCCTTAAGAAGTACGGGAAGAACTTCACCAACCACCCCTCCTGCGTCGGCCCCTTCCGCTTCGTCGAGCGCGTCGGCGGCGACCGGATCGTCCTGAAGAAGGACCCGAACTACTACGACGCCGACCGGGTGCACCTGGACGGCGTGGTCTACAAGCCCATACCCGACGGCAACGTCCGGCTCGCCAACCTGCGCTCCGGCGACCTCCAGGTCGGCGACCAGATGGCCCCCGTCGACGTACGGAGCGCCCTGACCGAGCCGAAGCTCCAGCTGTTCAACTCCCCCTCACTCGGATACCAGGGCATCGGCCTCAACGTCGGCAACGTCAAGGGCCTCGGGGAGCAGCCCGGGAAGATCGACACCCCGATCGCCCGGGACGTCCGCGTCCGCGAGGCCTTCGAGCTGGCCATCGACCGCGAACTGCTCAACAAGGTCGTCTTCCAGGGCATGTACGAGCCCGCCTGCGGACCCATCTCCCCCCAGTCCGCGATCGCCCCCGGCATCAGGCCGCAGGACTGCCCCCGGCGCGACGTCGACCGTGCGAAGGAACTCCTGGAGGAGGCCGGGGTGAGGACCCCGGTGAAGATCGAGCTGAAGACCTCCACCACCCCGGAACAGGGACGCGTCGGACAGGTGCTCCAGGCCATGGTCAAGGAGGCGGGCTTCGAACTCTCGCTGCGCCCCACGGAGTACGCGACCATGCTCGCGGAGACCGACGCCGGCGACTACGACGTCTTCACCAGCGGCTGGTCCGGCCGGCTCGACCCGGACGGCAACGTCTCCAACTTCCTCAAGACCGCCGGCGCCATGAACGCCTACGGTCTCGGCGACCCGGAGATCGACAAGCTCATAGCCGAGGGCCGCAGCGTCGCGGACCCCGCGCGGCGCACCGAGATCTACGACCGGCTCACCCGGCGGGTCCAGGACGCCCACGCGCTGATCTACCTCTACCGGCAGAAGAACTACGTCGTCGCCGGCAAGGACGTCGCGGGCCTCCACGTCTACGGCGACGGACTGATCCGGGTCAAGAACGCGGGGTACACCCGATGACGAAGTACCTGCTGACGCGCCTGCGTCAGTCCCTCATCACCCTCTTCCTCGTCAGTGTCGTCGTCTTCGCCGGCATCCGGGCCCTGCCCGGCGACCCGGCGCTCGCACTGGCCGGTGAGGAACGCAGTCCCGAGGCACTCGCCGCCGTCCGCGAGAGCTACGGCCTCGACGACAACGTCGTCGTCCAGTACGGAAGGTTCATCGGGCACGCCCTCACCGGCGATCTCGGCACCTCCTCCCGTACCGGTCTCCCCGTCGCCGACGCGATCGGGCAGGCCCTGCCCGTCACCCTGGAACTGGCCGCGCTCTCCCTGCTCCTGGCGATCGTGGTCGGGATCGGTGCCGGAGTGGTCGCCGCGGTCCGGCGCGGGAGGCCGGAGGAGTGGATCGCCAACGCCATCGCGCTGATCGGCCTGTCCATCCCCACCTTCTGGCTCGGCATCGTGCTCGTCCTGGGATTCGCCATCGCCGTCCCGGTGTTCGCCGCCTCCGGTTACGTCCCCTTCGGCACCGACCCCGTGGACAACCTGCGGCGCATGGTGCTCCCCGCGATCGTGCTCGGCTCCGGCCTCGCCGCCGTCGTGATGCGCCAGACACGGGCCGCGATGCTCGACTCGCTCTCCGCCGACTACGTCCGGACCGCTCGCGCCAAGGGGCTCTCCCAGAGCTCCGTCGTCGGCGGGCACGCACTGCGCAACTCCCTGGTCACCGTCGTGACCGTGCTCGGACTCCAGCTGGGGCACCTGATCTCCGGCGCAGTCGTCACCGAGCAGATCTTCGTCCTCCCCGGCTTCGGCAAGCTCACCATCGACGCGGTCTTCACCCGCGACTACGCGACACTCCAGGCCGTGGTGCTCTGCACCTCCGCCGCGTACATCCTCATCAACCTGCTGGTCGACGTGGTCTATTCGGTCATCGACCCGCGCATCCGGCTCGGAGGTGCCCGGTGACCACCGCGACCACAGCGCTCCCCACCCCGTCCGGGACCGGCCGCCGGAAGCCCGGCGGCGGCAAGCTGCGCGCCCTGCGCCGGAACCGGCTCGCCCTCACCGGCGCGGTCATCGCCGCCGTCTTCGTCATCGCCGCCCTGTTCGCCCCGCTCATCGCCCCCTACGACCCGTCCCAGCCGGACTTCGGCAACGTACTGGCCGAGCCGAGCGCCGCGCACTGGCTCGGCACCGACGACCTCGGCCGCGACCAGCTCTCCCGGATCGTCCACGGAGCCCGCGCGTCCATGCAGGTCGGCCTCGTCGCCGTCGTACTGGCCTTCCTCGTGGGGGTGCCCCTGGGGCTGCTCGCCGGGTACTACGGCCGGTTCGCGGACACCGCCGTGTCCCGCCTCACCGACACCATGCTGGCGTTCCCCTTCCTGGTGCTCGCCGTCGGACTCGCCGCGATCCTCGGCCCTTCGCTCACCAACGCGACCATCGCCATCGGCATCTCGCAGATCCCGGCCGTCATCCGGATCACCCGGGCCGAGACCCTGAGGCTCAAGCACGTCGACTACGTCGCCGCGGCCGTGGCCAACGGAGGCGGTGACGGCACCGTCCTCTTCCGGCACATCCTGCCCAACGCCACCTCCGCCCTGATCGTCCAGGCGACCGTGGGCATCCCCGCCGCGATCATCGGCGAGGCACTGCTGAGCTTCCTCGGCCTCGGGGTCCAGCCGCCCGACCCGTCGCTCGGGGTGATGCTCTCCGGGGCACAGTCCTTCCTGGCCCCCGCGCCCTGGCTGGCGGTCTTCCCCGGACTGGCGATCGTCGCGGCGACGCTGGCCTTCAACCTGCTCGGCGACGGGTTGCGTGACGTCCTGGACCCCCGAGGAGCGACCCGATGACCGAGACCGTTCTCGAACCCGTCCCGAGTGCCGCGGCCGAACCCGTGCTGAGCGTGCGCGACCTGTCGGTCTCCTTCCACTCCGACACCCGCACCGTGCACGCCGTGGACAAGGTCTCCTACGACCTGGCGCCCGGCGAAGTGCTCGCCGTGGTGGGGGAGTCGGGCTGCGGGAAGTCCGTCACCTCGATGGCGGCCATGGGCCTCCTCCCGCCGACCGCCCGGATCGAAGGCTCGATCAGACTCGGTGGGCGCGAGCTCGTCGGCGCGTCGGAGAAGGAGCTCCGGCACGTCCGGGGCAAGGACATCGCGATGATCTTCCAGGAGCCGATGACCTCGCTGAACCCGGTCCTCACCGTCGGCCGGCAGATCGGCGAAGTACTGCGCAGGCACCAGGGTCTGAGCCGCAAGGAGGCCAAGGCGCGGGCCGTGGAACTCCTCGAGCTCGTCGGGATCCCGGCGCCGGCCCTCCGCGTCGACGAGTACCCCCACCAGCTCTCCGGCGGCATGCGGCAGCGCGTCATGATCGCCATCGCGGTGGCCTGCGACCCTGCCGTCCTCATCGCCGACGAGCCGACGACCGCCCTGGACGTCACCGTGCAGGCGGGCATCCTGGAAGTCCTCCAGTCGCTGCGCGAGCGCCTCGGCACCGCCATCGTCCTGGTCACCCACGACCTCGGGGTCGTCGCCGACGCGGCCGACCGGGTGCTCGTGATGTACGCCGGGCGTGCCGTCGAACAGGCGCCGGTGCACGACCTGTTCGCCTCAGGCCGGCACCCGTACACGCGCGGTCTGCTCGGCGCCGTGCTGCGGCCCGGCGGCGAGGGCAAGCGGCGACTGCCCGAGATCCCCGGACTGGTCCCCAGCCTGGACAGCCAGCCCGACGCCTGTACGTTCGCACCCCGCTGCTCCCGCGCCGACGACACCTGTACCGGCGGCAGGCCTGCTCTCCGGGCCGTCGACCGGCGGTCCGGGGAAGACGCGTCGCACCGGGCCGCCTGCTGGCACCCGCACGAGGAGACCGCCCCCGGCCCCGGCCCGGTCCCCGCCCCCGGCACCGAGCCGGACGGGCCCACCGGCCCCGTCGGCACTCCGAGCGGTGACCTCGAAGCCCGACCCGACCAGGAGGCCGGAAAGTGACCACCGCACACACCGTCCCCGCTCCGCGCGATACGGACGGAACACACCCCCCGGTGCTGGAGATCAGGGACATGAAGCGGCACTTCGGTGCCTCCGGCGGGGGCACCGTCCGTGCCGTCGACGGCGTCTCCATCACCATCGGCCGCGGCGAGGTCGTCGGCCTCGTCGGCGAGTCCGGCAGCGGGAAGTCGACCGTCGGCCGCTGCGCCGTGCGCCTCGACGAACCCACCGCCGGCACCGTCCACATCAACGGCACCGACGTCAGCCATCTGTCCCGTCGCGCCCTGCGGCCCCTGCGCAAGGACTTCCACCTGGTCTTCCAGGACCCCTCGTCCTCGCTCGACCCCCGGATGACCGTCGGCCAGATCATCGCCGAACCCGTCCGGCTGCACCGCTACGCCCGGGGGACGGCCGTACGCGAGCGGGTCGAGCAGCTGCTCGGCCAGGTCGGGCTGCGCCCCGAACACGCCGACAGGCACCCCCACGAACTGTCCGGCGGGCAGCGCCAGCGCATCTCGATCGCCCGGGCCCTGTCGTGCGACCCCGATCTGGTCGTCGCCGACGAGCCCACCTCGGCACTCGACGTGTCGGTCCAGGCGTCCGTACTCAACCTCCTGGCCGACCTCCAGCGCGACCGCGGCTTCGGCTGCCTGTTCATCACCCACGACCTGGCGGCCGTCGAGTACCTCGCGGACCGGATCGCCGTGATGTACCTCGGGCAGATCGTCGAACAGGCCCCGACAGCCGAGCTGTTCGCCTCGCCGAAGCACCCCTACACCCAGGCGCTGCTCTCGGCTGCCCCGGTGCCCGACCCCGTCGTCCAGCGGTCCCGCGAACGCATCGTGCTCCACGGGGACCTGCCCAGTCCGCTCGATCCGCCCACCCGTCGCGCGGCGGCCACCCCCGCCGGAGGCGCCACGGGCAGTGTGTTCGACGGCTGCCGCTTCCACACCCGCTGCCCGCTCGTCACCGACCGCTGCCGCACCGAGGTCCCCGCCCTGCGCGAGATACCCGGCGGCCGGCAGGTCTCCTGCCACCTGGTCACCGACGACGGCACCGCCCCCGACGCGGCAGCCTGACCCGCTCCCGCCCGGGCCGCGCCCGGGTCCGTACGATCCGCAGGCCCCACCGAACGCCGCAGCAAGGAGCAGTACCCGTGTTCACCACCCGCCCCACGCTTCAGGGCACCTTCGGCATGAAGTTGTCCACCGGGTGGCGCTGACCTGCATCGATGCGGCCTTACCCGCCCCTGACCTGGGCGGATAGGTCTTTCAGCTCTTTCGGGATCGTGCTGCGTTACGCGGTCGATTCTCCCCGCGCGCTCCCCAGGGCCGTCGATCCTCCCCAGATCCTCCCCAGGAAGTGCCGTTGCGGCGGGCACGGTGGCACAGGACCTCGTGCCACCGGACCCGCTGGCAAGGGTAAGTTGAGTGACTGCCTGTGCGGGCGGGGCAGGAGCCTGGCGTCGAGCGGATGAGCGCCAAGTGTGACTGATTCTGCTTGGGTAGGAGTCAAGTTCGAGCCCTCCGTTGGAAGCCGACATCTTTCCGATGACCCATCATGTCGAGTGCGTCGCGATCCTTGAACCGGCCGCGAAGGGCGTCTGACCTGCGGTTTCGCCGAGTGGGCGTTATGTGCGTTGTGTGCGTTACGGGCGATATCTTGACGCATATTCGACGCACGTGACGCACGTCTGACGCACGTTTGACGCACGTCCTGATGAGGCGTCAGGTGGTCATACCTGCAGGTGGCGGTGTGTCGAGTGCGGCTTGAGGGGGCTCCCTCTTTACCGCCTCTTGGTGAACCGGTGCTCGATATGGCCTGATTTAAGGCTCAGTAGGCACGGGGTCCGTAAGGGCTCCAGTGGCCGAGGAATGGCTTGAGGTCGTCGGCGCTGGGCTTGGGTGGGGTGGGCAGCTTCGGCGCTGCGGCGGACTCGGTGAGGTGCTGGAGCCGGGCGTCCGTGAAGGCGAGCCACGCCTCGATCTCTGTTCTTTCCTGTCCGGGTGGCAGCGATGTGGCGTGGTCGCGTACTGCTGTGACGTATCCGGTCAGGCGCTTGGTCTGGTGCCAGGCGTCTGCTTGTTCTTCGAGGTGCTTGACGCGATAGGCGTAGGCGTATGCGGTGCGCGCTTCCTCCATGGCGGTTTCCCAGCGCCTCTGCTGGGCTTCCCTGGCTTGCTGGTCTGCAAGGCGTTTGTGTTCTGCGGCTTTGCCGCGGAGGTCGACTTCTTGTGCGATTTCGGCGAGTTGGTCTTCCAGTGGCCTGTCGGGGACATCGGCCCATTCGCTCGCACGGTGCGGGCTGCCGCCGCGGAGGATGAAGCGCAGGCGGTTTGAGGGGGTGTAGTCGAAGTGGGCGATGCGCATCCATGAGTGCTTCTTGGCGTCGGCGAGTTCCTTGTCGGTGGGGATGTGTTCGCTGCGGTCCTGTTCTTGAAGGACGAGGAATCCGACGCTTTCGCCTTGGGCGGTGATGGTGAAGTGCGGTGGTGCGCTGCGGCGACGGTGGGGTGGGGGAGCGCCTTGCGTGGTCCCGAGTGCTGCCTTATGGCCTTGTGATTCGGTGGCAATGATGAGGGCCTGAATGATGCGCAGGGCTCGGCCTTGGATGGATTTGGTGAGCCCCATGGGCTGTGGCCGTTGTTGGAGGGCGGCCACGAGGGAGTGGGGTTTGGTGAGTCTGGCCGGAACGGGGAGCGGGGTGAGTTCGGCGAGCCGCCAGGCGGGGATGTCGGCGAGTTTGATTTCGTAGCCGCGATGGGTGCGGTATGCGTAGAGCTCTTGTGTGCGCGGGATCTTGCCGGACTTGCGGGCGGTGTTCACCCGTGATGTCCAATTCACTGCGTGTGGGCCGGGTTCGATGGGCTTGATGAGGCAGCCGTCGTTCGCGGCCAGGTCTTCGAGGAGTTGGTCTGTGTAGTTCGTACGGGCCCTGGGTGCGGTCTTGGGGCGTGGCGGTGCCGGTTTGCGGCTGGGCTGCGCGGGTGGTGCAGTGTTCTGCTCGACTGGGCAGATGCCGCGGTCGGTGAGATGCTGCCGCCCTTTGTCGGTGAGGTTGGCACTCCAATGCCCTCGGCGTTTGGTGATTCTGATGAGTCCGCGACTCTGCAGTGCCTGAGCGCTGACCTTGAATGTGCTGTCCTGCCAGACTCCGTCGGGACACCCCTGGCCCACCCAATCGAGCACGGTCTGCTGCCGCTCGTTGAGGGTCTGGTGCATGTGGACCTCTCGCGGTTCCCGGGTGTGTTGCCCCGGAGACGATGCCCGTAACTTCCGCGGTGATTCCGAGCGTTATGAGAGGACGGTTGTTCGGATGGGACGTGTTGCGTGGCCCGCGCATCGGAGTGCAGCAGGCTACGGAAGCGCGCTCGCCCTCGCTGACCCGCCCGTCCCGCAACAGGGCCCGGTTATCCTTCGGGTTGCCCGGGGCGCGCAGGTGGGTGTAGGCGATGCCGGCCGCATCGACGGCGCGTGTGAGGTGGGTCTTGGTAAGCCCGGCTTGCGGCTGATGGGCGTCAGGCGGACGTCGGCGACCATGCTGATCTGGGCAGAGAGCAGGGCGGCAACGAATGACGCGATGTCCCGCCCCTCGTACCCAGCGGACCACAGCCCGCGGCCTGCTGCCTCGGCCTGGCGGAACAGGTCGTCGAGTGAAACGTGAGTACGTCGGCAACACCACCCAGCACCTGTCGCAACCTCCAGCGCAACACGGGGCCGTATGAGGTGAGGCGGCGGCCGGGCCGACTCGTCACCGTGTCGCCTTGCGATTGGTGCCCACGATCTGGAGTTGGTCGCCGGTTGCGCGCACTACCAGGCCAGCGCGAGCCGCAGTTCGCGTCCGTCCTTCGACACGGCATGGTCGGACCCGTGGTCGGGGCGATGGTCTGGCGTGGAGAGCTCTTGGGCGGGCCCAGACCTCCGCCCGGGCCGGATCAGACAGCTGGATTATGGGCTGCCCCGGTGCGGGGCGTGGGAACTGCGGCCGGCTGGCGCAGTTGGTCGGGAAGAAGATCGCCGTGGCGGTGACGGAGGTAGGCGAGGGCCTGTTCGAGGGAGGGGTTGTGGTCGATGCCCTTCTTGACGAACTCCAGCCGCTGCTTGGCCTCTCGCAGGATTTCGGACCACGTGCGCACCCAGACCCGGACACTGGCGTGCTCGTACTGGGTGGGTTCGCTGTACAGGCCCTCGGGCTTGTTCGCCTGGCGAAGAGCTGGCATAAGCCTGTCCTTGACCGAACGGACGACAAGGTAGAAGTCCCAGGTGGTTTCGACGTTGGCAAAGCGCGGCTCGTTGAGGACGGCCTGCATGTAATCATCGACCTGGAGAGCCTGCTCGCGGTCGGCGTCGACGGCGGGCGCCTTGAGCTCGATCACAAGGTGCCGGACGCGATCGTGCTCGTGACTTTCAGCGGAAAGCATGAGATCGACTCGCCGTATGCTGCCGTCGACCGCGCGGACGGGCCCGTCTGGGGTTGGGTCCCAGCCAAGGGCGCGCCGATGGTGTTCCAGCATGCGGGTCAGACCGATCTCGCTGCTGCGCATCATGTTGAACTCTTCGCCAAAGATCCACAGTTCGCGTTCAAGGATCTTGTGAAGGTGATCGCGTTCCTTTACCACTCCGTAGATGTCCACGTCGAAGACCAGATGCTCAAGGGCGGTCAGGAACTGCAGCCGTGAGGTGACGATGGACGATGCACGGATGATGTTCGACAGGCTGGTCTGCTGGAGGAGGCCGTGCAGGTGGCTGACGTCGTCACCTCCCAGGCTCAGCACCTTCTCCAGGATCTCCACCATCTCGTCAGGGTTGTGCCGGAGGGAGTTCTGCAGCAGGGACAGAGTGAGTCGCTTCTTCGTCCTGTCGCCTGTGATGTGGCGGTTGATGGAGGTGGCGACCAAGTCGAACGTCGCCTGTTCGGCACGGGCCTGATCACCCTCCGCCCGGCGCGGGTAGGGGTAGACGCCTTCCTCTATCCACCGCTCGACAAGCTGGCGGCGCTGCCGTCGGCGCCGTTCTTCGAGCCGTGCGCCAATCCATTCGCGGGCGGTCCGCAACAGGGGCGTCAGGGGGGTGTCGCCACCTAACGTGATCAAAGGGATTTCGTTGCGGTGTCGGGGCATCGGTTCCCACAACACGTAGGCCGTGTAAGAGAAGTCAGCGTGTTCGGTGGAGACATCGAGGCTCTCCACCGGGGCGCTGGCGGCGTCGCACAGAGCGATGGTGCGCTCTGCGCCCGTGCGCCAGTGGATCAGCCGGATGTGGAAGGGATACGTCTGGCCCTCGTGATCGAAGGTGAGGTTCTCGAATTCTTCGGCCTGGATCTGGGTCTGTGGGTCGATGCGCTGGCCGTCGTAGATGACCCGGACATCGGTCCAGGTCAGGAGATAGGGCGCGAGGGTCGCCGTGATCTGGGTGGCGGCTTTGGGCTCCAGGAGCTTGTTGAGGTGGTTTGCCTGCTTTCCCCAGAGCTCCACCTTCGTGCCTGGGCTGTCCGTCCCCGGCATCGGCTGCGTGTCGATCCGCCACGTCGTCCGACGGCTGATCGCCGACTCGATCGTCGTGCGCATCAACTGGCCGTCCCCTGCGCGAGCTGTGCTCGTCCAGCGCGTCGCATTACCCAGCGCGAAAGCCCGCAAGCGTCCGCGGCCGGCTTTCCCATGGAGCGGACGCTGCAGCCGGTCGGTTGTGCCGCCTACCCGCTTGTCGGAATTGCCGACCTGTTTGAAGGCAGTCCGAGCCTTCTCCGGGGTGATGCCGTCGCCGTTGTCGACAACGACGATCTTGTCTATGCCCGTGGTACCAGATCGCTCGATGGTGGGCCTTGACCCCGAATTCTGAACACGGGTTATGCGGCTTGTGGCAGCGTAGTTGGTGTGCGGTGGAGGGCGTTCTCGAAGGCGATGGGTGATCGTTGTCCGAGGCGGGAGTGTCGGCGTCGGGTGTTGTAGCGGTGGAGCCATCGGAAGGCGTCGAGTCGGGCCTCGCGCTCGGTCGGCCAGCTTTTTCGTCCTTGCAGGGTCTCGCGTTTGAAGGTCGCGTTGAAGGATTCGGCGAGTGCGTTGTCCGCGCTGGACCCGACCGCGCTCATGCTTCGCCGAACCCCTGCTGACCTGCAGGCTTCGGCGAAGATTTTGCTCGTGTACTGGGCTCCGTGGTCGGTGTGCATGATCGATCCGGCGAGGCTGCCGCGGGTTCGGATCGCTGCGGTCAGGGCGTCGGTGACGAGGTCCGCGCGCATGTGGTCGGCGATCGCCCAGCCGGCCAGACGGCGTGATGCGAGGTCGATGACGGTCGCCAGGTAGCAGAACTTCCCGTCCTCGATGGGCAGGTAGGTGATGTCGCCGACGTACTTCGTGTTCGGCCTGTCCGCGGTGAAGTCGCGGCCGATCAGGTCCGGGGCCTTGGCGGCGGCCGGGTCGGGGACAGTGGTGCGGTGCCGGCGGCGCAACCGGATTCCTTCGATCCCGGACGCCCGCATGATCCTGGCGACGCGCTTGTGATTGACCGCGACACCGTTCTCCTCGCGGAGCTCGGCGGTGATCCTCGGGGCTCCGTAGGTGCCGTCCGATTCCTGGTGCACCGCCCGTATCCGGGCGGCCAGGCGGGCGTCGGCCACCTGCCGGGCGGCGCGGTCCGCAGCCGTCCGCCGCCAGTAGTAGAAGCTCGAGCGGCTGACGCCGAGGATGCTGCAGAGCCGCTTCACGCCGTGACGGCGCTGGAGGTCGGCGACACACTGGAAGCGGTTCACCAGCGCGTCTCCCCGGCGAAATACTTCGCCGCTTTGCGCAGGATCTCCCGTTCCTCCTCCAGCTCACGGACCTTCTTCCGCAAGGCGGCGTTCTCCGCCTCCAGCGGTGCCGGCGGCAGGCCTGGTTCCTGTGTCCGCCGTCCTCGGGGACGGCTCACCCCGGCTGCCCGGACCCAGTTCCGCAGGGTCTCCGGGTTGATCCCCAGATCGGCTGCGACCGACCTGATCGTCGCTTCCGGCCGCGACTCGTACAGCGCGACCGCGTCCGCCTTGAACTGTGGCGGGTAGTTCTTCATGACCACGAGATGTCCGTTCTCAGATCCTCAGGATCCAGTGTCTCGTGTGTCCAACATCCGGGGTCAAGGCCCCCCGGTCAGGTTACGACGATTTGGACGTGCGGGCTCCGGCATTTTGGGTTCCTGATCCGGGACGGTGGTTGGAGATCGGTGCCCCACCCCCCCGGCGGGTCGCGAACCTGTCCGAGCTGAGAGCCTGAGGTTGCCGCCCGAGCGTCCGAACGCTATAGCCGGGTGCGTGAGCACGGGGCGCCGGTCTGCCCCTTGGAGCGGCTAACACGGCGCCGTGTAACGACTGGTTCTGCGCCTCCCTGGCCAGGTACATGGCGTCATCGGCAGCGAGGGTAGTCGCTCCGTACGTGTGCCCGAATCTCGCTCTGTTCTTGGCCGTCGCTTCGGCCGGGAAGCGGTGCGCTTCCTCTTGGAGTTGTGTAGACGTAGCAGCACAAGGTTGCCAGGCCGATGCCGAACCCGGCGGCGAACCGGGCGCAGGTGTCGCCGCAGTGTAGATGGGCGGGGGCAAGGAGGGCCTGCCGTCCCAACGCGGGGTGCCGCCGACGGTTGACAGTTCGCTGCCGCCCGACGGCGAGTTGGCGGGCGAGGAGGCGTTAGGCCGAGCTGTACGGGTCGATTGCTGACGGGTACACAAACACCAGGGCTCCTGGTTTTGCGGTCGCTCTTGCTCGACAACCCGTCTACCAGGAGTTTCGCCACGTCCACCAGTCAGCCCTCGAGCCTCCCCCACCGCCAGGACGAGGGGCTCAGTCTGCGCCTTACCCGAGCCGCGCGCCGAGTTCGGTGGCGGCGGCGATGACAGCGCCACTGAGGAGGGCGAGTTTGGCGTCGGTCCGCCTCGCCGGGCCGGATACAGACCGAGCACCGCAGGCCAATCCTTGCCGGTTCCGTACCGTGGCGGCCACCGCGCAGAGGTCCCGTTCTCTTTTCCTCTATGTTGGTGACGTAGCCGGTCTCCCTTACCTTCTCGAGCTTGGCCTCGATCGCCCAGCGTGTACTTACCGCGCGCTCGGTTCCGCCGCAGTGAACGCTTCCTCCTCACGCGCGACGGGGTGGGACCGGCTGTGAATAGGCCAGTCCCACCGGCTATGAGACGCCGAGTGCGCGGTGGCGCGAGCGGTTGTCGCCGGACTTCGTCCGATCGCATCGCCGATGCGATGTGGTCAGGACCGGTGGACTATTGGGCGCGGCGTGCTACCTGGTACACCGCCGTGTTGATGTTGATGCCGTCGTAGAAGTTGACTGCTACGTAGTGGCGGTCCTGGAACCAGGGCTGATCGTCGTTCAGGGTGATCGGGTCGCTGTGGAAGCTGCCGTCCGGGTTCAGGTGCACGGCGATGGGGGTCGTGTCGCGGTCGAGGAAGGCGCGGATGGTGCCGGTCTGCGGGAAGTTCGGGTGGCCAGTCAGGTCCACGGCGCCGTCGAGCGTGAAGGTGCCGGCGGGTACCTGGGTGATGGCGTCTGGCTGGTCGATGCTGACGGGGGTCAGCTGGACGTCGGTGTTCGTGGAGGTGTCGCTGACGGCTCGGGTCCGGTCGAGGAGGTTCAGAGGGGTGGTGTCGTACCGGGTGGTGGCCCCGGTGTCGGGGTCGACGTAGGTGACGTTGTCGACCACGAAGTTCTTGATGATCTTGACGCTTTTGAATCCTGCTGCCAGGTTGCTGGTGGTGTGGAAGGTTGAGTCGCGGTAGTAGACGCCCTCCACAGGGCTTCGGGAAGCTGAGCTGGAGAGGGCGAAGGTCGTCTTGCCTCGGGACATGGTGGGGGCGGTGTTCACCCGGTCCACGTAGATGTTGCGGATGGTCGGGTTGAAGGCATCGGCGTTCGGGAACGGCACGGTTTCTCGGTAGTTTGCGTCGAGCTGCACCAGGCCGTGATTGGACTGTTCGAGGAGGCAGTCGCGCACGTAGACGCGTTCCACCAGGCCGCCGCGGTTTGAGTTGGTTTTGATCTTCAGGATCAAGGACAGGTCGGGTCCGCCGAAGACGCTGTCGTGGATGAAGACGTCACGAATGCTTCCCGACATCTCGCTGCCCATGGAGATGGCTGCGCCGTCTCCTCCGTCGTTGCGGTAGGCGGAGTCGCGGATGATGATGCGTTCGCTGGGGGCCCGGTGTTCACGCCCGTTCACATTGCGGCCGGCCTTGACCGCGACACCGTCGTCGCTGGTTGTGACGTGGTTGTTCTCCATGACGACATTACGGCACGATTCGGGATCGATGCCATCGTCGTTGTTCCAGTTCAGCTCGAAATCGGTGGTCTTGTTGCTGTAGATGTCGAGGTCGCGGATCAGCACGTTGGTGCAGTTGAGGGGATGCACAGTCCAGAAGGGGATATTGCGTATCCGTACCCCCTCGATCAGGACGTTGGTCGAGTCGTTCGGCTGGATGAACGAGGGTCGGAACGACGACCTCATGGGCTTGGCGTCGGCGGGCGGTGGTATCTGGCGCACACGTCCGTTGCGGACCACCGGGATCGTGGCCGGCCGGTGACCGTCGTCGGAGAAGATGCGTGTCTCTATGGGTGTGTCCTGGAAGTTCATCTGGTTGAGGATGCCGTTCTGCCCGTATGAGGCCGTGGTGGTCTTGTCCTCCACCGAGGGCTCGCCCCAGTAGCCCTTCTTCCAGGGCCGCCAGTTCCACATGTCCTCCTGCCCGTCGAGCGTCCCGTGTCCGGTCACCGCGATGTCGCGCTGGTGCAGGGCGTAGATCAACGGTGAGAACCCGTACATGTCGGTGCCCTCGTAACTGGTGCGCACGACCGGGTAGTACTCGTTTGACTTGGTGCGCATGAACTTCACGACGGCGTCTTCGGCCACGTGCAGATTCACACCGCTCAGCAGGTTGATGGCACCCGAGTAGTAGGCCCCGTCATCGTTGCGGGAGCCTCCAGCCGGGATGACGACGATGCCGCCGCCGGCGCGGTGGCAGTCCTCGATGGCCGCGTTGATGGCCTCGCCGTAGAACCACACCCGACGCGACTTGTAGACCAGGGGAGAGTCCTTGACCGCCGGGTCGCCGGCCTCGTTGCCCTCTGCGTACGTCTCTGTCGCCCTTCGGACGAACGGACGGTATGTGGGTGAGGTGATGTCGAACCGGCGGTCGGGGAAGACCGGTGTGTGAGTGTTGACGATGCGGTCGATCTCTTCGTAGAGCGCGGCGTTCCAGTAGTCGCCGTCTCGTTCAACGGCTTCGGGGTCGTGGACCGTCAGGGCGTAGCTGCGTGTCGAGTGGCCGTCCGCGGCTCGGACGACCAGGCGGTCACCGTTGCGGATTTGGCCGATGGACTTCGCTGTACCTGTCGTGTCCACCACCGTGCGCAGCTGATGGGATCGGTCGGACGCGGTCAACTGCGCCAGTACTTGACGCACGGTGGTGCGTGGTTTCACCGTGACCGTGGATGTGCCGACGGTGTGCAGGGCAGATGCGGATCCGTGCTTGGCCACTACCACGGTGCCGCTGGAAGCGGCACGGGTGGTGGTGCCGGCGTGGGCGGTTCCGGCCAAGGCGGCTTGTGCAGTCAGTGAGAGGCCGGCGGCAACGAATGTACGGCGCTTCATGTTGATCGCTCCCTGAGTTCGGACGGGTCCGGGGCGGATGCCCGGACGGGGTTCGGGCCACAGTGGGATACGGCCCGGCTCTGTTCGGCTGCTTTCGCCATCAGGATCTTGGCGGGGCCCGTCACCGGCGGGTCAGTGCCAGGGCGTCGAGGGTGATCCATCGACTGCCCGTGGTGCTGCGTACCTCGATTGCCACCGTGACGGGTCCGGCGGGGAGCAGCAGGCTGTCGAAGCTGAGGGTGTGCCACTCGCTGGTCGGCTGGTTGAGGTCGAGGAGATGTTCCTTCGCACGGCTGGTGATCCTTATGCGGGCGTAGTCGAGTCCGCCGTCGGCCCGGGCCTTGGCCGAGAGCCGATACCTTCCCGCGGGCACGGCGATTTCCTGGGACAACGAACCCGAGAACGGGCTGCTGGCGCCGAGTTTCAGAGCGAACCGTGTGGAGTCGGACCCCGGTGAGGTGTTCGCGACGAAGTTGCTGGCCGAGACGTCGGTGTCGATCCGGGTGGTCCACCCGGTGAGTGTGGTCACCGCGACCCGGTCGGCGGCGAACTCCGGGTTCAGCAGGTAGTTGTTGTCGCGCCCGGTCCTCCAGGCTCCCGTGACGGCGTTCAGTTCCCAGTGGCTCAGGGACTCGAAGGCCAGCCCGTCGCCGGTGTCCGACAGGGGCATCCACTGGTTGTAGCCGAGGCCGTTCCAGGCGAAGTCCGCCCAGCGGTCGCCGGCGAAGATGACGGCGTCCTGCTTCTGCCCCTTGACGGTGATGAAGAAGCCGGTCTGAGTGACGTGGCTGTAGTCCTTCTCGGTGCCCGGGAGAACGTACTCGGCTGTGTACTCGCCTTGGATGTCGGACGTCTTCGACTTGATGACGTATGCCTGGGAGGAGTTCCAGCCGTGCAGGTTGGAGGTGGCCACGTAGTAGTGGCCGTCGTACTTGAACATCGCGTTGCCTTCGCGGCCCTTGGCCACGTAGCCGATCTGGACGGCCGGCTCGATGCTCAGGGAGTCGGCCTCGGCGATCTTGCTGACGTAGGAGTAGACGCGGCCGGTGCCTCCGGAGAAGACGAGGTATCCGGAGCCGTCGTCGTCGATGAAGACCGTCTGGTCCTTGGTGGACTGGGTAGGGACGCCGACGATCTGCGGCTGGATGTTCGCGTAGGCGAAGTCGTCGGCCGGGTGGTCGCCCTGGAGGAAGAGGACGGCGCCGTTGTTTCCGTCCGTGTCGAGGGCGTTGCCCATCTGGATGAGCAGGACGTACTTACCGGTGTTCGGGTTGTGGACTACGCCGAGCCGGCCCAGCCATGAGGTGTCGGCGAGGTTCTTCATCTGCGAGAAGGTTGAGTCGTTTGTCTCCTTCTCCGAAGGGACCCAGAGAGGGGTGGAGACGGTCGCGATGTTCTTCTCGAAGGTCCAGCTCGTGAGATCCCGGGACGAGTAGCACGTGATCGCGACGAACGTCGAGTCGTAGGTCCGGGTGGGGCTGTTGTAGTACTGCTCCGCACCGGTGTAGCGGACGCCGTACCAGTAGTAGGTGTCGCCGAAGCGGAAGACGCCACCGCCCTGGGAGTAGATCGGGTTGCCGACCGTGTCGTGCCAGAAGGAGTCGTTTCGTATGTCGCCGAAGGCATGTGCTGCTGTCGGCGTCAAGCCGGTCGCCGCCTCCTGGAGTGTGTTCTTGGCCTGGACGACGTCCTCGCGGGTGGCGTCGTCCGTTCCCAGGACGGCTCGGGCTGCGGCGAGCGTGCGGGGCAGGTCATGCCAGGAACGTCGGGTGTAGTCGGCGTGATTCCGGTTCTGGTACTCGGCGATGAGGTGGCGGAGCCCCCTGATCATGACGAGGCGGTCAGCTGCGGTCGCGAGCGCTTGCTGGGCTTCCTGGCGTTGTTGCGGGGTCGGTGAACCTGCGAGCAGCGTGCCGGCCGCCGTGCGGACGGGGGCGAACGCACGCCACGAGACGGGCGTGTAGTCGTCTGCGACCTCGCCGGCCAGCGAACCGTACAGTCGCTCCAAGTCGTCGCCGTCCGCGGTGGCCGCACTTGCCCCGCCTGTACCCAGGGCTACCGCTGCCGCCCCGGTCGCCGCGCCGGCGAGCAGTGACCTGCGTGAAACGGCGTTGTCCCACATGGCATCCATCGGGTTTCCGTCCTATCGGGTGATGGGAGTTCCCTGGCTGCCCAGGGGAGAGTGCGGAGCCGCGCCGAGGGTCTGTTCGTCGACGCGGTGCCGTCGTGAGCGGTGTGGTCAGTGTTCGTGGATCACGGCGCTGTCCAGTGCGGACACGTGGAGTGTGCCGGTGACGTTCTGGTCGCGGAGCAGGTCACGCCCGCTCGTGGGTACGTCAACGCCGTGTTCGGTGTGGTTGATGACGAAGAGGAAGCTGGACCCGTCGGCCGCGTGGCGTCGTACGGCTTCGACTCCCGCCGGCAGCGTGGCGAGGGTGGGGGGAACTTCTGCCTCGGCGAGTACCTGGTCGACAATTCTGCCGATGGCTTCGTCGTCGGGGCGGGTGGCGACGTACCAGGCGGAGCCGTGGCCGACGTCGTTGCGGGTGACGGCCGGGAAGCCCGCCAGGGGCCCGTCGGCCCAGGTGCGTACAGCCTTGGCGCTGTGGAGGTGGGTTTTCTCGCTCCACAGATCGGCACGGGTGCCGTCGTCCAGGGTGAGCAGTTCACCGTCCTGGAGCGGGTGGAACTCTTCGGACCTTACGCCGAGGAGTTCCCGGAAGGCTCCGGGGTAGCCGCCGAGCCGGATGTGGTCGTGCTCGTCCACGATGCCGCTGAAGAAGGTGATCAGGACGCCGGCGCCTGCGTGTGCGGCCTCGGCGATGCGGGCGGCGTCGTGATCGGTGACGCTGTACAGGTTGGGGACGAGCACCAGCCTGTAGCCGCTGAGGTCGGTCTCCGCGGAAACGACATCGACCGTGATGCCCCGCAGCCACAGCGCGCGGTACCAGCGCAGCACCTCGTCCGGGTAGCTGAGGTCGTGGACGGGGTGGCCGTCCAGTTCGGTGCCCCACCAGGAGGGATAGTCGAACACGAGGGCTACGTCAGCCCTGACGCGGCTCTCCCTGACCGGGGCCAGGGCTTTGAGACGTCGTCCCAGTTCCACGGTGTTGCGCCACACGTCGGTGTCCTGGCCGGCGTGCGGCAGCATGGCGGAGTGGTACTTCTCCGCGCCCGCGACGGACTGGCGCCACTGGAAGAACATGACTGCGTCCGCACCGCGTGCCAGGTGACCAAGAGAGTTGCGCAGCATCTCTCCGGCGCCCTTGGCGCTGTTGCGCGGCTGCCAGTTGACGGCTGACGTCGAATGCTCCATCAGCATCCACGGCTCCCCGCCGGCGACACCGCGGCTGAGGTCAGCACTGAAGGCGAGCCCGATGTGCGCTTCAGGGTCACGTGCGATCAGGTAGTGGTCGTTGGCCACCACGTCCATGTCGTCGGCCCAGGAGAAATAGTCCACCCACTTGTTGTGCGTGTTCATCATGAAATTCGTCGTTGTCGGCACGCGAGGGGTCACCTCGCGCAGCACGTCACGTAGAGCGCGGTAGTGCACGAGCTGCTCGTCGGACGAGAACCGGGCGAAGTCCAGCTGCTGTGTCGGGTTGACATACGTGGGGGCTGAACGGGGCGGCAGTATCTCCCCGAAGGAGTCGTAGCGCTGTGACCAGAACGCCGTTCCCCATGCCGAGTTGAGTGCGTCGATGCTCTTGTAGCGCTCCTGGAGCCAGCTCCTGAAGGCCACCGCGGCGTTGTCGGAGTAGTCGTGCGGTACGTGGCAGCCGAGTTCGTTGTCGACGTGCCACAGCGCAAGTGCCGGGTGATCGCGGTAGCGCTCCGCCATCCGGCGGGTCATGGCCAGAGCGTATTGGCGGAAGACCGGCGAGGAGACGGCGTACGACTGGCGGGAGCCCTGGTGCAGGACGGTGCCGTCGGCCTGTTCGGGCAGGATCTCGGGATGCTTGCGGGTCAGCCACGGGGGCGGTGAAGCGGTCGCCGTGGCCAGGGCGACGCGGATGCCGCCGGTGTGCAGTCGGTCCAGGACCTCGTCCAGCCAGGCGAAGTCGTAAGCGCCTTCGCGGGGTTCGAGATGTGCCCAGGAGAAGATGGCGACGCTCACCAAATTCACCCCCGCCTCCTGCATCAGCCGGATGTCCTCCAGCTGGGTCTCCAGCGGCCACTGCTCGGGGTTGTAGTCGCCTCCGTAGGCGATCCCCGGCACGTCCAGCGGCCATGGGCGGTCGTTCGGCATGCACTGCCTCCTTCTTCGTTGACGATGGGGTCTCGCCCGCCCTCAGGAGCGGTGAGGCCCTCAACGTGATGCTGAGCCGGGCCGCTTCCCCCTCCGGACACGGGGCGGACGGAACGGCTTCAGCCGTTACGGGGCCACTGAGCGTCACCGGGCGGGAGCTCGTTGCCCAGGGTCAGATAGAGGCGATCCACGCGAAGGCGTGCTTTGCGGGCGAGGACGGACACCGTGTGCCGGCCTACGGTCAGGGTCAGTTCGCTGAGTTCGGCCCATACCCACGCCTGGGCGGAGGCGAAGGTGAAGAGGTCACCGCCGCCGAACTGTTCGCTCGCGGGCTGCGGGGTGCCGTCCAGGGCCAGCACGCAGGAGTCGTCATCGGCCCCGTCGAATTTGACGAGTGCCCACACGTGATAGCTGCCCGGCGTTCTGACCTGCACGGCGAGGTGGATTCCAGGGGCAGACCCGGGGTCCTCCCATCGGCGTCCGGGGGCGTCGACATGCAGGGCAAGGCCGGTGCCGCCCTCGGTCTCGGCCTGCGTGTGCGTCCAGCCGACGACGGGCTCGTCGATGCTCGGGGTCAGCCAGCCGTCCGCGCTGGCGAGGAGCGCCCGCTCGGCGTCGATCGCCAGAACCCCGTCGTGTTCCCGGACGGGTCCGGGCGTGAGGTCGGCCAGGAGGTCCTTCGTGCCGTCGGGCCGGGCGGGATGACGGGCGGGTCCGAGACTCCTCTGCTGAGTGGTGAGGTTCGGTGTGAAGGTGGTGTCACCGTCCCAGTAGCCGCGGGGAACATGCACGAGGGGAGGCAGCTGCAGAGTCTCCGGATCTATCCGGTAGACATCGCGGCACAACTGCTCCGGCACGGTGGTGTCGTGGGCGTGGGGCAGCGGGTCGGGCGCGTCCTGGCGCCGCTCGCCTGCCAGAGGGCTGGAGGGCGGGCCGAGCGCGGTGTGCCGGGGCGGTGCCGTGTACAGGACGAGACGACCGAAGGCGAGGTCGGCGTCGAGGGCGCGCAGGTGCAGGGTGTGCACCCCCGGGTCGGCCCAGGGGAGGCGGATCCGCAGCCGCTCGACGTCCTCGACGACCGCGTCGCTCCAGGTTCCCCGGTACTCGTCGGTGGTGGGGGACTCCAGCACGGCCGCCTGCCGGTCGTCGAGCGCGACGGCGAGCCGCATCCGGCCCGTGGAGTTCAGGGTGGGGAGGCGGTGTATTTCGAGGAGGTGTGCGCCAGCCGTGCTCAGGTGCACGTCGTACTCCAGCGCGGCGGGGCCGTCGCTCCGGTTAGTCGTGCCTGGGGTGTCGCCCTCGGGGCGCCGTCGGACTTCGAGCAGGCCACCGCCACCGCGGCCGAGCCGGTCGACCTCCACCCAGGCGGTGTCCGGACCGTCCTGGCGGGCGGCCGTGTCCGTCGCGGACATCGACACGTAGCCGTCTGCTTCCACGTGACAAGGGCGGGCGAGTTCTGGTATTGGCGTCGAAGGCTCTACGTTCACGGTCACAACGACGGTGCGCCCGTCCGTGGGGCTGTGCAGGGTGATGCGGCCGGTGCCGCCCTCGGCCCGAGCTGTGTCGGAGATGCTTACTTCCAGGCGGCGTTCGGTCCGCACGCTGCCGCTGGTTTCGGTGATGCCGATCCAGGGGTCGGCGGTGAGGGTGTAGTCGATCGTGCCGGCGCCGGTGTTGAAGACCTCGATCCACTTGGTGCCGGTGCCGTGCGCGGAGAAGCTCAGGCGCGGGTCGTCACTGGCTGTGTCGTCGCCCCAGACGATCACCCCGAGGCCTGGGTCCCCGAGCGTCAGCGCCGGCTGGCCAGCTGCGTACTGTGCCGTGGCCGGCGGAGGGAAGGAGTCGGGCGTCATGATGTCCCGCCACCGCCCCCCGGCCATAACCGTGTTGTAGTGGGCGATCAGGGCGCGGCGCAGCGCGTCGAAGCGGCGCGAGACGGCCAGCCAGTGGTCGGCGGCCGGGAACTTGCCCTGTTCGTGCGCCAGGGTGCTGCGGTCGGCGAAGTAGAACTGGGCGTTCGCAAGGTACGCGGCGTGCACCTTGAAGGCGACCAGTTGCATGAAGGCGTCGCGTTCCTCCTCCGGGAGCGCGGCCCGGACGGCGTTCACGTCGTCGTAGAGGCGGCGCAGATGCGCGAGCCGCCGCCCGCCTTCGTCGCCGTAGGCGGTCTGGGAGAAGACCCTCGACGTCAGCTGCTCGACCTTGCGCACGTTGTTCAGTTGGGCGTAGTCCTGCAGGATCTCGGCGACCTGAGGGCCATGGCCGCCGCTGAACGTGCGGTCGATCCAGTCCGCGAGGTACGCGGTGGTGTCGGCGGTGGAAGTCTCCCGACCGGCCTCCCAGGCACAGCGCAAGAACAGTTCGATGTCCTGTTCGAGGGGCTTGAGGGGGCCGACGTTATTGACCCACAGGGTGCGGATGCCTCGCTCCCACGCCTTGCTCAGTTCGTTGCGCATCTGTGCGGGCGGGGTGGAGGAGACCCACAGGTAGCTGCGCGAGGGTGGCGACCAGTAGGAGGAGTGGTAGTAGAGGCCGTGGCCGCCCGAGCGCCGGAGTTCTCGCTCGTCGGGGAATCGGCGCAGGTGGCCGTAGCTGTCGTCGGACCAGACGAGGGTGATGTCCTCGGGAAGCTCCAGCCCGTCGTCGTAGAGCGGCAGGACCTCCTTGTACGGCACGAAGATTTGCGGCGCCTGGCGGGCGCGTTCCTCACCGAGTTCGTCGCTCAGGAGCCGACGCTGGTCGGCGACCACCTGGCCGAGCAGGTCCACGCGGGCGCGGTGCTTGTCCTCGGCGGACAGGGCGCCGTCCTCATCGATGGCTCTGGTGTGGAAGCCGGAGTCGTGGATGCCGCGCATCCCCAGGGTCCAGGTGACCTCGTAGCCGCTGTTCTGCTTGATGCTGTGGTGCCAGTACTCGTGCAGGGCCTCGCGGTTGGGGCTGTCCAGGGAGTAGTCGTACTCCACGTGCTGCCCGCCGCGTTCGGCGAGCCAGGGCTCCCATTCGTGCTGGTTGCTGCGTAGCAGCATGTCGCAGTGGCTGGTCCCGATGACGACACCCATCTTGTCGGCCAGGCGGCCGTTCTCCGGGTCGGCGTTGAAGGCGTTGACGTGCATCGCCGGCCACAGGTAGTTCCCCTTGAGGCGCAGCAGCAGCTCGCACACCCTCTCGTAGGTCTGCGGGCCGATGGTGTGGTCGCTCGTGTGCCGACGGGCCCAGGCGTCGAGTTCCTCCTCGTCGTTGAGGAAGATCCCCCGATAGCGGACCGAGGGGTGGTCGGCGATCTGCATCCCGGGACGCACCGTCACGTGCTCGCGTCGGCGGGGTGGTACGTCGGCCCACCAGTACCAGGGCGAGACGCCTATTGCTTCGCACAGGTCGTAGACACCGAAGATCGTGCCGCGTCGGTCGGCTCCGACGATCCACAGCTGCCCGTCGACTTCCTGCAGCAGGTATCCCTCCCAGTGCAGTTGGCCTGCCGGGTCATGCAGAGCGCTCAACGCGAGAGCGCCCCTCGCGTCGGCATCGTCGAGGTAGGGGCTCTCGCCCAGGGTGGCGACCACGATCCGGGCGCGGGCAGGTTCGTCGACCGTGGTGGCGGTGGCGTCGCACACCTTCGTCAGGTCCTGCGCCAGGTCCTGGACGGCGCGTCGCACTGCCTCGGGTTCGACGGGTGCGACGGCGATGGGCGTATGGGTGCCTGCTGCGGCCAGGAGGGCCCCTGTCGCGGGGTCGTCGCTGAGGTAGGCCATGGTTCTTTCGACCTCGTTGGGAGTTGGGGGCGGCGGGGCGGAAAACGGCCCTCGGCGGGGCTGCGCGCCCTCGTCCTCGGACGGGCTGTGCGGCGTGTCAGCCGACCGTCACGCGGTAACTGCCGCCGGTGGTGATGGAGAGATCCGCGACGAGGCCCCGCGTCCGTACCCGGTACTCGCCGTCGTCCGTGGGAGCGTGCGGGCTGAGGAAGTGGATCACCGGGCGTGCCTGCTCGCGGGGGAGTGGGACGGTCACGGTGCCGTGGGTCCCGTCGGGCACGGTCAGTTCTAGGGCGAAACCGTCCCCGGGCCGGGTCCAGGACACCTCGATGGGGCCGTGCGGGGTCGGGACCCGGCCGCGTGCCCACGTGAGGTCCCCCGGCTGTGGGCTGATCGACCAGGTGGCGAACCCGGGAGAGGCGGGGCGGATGCCCAGGACGTGGGCGGAGAGGGCGGCGGTGGCGCCGGCTGCCCACCCGTGGGCCAGGCTGGTCTTGGCGCCGAAGCCGGGGGATCCGTCGGTGCCGACCAGTTCCCATGCGGTGCCGACCGCGTGGAGGTCGGATGTGGCCATGTGGCCCCACAGCCGACGGATGAGGTCCAGGGCATTGTAGGTGGCTCTCTCGGTGAACAGGGCCCGCAGATACATGTCGCTGACATACGGGCTGACCTGGGGCCAGAAGCCGGTGTCCGCGCTGAAGGGTGAGGGGCCGTAGGGCGTGCCGGGCAGTACCGCTTCCAGCGCGGCGAGGATCTTCGGCGCTTCGCCCTGGGGCGGCAGACCGCTCAGGACGGCCAGGGAGTTTCCGTCCAGGCTGACCCCGTCCGGCTGTTGGTCGGAAAGGCGGTAGAGGTGGCGCGCAGTGTCGTACAGGTGCTCATTGACGGCCGACCGCAGGGTGTCGGCCTGTCGCCGCAGTCCGTCGGCCTCCTCGGGCCGCCCGAGCGCCTCGGCCACGGCCGCGGCGTGGTGCAGCATCTGGTGGTAGGCCGCGTTGTAGGCGGTCACGGCTCCGGTCTTCGGACCGTCGTACCAGTCCCAGTCCAGGCCGTTGTTCTCGTCGGTGACGATCAGGCCCCGGTTGTCGAGCAGGGTGCGGCACCAGTCGAGCATCCGTCGGGCCCAGGGCCATTGTTCCTCGGAGAGTGTGAGGTCACCGGTGTAGAGGTGGTGTAGAGCCAGGTTGACCAGTTGGTGCATCGAGTAGACAGCGGAGTAGGTCTGACCGTGCTGCGGGCCGGAAGCCGGTGGCAGAACCGGGGGAACTCGGGCTGCCGACTGACCGGTCGCTTCCTGGTACCCGTTCAGCAATTCGATCGAGCCGCGCACGTAGTCCTCCGCGGCCGTGGTGGAGAAGAGGGTGGGAATCTGCACGAGCAGATCGCCGCTCCACACGGTCCGGTCGCGCTTGCCACCGTCGAGGATGACGGGCAGGGGATTCGGGTGACGCACCGCGTCGCCGCTGAAGGCGGCCAACGCCGCTTCGTCGGCAAGGGTGTCGTGGTGCAGGATGCTGCCATCGGCAGCGACGACGCGGAGGTGGCGGAAGCGTGCATGCTCGGCCCGGTGCTTGAAGCCCCAGGCTTGGTGGAAGCCGACAGACCCGTTCATCCGCGCGGGCACGCCCGCCGGCAGCCGGGAGATGTCCAGCGTGCACAGGGTCTGCCCGTCGACCGCTACGGTGATGAGGTGACCGGCCATTGTGGTGCGGACGTCGTGCCAGGAGCCGTCGAGGCCGAGGTTGAGGGGAACTCTCCCCAGCAGGGTGTAGCGCCGCACATTGTCCTGTGGACGTTCCTCGTGGCCGTCGTCGACGTAGAACTGCTCGAGGCATGCTGGGTTCCCCGGTCCCTCGGCGGCGCGCAGGACGAAGAGGTATCCGTGCCGCCCCTCCTCCGAGGCGCGGACGATCCAGCCGGCGGCCCGCTCGACCACTTGGGTCTGGAATGTCACCGTGCAGTCGCTCCAGCCAGTGCCTGACGTGAGCACCGCGAGATTGCCTCCGCGGGCCACCAGCGATCCGTCCGAGACCGTCCAGGCGACCGGCAGCGTGCAAGCGGGCAGCTGGTTGAGCTGGACGGTGTAGGCGCCGTCGTACCAGACGCGATTGAGCAGGTCCGAGCTGCAGGCGAACCAGCCTCGGTAGTCCGCGGCGGTGGCCCGAGGGGATGTGTAGTGCAGGCCGACGTCGCTGATCACGAGAGTGCCGGGAGAGCTCAGGGCTATGCGCTGGTAGCGCTGGCCGCCCTGGATGAGGCCGGAGCTGACCGTTGCCCGTTCGTGGACGTGGAACGTCTCCACCCGGTCGTGACTGCCGGTGTCGTTGTGACTGCCTTCGAAGTCTCCATCGGCGTCCGTCCAGGTGGCGCTCTCGCTGTAGGACACCAGCAGGGTGGGCTTACCGGTGGACGAGGCGACCTCGATCCACGGGACGCCGGCCACGTTCTGCCCGTAGTCCATGACTACGCTCGGTTCGCTCCCGCCGTGCTCCATCGTGAGCACGACGCTGCCCGTCCGTGTGAGGAGGGCCTCTTCGCCGGTGACGTCGCCGAAGGACGAGAGGACCGCGACCGGCCGGACAACTGACTGGGCCGGTCCACGGACGTAGTGCTGCCAGTCAGCACCGGGATCGAGGTCGTCGCCGTGTCGGCCGCCGGCGCGGGGGGCGTCGGCGCCAGCAGGGGGGTGGGGTTCGTGGGCCGTGTTCGGGAACATGTTCAGGCCGGTCCTTGAAAGGGGAGGAGGAGAAGAAGTGGTTGAGTGCTCCGCTGTGGGTGACTGCAGTCCGACGCCGCGGCATCGTTCATGCTTCAGTTCTGATCGAAGGCGTCGTCCATGTCCGTCAGGACGTCTGGGACCGAGTCCTGCTTGCTGAACAGGCCCTGGATGCCGTCGAACAGGGCCGGCTGTGTGGTGGTGCTCGGCCACAGGCGGTCCGGCCAGGTGGTGGTCCTGTTCACGTCGGTGAACTTCTGTACCACCGCCGCTACTTGAGTGACCTGGGGAAGATCGCCCGTCATCGCGGCGGCGTCACCGTACTGCTTGGCGTGCTCCACCTGTGTCTTCGGACTGGCCAGATAAGAGAGAAGCTTCTGAGCCGTACTCCGCTGACTGCTCTTCGCATTGATGCCGTACGCCGGTCCGACCGAGGTCGGCAGGTAGGTCTGCTCAGGGTCGTCGGTCGCGGGGAAGGCCGCATACGTGAGATTGAGGTCTTTCGGACCGGTGGCGGCGATGTTGCCGGTTTCGGCGGCGACGCTCACCGTGGCCAGGGTGTCTCCGGCCCGGATGGCGTCCTGCACCTGCGAGTAGGGCGTGCCATTGGGGCTCTTGTTGAAGCAGCCGGCGCGGTCCATCTGCAGGTACTGGTCCATGGCGGTGGACCAGGCGGAGTCGGCGAAGGTGGCCTCGCCCTCCAGTTGATGGTCGACGAAATCCGGTTCGGGGCCGTACACCAGCGAAGCCGTCAGGGCATAGGGGACCATCTGCGTGGTCCACGTGTCGGACAGACCCAGCCCGTAGGCGGTCTTCCCGGCGGAGCGAGCGTCCTTGCAGAGCTTGAGGACCTCACTCCAGGTCTGAGGAACGCGCAACTTGAGGGCGTCCATGGCTCCCTGGTTGTAGATACCCCCGATGGAGGACAGCGTCATCGGCACTGCGACGAGTCTGCCGTCGTCCGTGCTGAGTTGCTCGCGTGCGCTGTCGGGTACGCGCTGGGCCCACGCGGTGTCGGAGAGGTCGGTGTAATAACCCCTGGTGCCGGCGAGCTTCGCGCTGACGTTGTTGCCGCCACCGGGTGGCACCTGGATGACGTCGGGAGCGTTGCCGCCCGCCAGCTGAGGGCCGATGATCTCGCGGTAGTTCTGCGGGTAGTCCTTGACGACCACCTTGATGCCGGGATTCTGCTTCTCGAAGCCGGCCAGGACGGCTTTCAGCGCGGATCCGCCGTTGGTGGCCACGGTCAGGACCTGCTTGCCGCCCCCGACTGACGGGGTGTTGGCGGTGGAGCAGGAGGTCAGAGCTGCGGCCATCGTCAGTGCGGCACAGACCGCGCGCAGGGTGTGGCACTTTGTCGTCGATGACATCGTGCAGCCTTTCACGGGAGGAGTGGTGCGGGTGGAGGGGTGGTTCAGCCTTTGAGCCCGGAGGCGAAGCCGCGCATGATGAAGCGCTGCATGAGGAAGTAGGCGACCAGGATGGGGATCACCGAGGTGATCAGGGCCGAGAACACGAGCGGCCAGTTGGCGCTGTACTCACCGACGAAGGTGTAGACCGATAGTGGTGCGGTCCTGGTGTTTCCGCCGGTCAGGTACAGCAGCGGGTTGAGGAAGTCGTTCCACACCCCCAGGGCCGTGAGGATGGCCACGGTGCCGGTCACCGGCCGGGCCAGTGGGAAGACCACGGTCCAGAACATTCGCAGTGACCCGGCGCCATCGATGGTCGCCGCTTCCTCGTAGTCGCGGGGCAGGTCCCTCAGGAAGGCGCAGTACAGGAAGACGGTGAAGGGCATATGGCCGGCGACGTAGATCAGGATCACCGTGACCGGGTTGCCGACGAGACCCGCCTTGGAGAACGTCAGGTACAGCGGCAGCATCGCCAGTTGCCCGGGGAAGAGGAACCCGGTCAGGAAAAGATAGAAGACGCCGCGGGACCACCGCTGGGTCCGCCGGGTGATGGTGTAACTCGCCGCGGAGGCGACGACGATGATGAGGGCGACGGAAACCGTGGTGATCACGATGCTGTTGACGAGGCTGGGCCCCATGGCCGACGCGGTCCAGGCCGTCGAGATGTTCTCGAAATGCAGCGGCCAGGTGAAGCCGAGGAAGCCCGGCGTACTGTTCGGGTCCCGCAGCGCCACCGAGATGAGCACGAGGATCGGGACCATGAAGATCGCCGCGACGGCGATCAGCACCAGCTCCAGAGCGAAGGTTCGCCCCGTGTAACGGTTCATGCCAGGGCCTTCCGTTGCGTCAGCCGGTACTGAACGAAGCCGATGACCCCCACGACAAGGGTCAGGAGGACGCCCTGCGCCAGGGCGTTGGGGTACTGCAGGTAGAGGAAGGCCGACTTGTACACGGTCGTCGCCATCGTTTCGCTGGCTCCGGCGGGCCCTCCGCTGGTCATGGAGAAGACGGTGTCGAACTGTTTGAGATTGCCCAGCACGGTGAGCAGCAGGTTGACGACGATGGCACCGTTGATGAGCGGAAGGGTGATCGACCAGGTGCGGCGCACCGGGCCCGCCCCGTCCATCGCTGCCGCCTCGAGCGCCTCGCTCGGCACTGCTTGCAGGCCGGCCAGGTAGATGACCATGGAGTAGCCCGCACCCTGCCAGACGATCGCCGCGCAGACCGCGTACAACACCAGGTCGGGATCACCGAGCCAGTCCTGCTGCAGTCCGTCCAGTCCCAGCGAGCCGAGGACCGCGTTGAGTGTTCCTTCCGGCATGAGCAGGTATTTCCACAGGTAGCCGGCGACGATCGGGGTGAGCACGACCGGAAGGAAGAACACCAGACGGAGCAAGTACCGGCTTTTGACCTGTGAGTTGAGGCCCAAGGCGAGCAGGAGGCCGATCACGTTCTGGCCGACGGTGACAAGCAGCGTCAGTACGAACGTGTTCACGATGGATCCGACGGCGTTGTCGTCGGCGAACACGTGGCGGTAGTTGTCGATGCCGACGAAGGACGCGGCCGCGCCGAAGCCGTCCCAGTCGGTGAACGAATAGGCCAGTCCCTGGACGTTCGGTGCGATGACCACGGCCACATAGACCAGCACGGCCGGGATGACGAACCACACCGGCGGGCGGAGGCCTGCACGTCGACGGGGCGGTGGGATCGTCTTACGATCCGGCGGAACCCGCACGGCATTGGCCGGAGCGGGGATTGTCGTCTGGGATGGGGTCATAGCGACCGGTCCGGCGGGGCGTAGACGACTCTCACAAGGCTCATCTCCTTCGATGGCGTGTCCCGAGGCCGGACGCTCGGTGTCGAGCGCCGTCGCAGGTCGGGCACACGTCTCCGAAGAGACGGGTGTGCTGCCGACTGCAGTAAAGTTATCGAGAACGTGACGTTAGTTATCGATAACGAAAGGCGTCAAGAGTTTGGACCGCATTCATATGCGTGAACGGGATCGGTCCTCTGCGCGGACACCCGGATGCGATCATCGGGTCGTGCCCACTTCCACGCCTCCGCCCCGACGCACGACGATCTACGACATCGCACGCATCGCAGGGGTTTCCCACACGACGGTGTCGCGCTACCTGCGCTTCGACGGTCAAGGGGTGCGCGACGCCACCAAGGAAGCGATCAGCGCAGCCATCGATGAGCTCGGCTACCGCCCCAACCTGGCCGCCCGGGCGATGCGGACCCGCCGCACGGGGCGCCTGGCAATCCTCCTGCCCGCCGGGCAGGCCGCCGGCGCTGTGCGGATGCTCGTCGGCGCGACCGAGAAGGCCCACGCCCACGGCTATCAGATCGAAGGTGTCACCCTCGACGGGTCGGCAGAAACGCTTGCCGTCCGCATGCTCGAACTCGCCGAGTCAGGCATGTTCGAAGGGGTGCTCTCCTTGACCCCCCTCCTCGCCGACCCGCCCGGGAAGGCCCCGCCGCCCACCCCCATCGTGGTGGCCGCCGAGTACGACGAAGAGCTGCGCGCCATGGGCGAGCTCGCTGACGCCACTCCCATTGCCGAGATCATCGAAGGGCTGGCCTCCGCAGGGCATCGGACTTTCCTGCACGTGGCCGGCGACCGCGACTACCCGACTGCACGGTCCCGCGAACGGGTTTACCTCGAAACCGTTCAACGCCTCGGCCTGCACTCGGCCGGCGTCGTCGGGGGTGACTGGTCACCGGAGACCAGTCGGCGCGCGATCCTCGACCTGCCCGCCGCTGAGAGAGTCACGGCGGTCATCGCTGCGAACGACATCCTGGCCGCCGCAGCGGTCCGCGGGGCACACGAGCGTGGATGGCGCGTACCCGACGACATGGTGATCACCGGTTGGGACAACAACCCTGTCGGTGCCTGGCTGTTTCCGGCTCTGACTACCGTCGAGGTCGACTACGAGGAGCTCGGCCGCCGGGCCATGCACCGGCTCGTCGCGCTCGTGCGCGGCGAAGCACCCCCGGAACAGAACGGATTGGTCGCAACCGTTCTCTGGCGTCGGTCCACGGGCCATAGTGATTGAAGCCTCGTCAGCCTGCAGCGTGAGGGTGATGGGCGGAGTGATCGAGGGGTGGGGCAAGGTAAAGATCTTGGTCTTCAACTTCCCGCGCGTTTATGTCGAGGCTGGGCGCGCCGGGAGTGGTGTCGCGCTCGGCGCCCGTGCCCACGACTATTGGGCTTGCCTGAACCACAGCCCTCAACCGGGCAGTTGTTCGCGCGAAGCAGGCAGGCCAGGCACATGTCGCTCTGGCCTTCGATCGGGTGGCCAGGCCACTGCCTTCGCCTGTCTCCGTGGAGGTGTCCAGAGTCAGGCGCGGGCAAGTGCGGCGCAGTCGGTCACAAAGCACGAGGCCCAGGGGTGTCCCGAGGGCGGTGGCTGATCTGTCTGCTTCGTGCAGTAGTCAAGTCCAGGCTGCCGGACATCGGCTGGGCAGACGGGCCCTCCCGGCATGGTGATGCGGCCGTTGCCACGTCATCACGTATCCGCCCGCAGCTGTCGAGTCAGCGCGATCTGACCCTGATCGCCGGAACCCTCGGATTTCCGTACTGTTCGGCACCGCCACGGCGGCCACCGAGAGTCCTGCGGTTACGCAGCGTCGGTGCGCAGGAAGGCCAGGGTCATCGCGCCGAGGTCCTCCAGCAGGGTGGACATGTCTGTGCCCTCCGCTGCCTCGACGGCCACGTCGAGGGCGAGGCCACGAGCCAACGCGGCGTAGACCGTGGTGAAACACGAGCCCACTGCCCGCACCGGATCGGGGTGGCTGATCTCGTCCCGCCGTGACAGCAGGAGACCGATGAAACGGTCCCGGATGTCGAAGTACGACACTTTGCCCGCCCGAGCCACCTCTGGATCGACGGCCCCACGCTGGAGGAACGCTCCCAGCACCCGGCCCTGCCGTTCGAGCAATTCTGCGAACTCTGCGATCAACCGTGGCAGCAACTCTTCCAGGGGGACCCCCACCCACCGGTCGGGCTCCGCAAGCGAGCGGTGCTCTGCGAGCATCCGCTCTTGGAACCTGGACTGCGCCGCCCGCAGCAGGTCGTCCCTGCCGTCCACGCGCGTGTAGATGGAACCGATGGACACTCCCGACCGCTTGCTGACCTCCGTCAGGGCGAAGCCCGCGTAACCCTTCTCCGCCAGCAGCTCCAGCGTCGTGTCGAGGGCCAACTCGAACGAGCGCTGGCTCCGCTCCTGCTTGGGAGCTCGGATGCCGTGCGTTGCTGAGGACTGCTCGGAAGATGAAGACACGCTATGCAGTCTAGGCACTCCGCCCGTGGTCGGGGCGGGGGCGGCCCGGCCATCGTCGGTGGGCTATGCCGTCAGGACCGGAGGGCGAGCGGGCCCCGGCGCGGTGGCTGCGGGCCCCGTTCACTCGTCGAGGGCGGGCGGTCGGCCCAGCAGCGTGGCCACGAAGAAGTCGAGCGAACGGTCGACCTCTTCGAGTGACGGGCCACGGTTCAGGTGCCCGTGCATCATGCCCGTCGCGAGGTAGGTCCGGACCGGGACTCCTGATTCCTCCAGCTGTCGGGCGAGCAGGTCGCCGGACGGCCGGAGGTCGTCGTACTCGGAGAGGACGAGGCCGGTCGGGGGGAGACCGGCGAGATTCGCCGCCCCGGGCATCGCGTCAGGGGGCAGATCGGTCAGGCGGCCCGCATAGGTGTGCACCATGTGCTCGATGGACTCGGTGGTGAACCGCAGAAGCTGTGGTACGTCCCGCATTCTGGCCGCCGCCGTCTCGTCCAGGGCCGGTGCTGGAAAGTGGACGAAGGGATAGGCGAGCAGTAGGGCGGCTGGACGGAGTTCGTCCCGGTCGCGTAGCCGGATCGCCGTGGACAGGGCGAGCGCGGCTCCCGCGCTGGCACCTCCGAGGCAGATCGGGCCGGATCGAGCCGACCACTCCCCGGCGAGCCAGAGCCACGCGGCGTGCGCGTCGTCGACGGGAACCGGGTAGTGGGTGCCGTCAACGGCCAGTCGATAGTCGACGGACACCACCGATGTCCGGGCGCGGGCGGCGAGCTCGGCGGACACGAGGTGTGCCTCCGGCATGTCGAGATCCCCGCTCGAGAACCCACCACCGTGAAGCCAGAGCACCGCGCCGTGAGACGTGTCGCGTGGACTGTAGATGCGCACGGGTACTTCTCCGTGCGGGCCCGGCACCTTGCGGTCTTCAACCGAGACGTCCGGCATGGTCCACTGATCGGGATCGCGGAAGTACTCCGTGAAGCGGGCCATGGCCTCCGGGTCGGACTGAAGGTCCGCCCAGCCGAGTCCCTCCAGAAGGTGTGACTTCTTGGCGAGGAAGGGGTTGAGTGGCATAGCTGCTCCAGGCGTGTCGATTGGTGGAAGACTGACTGACATCCAGCAAAAAGCACCAGCAAAGGGGCCTTTGTCTTCTCCCAGTACTGGCCCAAGGCGCCAGTGTCAGTGGGGAGGAGCCGGGCGCGCCACCCCACGCCTGCCGGCCGGCGAGACGCGGTGGGTACCTGCACCGGTACCTCACGAGGTGCTCCGGGGCAGTCGGCCGACTGCCCCGGAGCACCGTCCACCGCGGCCCCGGTCAGGAGGGCCCGCGGAATCTGGGGAGTGCGCCTCGGTGCTCAGGCGGCCTGCACGGCCGGGGCCGGTGCGCTGAAACGGGCGGCGAACTCGTGTACCTGGTGACCGAGGAGATCGAGCTGGGCCGCGGCGGTCTTGTCAGTGCAGGTGCCGTCGGGAGTGAACAGGGGGCCCTGGCCCGAGTTGAGGGTGACACCCAGCGGGGTGGGCCAGCCGCGCATGGCATGCACGACGTTGCGCAGGGCGGAGAGTGTGGTGCCGCATGCCTGCCAGCCGGCGGCGGTGACGACCAGGCCGACGGCTCGGCCGTCGAAGTAGACGCGGGTGTCGTCGCGGAGGTCCTCCAGGAGGTCGACGGCATTTTTGACCAGGCCGGAGATCCCGCCGTGGTAGCCAGGTGAGCCGATGACGATCCCGTCGGCTTGGCGCACCGCCTCGACCAACTGCCGCTGTTCCTTGCTGCGGTCGGGGCGTTCGGGGGCGAAGTGGGGGAGGGCTGCGAGGAAGTCGCCGCCGAAGTGCAGGGTGCGGGCGCCGCGTACCTCGGCGGCGGCCAGGGCGGTGCGGACGGCGAGTTCGCTGCTGGAGCCGACGCGGGTGGTGCCGCCGATGCCGACGACGAGGTGGCTCATGGCGATGTTCCGTTCTGGGTGGGGGCGGGGGGGAAAGGGGGTGTGGCCTCGTGACCCGGATCGGGCAGCACCGGGCACCGTTCTGATAACAGAATATTGATTCTGAAACCTAAGTGGGATTGGCTGCTGCGTCAAGCCGTTCGCTCGAGCATCTCGGAGTCGTTCCCGCTCTGCCCGAGGATCAGGCCGCACCTGGCTCGCCGGGCCCTGGGGTCTCGCCGTTGTGCGCGGTGGGCCTGCTCCTGGTGGCGGTGGGCAACCATCTCCTTCTGCGGGTCGATCGCTGCGGGCCTGCCCCTGAGGATGAACGCCCTGGCTCCCGTGCTGCCGCGGTCATCGCGGATGTCTTGCTCGACGCCGTGGATCCGGTCGGCCGGAGGGCGGTCATCCTGGCTGAGCTCGGGGAGGGGGTCGATTTCCGGCTGAGTGTCGCGGCGGCGTGCGCTGGCGGGTGCCGCCGCGGTGCGGTGCCCCCGCGCCTCCGGTGGAACGACCACGGTCGACTTCGCCCCCGCCCGTGGTGAGCTGAGTTTCTGGGCGGCAGTCGAGGTCGAGCCGCACCTCCTGGTGGAACCGGGCGGCTCGTGCTGCGTGCGGGACGTCATTGGGCTTCGCCCTCCCGCGCGGTGTCTCCCTGCCCTCGCGCTGCCCAGAGGTGGAGACGGGACGCCAAGTGTAATAGAATTAGTATTCTAAATTTGATGTCTGCCGTGCCCACTTCGCGGCGGACCGAGTCACAGGGGCGCGGAGGGCTCCGCCGCCCCGCACAGGAGGACCGCACCATGACCGAGCCGGCATACCCCCCGAGAACCTGGGAAGCCACCCCGGAGACCGGCCGCGCCGGTCTGCCGTCAATCGGTGCTGTCGACCCTGCCGCCCGCGCTCGGCTCACCGCCGGTGCCTCAGGTTGGGCCACGCTCGCCGAACCCCGTCTCGGGTTGGAGCCCGTCACGCTGGTCGATGGGCCGCTCGGCCTGGTCAGCCCAACCTTCGACGAACGCGATACCTCCCTGTTGCTGCCCAGCGGCATTGCCCTCGGTGCCACCTGGGACCCCGACGTCGTCCGCACAGTTGCCGCCGCGGAGGCGTCCGAGGCCCGCCGAAAGGGCTTCGACGCTGTCTACGGTCCCAACCTCAACCTCGCTCGCACCGGACTGTCCGGCCGTACCTTCGAGATGCTTTCCGAGGACCCGCTGCTGGCCGGGCTGCTCGGCGCTGCCTTCGTTCAAGGCATGCAGGGCCAAGGCGTGGCCTCGGTCCCGAAACACCTCGTCGCCAACGACACCGAGACCGAGCGGCAGCGCATGAGTAGCGAGGTGGACGACACCGCGCTGCGCGAGGTGTATCTGAGGCCCTTCGAACTTGCAGTCCAAGCCGGGGCCTGGGCCCTGATGGCGGCCTACAACCGGCTCAACGGGGTGCCCTGCGCCGCCAACGCCGACCTGCTGGACATCGTCAAGGCGGAGTGGGGCTTCGACGGCCTGGTCCTCTCCGACTACTTCGCCCTGCACGAGACCCCCGGCCCGGCTCTCGCCGGCTGTGACCTGGAGATGCCCGGCCCGGCTATCCACTTCGGTCACCGTCTCGCCGAGGCCGTCGAACGCGGGGAGGTGCCGCAGGAGCGGGTCGACGACGCGGTGACCCGACTGCTGCGCCTGGCCCGGCGCGTCGGCCGGCTCGACGGCGGCGCCGGACGCGCCGTAGTCCGCACCGAGGAGTACGTGCCCGCCGAACGTGCCCACGAGATCCTGGTACGCGCCGCCTCCGCCTCTTTCGTCCTGGTGCGCAACGAGGACAGCCTGCTACCCCTTGCCCCGCACGGTCTCACACGGCTCGCCGTCATCGGTCCCAACGCTGACCGCCCCTGTTACCAGGGCGCGACCTTCGGCCGGGTGCGCCCGGCCGACGATGCCGCCACCCCCCTCGAAGCAATCCGTGCACGCTTCGGACCGACCTGCGAGATCGTCCACGAGCGCGGCGTCGACACCACGCCCGCGGTCTCCCTGGGCGCCTTGCCGGTCACCACACCTGACGGCGAACCAGGAGTCCTGCTGGAACACTTCCGGGGCGGCACCCGCGTACTCGCCGAGACCCGCGGCGACAGCTCCTTCATCTGGTTCGGGCAGGTACCGGACGTAGGCCCGACCACCGAGCCGGGCAGGCTGCGCCTGACCGCCGTTCTCACACCGGACGAGGACGGCCCGTGGACGATCGGAGTGGGGGGATCCGGTGACACCGTGCTCACCGTCGAAGGCCGACGACTGGCTCACCGGCCCGCCCCCGCGCCGGGCGACCTCATGGGCCAGATCGCCCGGGCCGAGACCGTCACCGGCACCGTCGACCTGCGGGGCGGGAAACCCGTCACCGTAGTTGCCGAGATGACTACCGAGGGCGGGCGGGTCCAAGCCCTCACCGTCAGCGCCGCGCCCCCGCGTACACCGGACGCGCTGGAGCGCGCCGTACGCACCGCGGAGGAGGCCGACACCGTCGTCCTCGTCGTCGGCGACGAACTGCGCTCCTCCCGCGAAAGCCGCGACCTCGAGGACTCCTCCCTCCCCGCCGAGCAGCGGGAGCTGATCCGGCGGGTGGCGTGTGCCAACCCGCGCACCGTCGTCGTCGTCAACGCCGGCCGGCCCGTCGACGCCCCCTGGGCCGACGACGTCGCCGCCGTGTTGCAGACCTGGTTCGCCGGACAGGGATACGGTGAGGCGCTCGCCCGCGTCTTGGCTGGAGACGACGAGCCCGGCGGCCGTATGCCAGTTACCGTCCCCCGTACTGACGCCGACCGCTCCACACATGGTGAGGCCCTCGACGTGAACCTCACCCGCAACTACACACCCGCCGAACCGACCGGTTACCGCCACCTCCTGGGCATCGGCACTTCCGCGCGCTTCGCCTTCGGCGCCGGTCAGGGCTACACCACCTGGCGTTATGCCCATGCCACGCTCATCAGGACGGAGGGCGGTTCGGGGTCGTTGGCGGTGCGCCTGAGGGTGGCCAACACGGGTGAGCGGACCGGTCGGGACGTCGTGCAAGTGTATGTTCGGGCGCCCGGTGAGACCGACGCCCGACTGGCCGGCTTCACCGGGGTCGCCCTGGCGGCGGGGGAGTCCGCCGAGGTGCGAGTGCGCCTGGACAGCCGTACCTGGTTGCGGTGGGACACGGAGTCGGCCGGCTGGCGGACTCCGGTGGGTGTCTACCAGGTCCTGATCGGCCGGTCCGCCGAGGATATCGAGCACACCCTCACTCGGATTGTCCCCGCGCCCCGCTGAGGCGCCGTCAGCCCGTTGCCCGCACGGATACCAGTGCATACGGGCCGGTCGCCATCCTGATCAGGATGGCGACCGCCCCGTATGCAGGCTCTCAGGGCCGGAGGCGCCGGGACATTGCCCGAGACCACACGTCCTCGTGTAAGGCTGGCGGTGCGGTCTTTCACCGTGAGACCCGGCTGTCGGGCTGATCGCCGAGAGGTGGTTCTGCACGCGCTCGATGCGGCGGCGGGGATCCCTGCAGGGTTGAGGGCACCCTTACCCGGCAGAGGGCGGGGCTCGACTTCGACGACGAGCGGACCGCCCTTGAGGACGGTCCGCTGCCGCACCTGCGCATCGCATCAGCGGCTGTCTTGTGATGCGTCCTCGATGTATGCGCGGTCAGGTGGTCTGCTCAGCCGTGGTGGGGTGCTCACGGGTGGCTTCTCCGGCGCTGTGCCTCTCCATGGGCCCGGGGGCGAAGGCGGCGTCGATCTGCTCGATCGTGCGGCCAGAGTCGCGCGGTTGGAAGAGGAATCCGAGCCCCATGGCGACGGTGGTGGCCACCAGAAGAATCGTGAGCACGATCTTGGGGTCGTTGTGGAGCAGAGTGGGGGAGACAACGGTGAAGGCCGCGGCTCCTATGCGGGCGATGCCGAAGCTGATTCCCTGGGCCGTGCCGCGCAGTGAGGTCGGGAAGATCTCCTGGGACCAGACCTTGTAGTTGCCTTCGCCGGCGAAGCTGGCGCCCGCGATCACGACCATGAAACAGATGACGAAGACGGTCGCATCCAGCGGGAGGACGACGAGGAGAAGCAGACCGGCGAGCTGCACTACGGCACCGACGGCGAACATGGCGGTCCGGGCTGTGCGATGGTCGACCAGGCGCATGAAGACGATGCCGCAGACGAGGCCGACGGGGCCGATCATGACCATGATCGACGTGACGGTGGGCAGGTCGAAGTGGAACAGGCTGATCATGGCGTACGGACCGAAGTTGCCGAAGAACTGCGTCATGACGGTGCTCAGTAGGTAGAACGCGGTGGTGAACGCAAGGCCGCCGAGGATGGGCAGGCGCATCAGCAGGGCCCAGGAGCGATCCTTCTTCCCGTTCCTACGTTCCCGCTCGGCGACCCAGACCTCGGACTCGGGCAGCCGTTGGCGCAGCGCCCAGGTGACCAAGGCGACCAAGAGCAACTGGCCGAACAGGATCCGGGGCATGAGCGTGCCGCTGAAGGCGGTGAGCTTGGCGACGACCTGCACCACGATGATGCCGAGACCCCACATCAACTGCGCGTAGGAGACCATGCGTCCGCGCTTGGCGGCCGGAGCGCTCTCCCCGACCAGGGCTAGCGAGGCGGGCAGGTCGGCGCCGGCCGCCAGGCCGGTCAGGACGACGCCGACGTAGAGCATCGGCTCATTGGCCGCGAAAATCAGCCACAGGAGGCCGAAGGCGAAGACGATCAGGTCCGCGGAGTAGACCCGCTTGCGCCCGAAGCGGTCTCCGACGTGTCCGCCGACCAGCGACCCGATGCCGATGGACACGGTGAGGGCGGCAGTGATCGCTCCGACCGACCACGCGCTCAGGCCGAACTGGCCCTGCCAGAGTGAGATGGACAGCGCGGTCGCGAAAAGCACGCCGCTGTCGAGATAGGAGGCGAGTCCTCCGAGTGTGGCCAGGTACCAGGGGCGTCCGGCTGCAGCGGGGGAGGGCGAGTGGGACATCGAGGCGGCTCCTCGTTGAGCGCTCTGGCCAGGCTGCCGTGTTTCGTGACAGAAGGATCCAGCCATCGGGCAATCAGAATTTTGATTCTTGATTGGGATGATGCATGGGGTCACATCCTTTGGCTAGACCCCTGGCCAATGAAAAATCAGAAGATTGATTCTGATGGCAGCGTTGGCGGCAGTGGAGAGCCAGGGTGTGCTGCGGTTGTCAGCTCGGCAGGTGAGCGCCCGCGCTCTGAGTGGGTCGGCGCGACCTGGTGTTCAGAATCAAAATTTTGTTATTTCGGTGAGGGGCGGCACAATGGGCCCGCACGGCGGGGTGAGCCACCCGTCGGGGAGCCGATCCCTCTCCGCACCTGATGTCGCCGTGCCGGTTATGGAGCGGATACGTGTCCTCAACTCTGTCCGAAACGAGTCTGGTCCAGCGGCCCCGGAGGTTCTTCCTCTGCCTCATTCTGGTGACCGCCCTGGGTGCGCTCGACCACACGATCGTCGCCACGGCGCTGCCCGATATCGCCGGGGAGCTCGGCAGTCCGCAGCGCACCTCTTGGGTCGTCGCCGCGTACACACTGGCGATCACCGCAGCGATGCCCGCGGTCGGCGCGTTGGGTGACCGGTTCGGCCGCCGTCAGGTCCTGGCCGGTTCCGTTCTGGTGTTCCTGATCGCCTCGGTCGCCTGCGGGCTTGCGACCGGCATCGAGATGCTCGCTCTGGCCCGGTTCTTCCAGGGGCTCGGCGGTGCCGGCCTCCTGGTGTTGCCGCAGGCCGTGGTGGCCGATGTCGTGCCGGTCCGGGAACGGGCCGCCTATCTAGGCCCGCTCGGGGCGGTCTTCGCCGTCGCCACTGTGGTCAGCCCCCTGCTGGGTGGCTGGCTCACCGACTTCGCGTCTTGGCGCTGGACCTTCTGGATCAACCTGCCGATCGGCGCGCTCGCCCTGCTGTTCGTTCTCGTCGCAGTGCCGGGCACCGGCGTGCCCGTCACCTCCGCCCGCCCCCGGTTCGACACGGTGGGCGCCGCGCTGATCGCGGTGTCGGCCGTGGGGTTCGTCCTGGTCGCCTCGGCGGCGGGGGAGGCGGGCTGGACTCCCGGTGTCGCCGTCGGTGCCGCCCTTACCGCGGTCCTCACGGCGGTGACGCTGTGGTGGGAAAGTCGTTGCGCTCTCCCCGTACTGCCGGTGCGGACGCTCGTCCGGGGGGTGGTGGCCCAGTGCTGCGCGCTCGGACTGCTCGCCGGCCTCGGCCTGTTCGGCGCGCTTGCCTATGTGCCGATGTGGGTGGAAGGTATCCACGGCTCTTCCGCGACTGTGTCCGGACTCATGCTGCTGCCGGTGACGCTCGGGATCGTCGCAGGGATCAACGGTTCGGGACTGGCCGTTCGCAAGTGGGGCCTATGGCGGCCCTTTCCCGTGGCCGGCTGTGCGACGGCGATCGGAGCCGGGGCCGCCCTGGCCGTCCTCAGTAGCAGCCATCCGCCGCTCCCGGTCATCGCGCTCCTGCTGATGCTGCTCGGTCTGGGAGCCGGACTGTTCATGCAGGTCGTCGTGGTCGTCGCCCAGGACGCAGCCGGCCGGGAAGCCGCCGGTGCGGTGACGGCGGGGTTGAGCTTTCTGCGGGAGCTGGGCGTGCTGGCCGGCGCCGTCGTGCTCGGGGCCGTCGCGGCGCACGGGCTGGGCGGCAGTACGGACGGCGCACGCACGGCAGCCGAGTACGGTGCGGCCTTCACGCCCGTCTTCGCGGTCACGGCTGCCTGCTTTGCGGCCGGCCTGGTCGTTGCCCTCTTTCTTCCGAAAGGGCGCCTGGGGCGCCGGCCGGACGACCGGGCGTCGGGGGGCGCTGCCGCCCCACCCTCCGCGTGAGGGCTGCTCGGCGGCTTGTGAACCGGCCGCGCCAACACGAAGGCGCGCGCGACCCTTTGACCGGTCAGGGCTCCCGCTCTAATCTAAAATCAGAGTTTGGATTCTGAAGTGAGGCAACGATTCGCCATGGACACTCCTACGACCAAGCCGATCGCGCCCGCCAAGTTCCGCAAGGCGCTCGGTCACTACCCGACAGGTGTCGCTCTGGTGGCATCCCGCGACGCGGTCGGCACGCCGGTCGGGATGGTCGTGGGCACCTTCACCTCCGTCTCGCTCGCCCCGCCCCTCGTCGCTTTCCTTCCGGACCGCTCCAGCACCTCTTGGCCGCGCATCCGTGAGGCCGGCCGGTTCTGTGTGAGTGTTCTCGGGGCCGGCCAGGAGGAGGTGTGCCGGTCGTTCTTCACCAAGGAGATGGACCGGTTCCAGCGTTACTGCGCCGACGACGCCCCGTCCGGCAGTCCCCGAGTGAGTGGAGCCGTCCTGTGGGTCGACTGTGCCGTCGAGTCTGTGATCGAAGCCGGTGACCACGACATCGTGCTCGGACGGGTCCAGGACATCGCGGTACCCGAATCACCCGCACTGCCCCTGCTGTTCCTGCGCGGCGGGTATGGCGCCCCGGCTCCCCTCTCCCTCCAGGCCGAGTCGCCGGAGCCGGGCGCACGGCTGCGGCTCGCCGACGCCGTTCGCCCGGAGGCCGAGGCCATCGCCCGCGAACTCGGCCTTGAATGCCTCGTCAGCGCGGCGATGGACGATCACGTCGTCTCCCTCGTGGCGGCTGGTGTCGGATCCTCGCCCCACGGCAGTCCCACGCGGGTCGGCGCGGCCTTCCCGCTCGCGGCCCCCTTCGGACCGCTCTTCGCCGCCTGGGCCTCGCCGGCCGAACAGGAGACATGGATCGCCAGGAGCAGCCAGCTTCTGGGCGAACAGGGCGGACGCACCGCTCGTGAGGATCTCGAGGCCGTCCGGGCTCTGGGCTACCAGGTGACCACCGGCCGGGCGACCGCCGACCGGTTCGAGCGGGTGGTTGAGAACGGCGCGAACGACACAGACCGGGCCGGAGACCTCCTCCGCCGGATCGCCGAACGGGGTCCTGAGCCCGGCCTGCGGGTCCCGCTGCGCGAGCTGACGGACGTCACCTCACTCGCGGCGGCGGTGCACACCGCCGACGGGCGTGTCGGGCTCTCCTTGCACCTCATCGGCTTCACCGGAAACGAGACACCCGACCGGCTGGTCGAGTGCCGCGACCGCCTGCTGGCCGGCGTCGAACGCGCTCGCGCGCTGATCGGTTCCTGACCCGGGACCTGGACTGCCCATATACCACTCACCTTGTTCCTCTGAGGCGGGCGACCCGGGCGTCGCCCACCTCCTCGTTTTCCCCGACCACCCCCACGCCCGACGTGGGCAGACCAGGAGGCCACCGTGCGCTTCTCCGCATTTCTCACCACCCGCTCAGCAGGTCCGGACGAGGATCGGCGCATCACCAAGGCACTCGTCGACCATGCTGTCGACGTCGAACGCCTCGGCTTCGACGCAGTCTTCCTCCCCGACCACCACTTCACGGGCTACTGCCCGCCCGCCAGCGACCCGATGATGTTCGCCTCGTTCCTGGCAGCCCGGCTGCCCCGCCTGTACTACGGGTTCTCCGTGCAGACCATCGCGCTGCACCACCCCGTGCGCTTTGCCGAGCGCCTCAACCTCCTGGACCAGCTCACCGACGGCAAGCTCCTCGTCGGCACCGGCAGCGGCACCACCCCCGAGGAGATGATCGGCCTCGGCATCAACTTCAAGGACACGCCGGAACTGTCCAAGTCCCACCTCGCCCTGGTGCGGCAGCTGTGGGACAAGAAGGCCGAGGACGAGCCGTTCGTGTTCGACAACGGTCACTACAAGGGCGCCGTGGTCTCCCGCATCGTCCCCGCCTCGTACACCGAAGGTGGCCCGCAGCTGATGTCGGTCGCCCTGCGCCCGTCGAGCGTCGAGCGGGCGGCAGCCGAGGCTCAGCCCGCATTCATCCCGGCCTTCACGCCACCCGCCCTGGACGATGGCGAGCCGCTGAAGCACCTGCGCACGCACTTTACGGCCTACCGCACGGCCCTGGAGGCCGCCGGACACCCGCAGGACAAGGTGGCCCGGGCGCTGGAGTGGACTACACACACCTACCAGCACGTCCACGTCGCCGAGACGGACGAGCAGGCCGAGGAGGAGTTCCAGATCCTCATGGGGCAGTACCAGGCGGCCGTCGAGCGCGAGCACGAGGCCAACCTGGAGGCCGAGAAGCTGTCCGGCGTCACCCTCAAGTCGCCGCCCAACGCCCTGGATTCCGGATGGCAGCGCACCTGGTGCGTCTGGGGCAGCCCGGCCACCGTTGCCGAGCACCTCCAGGAGGTGTCCGGGATCGGCATCGGCAACGTGCTCGGCGGATTCCTGGGCGGTCCGCTCACCCTGGAGCGTGCTGAGTTCGGCAAGAAGTCGCTCGAACTCTTCGCCACCGAGGTGATGCCCAAGTTCCGGTCGAACTGACCGTAAGGCGAAACCGACCCAGCCGACGCTTGCGCGCCTGCCCTTTCGCACCGCTGTCCCCTGTTCCCGCCCGGCACCGATCCGGAACAGCGGGACGGCGGGGACGCCCGACGCCCACACTCACTCTTGGTGACGTCGTATCACCTGCATCTCAGCAGGAAAGCACAAGGAAGGTAATCCCGTGAGCGCACCCACACGGCTTCGAGTCGAGTTCTTGGACGACGCACACGGCATCACGGAGCCCCGGCCGAGACTGTCCTGGCTGCTTCCGTCCGATTGCCGGGTGCAACACGCCTACCAGCTGCGCATGGGGGAGTGGGACTCGGGCAAGGTGGAGTCCGGTGAGAGCGTGCTGGTCGCCACCGGGGCACCGCCACTGCGCTCGCGGGAGCGCCGCGCCTGGCAGGTCCGCGTCTGGACGGACGCCGGTCGCAGCGATTGGTCGGCGCCGTCGTGGCTGGAGGCCGGACTGTTGGAGCCGGAGGACTGGCAGGCGGCCTGGATCCAGCCCGCCGAGGAGACCGTGGCAGCTGCGGGGGAGCGGCCCGCCCATCTCCTGCGCGGGATACTGACCCTGCCCGGCGCGGTGACGACCGCGCGGGCGCACGTCACTGCCGAGGGCATCTACGAACTCTTCGTCAACGGTGTCCGGATCGGAGACGACGAACTCACCCCCGGCTTCACCGATTACCGCAGCACCCTCCAGGTGCAGACCTACGACGTCGGCTCCCTGCTCCGCCCCGGCGCCAACACCGTCGGTGCCGTCCTGTCCGACGGCTGGTTCCGCGGCGTCAACGGCATGTTCCGGGACGCCGACTGCTTCGGGACCCGCACTGCCCTGCTCCTCCAGATGCATCTCACCCTGCATGACGGCACGGAGGACGTCTTCTGCACCGACGCGACCTGGACCAGCACCACAGGCGGAATCACCCGCGCAGACCTCCTGGGCGGGGTCACCGCAGACCTGCGGGCGGAACCGGTCGGATGGACCTCCGGCGTCTCCGACGCCCGTACCTGGACACCCGTCACCGTGGCAGACACCGGGTACGACCGCCTGGCCGCGTCCCCCGCGCCCCCGGTCCGCAGGACCGGGTACCGCAGACCCCTGTCGGTCAGCCGCTCCCCCTCCGGCGCTCAGGTGGCCGACTTCGGCGAGAACGTCGTCGGATGGGTGCGCCTGTCCGAACTCGGCCCCCGGGGCACCCGGCTGACCCTCATCCATGGCGAGGCCCTGACCCCGGACGGGGAGGTCACCCGGCGCAATCTGCTCCCGGACCACATGCCGCCCGACTGGGAGGAAAAACTGAACCCCGGCCAGGTGGACGTGGTCGTCTCCGCCGGCCGCACAGGTGAGGTTTTCGAACCCCGGCACGCCACCAAGGGGTTCCGGTACGTGGCCGTGGAGGGCGACCTGCGCGACCTCACCCCCGACGACCTCACCGCCGTCGTCGTCCACACCGACCTGCGACCGACCGGAACCTTCCGCTGCGCCGACGAACGCCTGAATCGGCTGCACGAGATCGCCGTACGCAGTTTCCTGGGCAACGCTGTCGACATCCCCACAGACTGCCCAACCAGAGAGCGATCGGGGTGGACCGGCGACTGGGCTCTCTTCGTCCCGACCGCCGCCTTCCTCTTCGACGTGGCCGGCTTCTCTCGGAAATGGCTGCGAGATCTGGCCACGCAGCAGTTCGAAGACGGTGTCGTACCCAACTTCGTCCCCGACCAGCTGGGCCCCGCCACACGCGACCATCCCCTCATCGGGGAGAACCTGGGCTCGGCGGGCTGGGGGGATGCCGCGGTGATCGTGCCGTGGGAGATCTTCCGGGCGTACGGAGACCGGGAGTTGCTGGAGCGGCAGTGGCCGTCGATGGTGGCGTGGGTCGAACGGGCAATCCGGATGGCGCGAGAGGGACGGCACCCGCACCGCGCCGCGAACCTTCCCGAGCCCGCGCCGCACGAGGAGTACCTCTGGGACACCGGCTTCCACTTCGGCGAGTGGCTGGAACCAGGGGATCAGCCCGGCTGGGAGGAGCTGCGCACCCTCGACCAGTCCGCGGTCGCCACCGCCTATCTGCGGCACTCCAGCTGTCTGCTGAGCCGCATCGCTGTTGTACTGGGGCGTGAGGCCGAGGCTGAGCGCTACCGTGAGATCAGCGAACACGCCCGCCTCGCCTGGCAGACCGAGTTCGTGGACGAGACGGGCCGAGTGCAGCCCGAGACCCAGGCCACCCTGGTCCGAGCGCTCGCCTTCGACCTTGTCGACGCGGACCTGCGGCCGTCCCTCGCCCATCGCCTGGCCGAACTAGTGAGAGCTGTTGGCACCCGAGTCGGGACTGGCTTCCTGGCCACGCCGCATCTTCTTCCCGTCCTTGCCGAGACGGGTTATGCCGACCTCGCCTACGAGCTGCTGCTGCAGAACACGCCGCCGTCATGGATGCACATGCTGGATAACGGGGCCACCACGGTCTGGGAGTTGTGGGAGGCCATAGACGCCGATGGGGTGGCGCACGAATCGCTGAACCACTACAGCAAGGGCGCGGTCATTTCCTTCCTGCACCGGTTCGTAGCAGGGCTGCGTGTCCTTGACGAGGGACCGGGCTACCGGCGCTTCAGGGTGCAACCGTGCCCAGGTAGCGGGCTGACCTGGGCGGAAGCCGGCCATGACAGTCCTTACGGCCGCATCGAAGTGGCTTGGCGGAACCACGGGGAAACCACCCGCATGCGCGTAGTGGTGCCCCCGGGCACCCAGGCCGAAGTCAGGCTTCCCGACGGCCGACGTGCTGACATCGGCCCCGGGACAGCGCTCTTCGAATGGACTAACCGCCAGGACGAAGCATGACCAGCGAGACGCATCGGCCTGAGCGGTAACCAACTCGCAACGGGGCCGACTTCTCGTTCGGCCTGATCGCAGATCAGGCGTGGACCTTTCCCGACAGGAGAGACAATGCACCTGCCCACCCGGCCCGTCGTCAGCGGCTTTCACCCCGACCCCACGATCTGCCGTGTCGACGGTACGTACTACATGGCCCACTCCAGCTTTGAGTACGCACCTGGAGTCCCGCTGTACCGGTCGACCGACCTGCGGACCTGGGAGCACATCGGGCACGCGCTCGACAGGCCTTCGCAGCTGTCCCTCACCGGAGCGGCGGCGTCAGGAGGCATCTTCGCGCCGACGCTACGCCACCATGATGGCTTGTTCTGGCTCATCACCACGAACCTGACCGATGGCGGAGGCCACCTCCTGGTGACCGCCCAGGACCCGGCTGGGCCCTGGTCGGATCCGGTGCGGTTCCCCGACGCTCCGGGCATCGATCCAGACCTGGCCTGGGACAGGGACGGCACCTGCTACCTGACATGGTCGGGCTTCGACGACCACGGGCCCATGGGCCTGGTCCAAGCGGAGGTCGACCCCACGACGGGCAAGGTCCTCTCCGAGCCACGGCAGCTGTGGCAGGGCACCGGTGGCAAATTCCCGGAAGGGCCACACCTCTATCGCATCGGGGATATCTGGTACCAGCTCATCGCCGAGGGCGGGACCGAGCGTGGGCACACGATCACGATCGCTCGTGGTTCTTCCCCCGCCGGACCGTTCGAGCCGTGTCCGTGGAACCCGATCCTCACCGCTCGAGGCACCGATTCACCGGTGCAGAACGCCGGCCACGGCGACCTCGTCGAGCTACCGGACGGGCAGTGGGTCCTGGTGTACCACGGCGTCAGGACCCGGGGGACCAGTCCCGAGTGGCACGTTCTCGGGCGGGAGACCTTCGCCTCGCGGATCACCTGGGAGGACGGATGGCCCCAGGTCGGGGAGCCGGTGGAAGCGGCCTACCCGGCCATCGTGACCGAGGAACTGTCAGGCACCATCCTTCCTCCGTCCTGGGCCGCCCCCGGCCGGTTTCCCGACGAGCTCCTGCAGCCGGCCAAGAACGGCTGGCGACTCACTCCCGCCGACTCCGGGGAGCCTGTTTTCGTGGGACGCCGTCAGGAGCACCTCTACGCCCGAATCCGTGCGGAGGTCCGCGTCGAGGACGGCGAGGGCGGATTGGAACTGCGTATCGACCCCCGGCACGCGGTGCGGCTGGAAGTTGCCGGCGGGCAGGTACGTGCCGTTGCCCGCATCGGCTCACTTGTGTCACTCCTCGGTGAGACCAACATCGACGGTCAAACCGACCTCACCTTGACACTCCGGATAGAGCCAGCCGACGGCCATATCTTCAGCACCGAACTGGGCCCCGACAAGCTTGTCGCCACAGTCACCGGCCGCGACGGCACCACCGAGATCGGCCGTGTCGACGGCCGGTACTTCTCGACGGAGGTCGCCGGAGGGATGACCGGTCGCTTGATCGGCGTCTTCTGTGACCGAGGTGACCTGATCGTCCGATCGTTCACCTACACGGGATCCGATGACCCCGATGCCTTGGACCGGGACGGCTGACCCGATTCGAGTATGCCCAGCGACTACCGCCGAGGAACTCTGGAGGACCACACGTCCTCGGTAGCCCGGGCGGAGACGGCCGACAAGCCATATCTACCCTTGCCCTCTCCCTGACGTATGACGTGAGTTGCCGATCTCGCTACATGAACGATCCTGGTTGCCACCGCGTTTGATGGCTAGGTGCTGGATTTTTCTGACCTCCCGTCACCTGTCATCACCTCCCATATCCGTACCGTGCCGGATTCGTGCTGGATGCCGACGGAGTGCGCCGACCGGGAGGTCCTCGTGGCCGCGCTCCGGGGACTACTCACCCGGTCGATTGCCCCTCGGCATACGCTCTTTACAGACTTAACGATCGTTGCGGAAACAAATCGCTACCCACTCGACGTTGTCGATCTCCGATGCGATGACGGGGGTGGTCGGCTTGAAGCTATTTCGTACGGACACAACGAAAAGCGGCATGACTGAGGTCACGCCGCGTCTTGCAGAGGCCGAGGCAGATGTGCAGGGTCTCGTCGAGGCACACATGGAGACGCTGCTGGGGGTGCGGTTCCTGGCGAGCGAGTACGGGACTGGGCCCGTCCACGGGGGCCGGATCGATTCGCTCGGGCTGGACGAGAACGGATCGCCGGTTATCGTCGAGTACAAGCGCGGTACGGACGCCGGCGTCATCAACCAGGGCTTGTTCTACCTGGCGTGGTTGATGGACCATCGGGCCGAGTTCGAGCACCTGGTCCGCGACCGGCTCGGGGTGACGGCCGCGTCCCAGGTCCTGTGGAGCGGGCCGCGCTTGATCTGTATCGCCGGCGACTTCACGCGCTACGACGTGCATGCCGTGCGCGAGCACCGCCGCTCGATCGACCTGGTCCGATACCGACTCTTCGGCAGTGATCTGTTCGGCCTTGAGGCCGTGGCGTCCGTGAGCGGTGGCATGCAGGTAGCCCGACGGGTGCGCCGGCAGGCGGTTGCCCAGGCGGCAGCCGACGTCGAGGGCGCGTCGATGGCGGAGCTGGCGAGCGCGGTCGACGAGGCGCTCCTCGGGCTCGGTGACGGCGTGAGCCGCGTTGAACGCAAGCAGTATCGGGCGTACCAGCGGCTGCGGAACTTCGCTTGCCTGTGCCCGCCGCAGCGCAGCAAGGTGCTCGTCTACTTGAAGGTCGATCCGAAAGACGTCGACCTCGTTCCGGGGTTCACCCGGGACGTGTCCGGGCTCGGTCACCACGGGACGGGCGATCTGGAGGTGCAACTGCGTACGGGCCTTGACCCCGAATCCTGAACACGGGTTATGCGGCTTGTGGCAGCGTAGTTGGTGTGCGGTGGAGGGCGTTCTCGAAGGCGATGGGTGATCGTTGTCCGAGGCGGGAGTGTCGGCGTCGGGTGTTGTAGCGGTGGAGCCATCGGAAGGCGTCGAGTCGGGCCTCGCGCTCGGTCGGCCAGCTTTTTCGTCCTTGCAGGGTCTCGCGTTTGAAGGTCGCGTTGAAGGATTCGGCGAGTGCGTTGTCCGCGCTGGACCCGACCGCGCTCATGCTTCGCCGCACCCCTGCTGACCTGCAGGCTTCGGCGAAAATTTTGCTCGTGTACTGAGCTCCGTGGTCGGTGTGCATGATCGATCCGGCGAGGCTGCCGCGGGTTCGGATCGCTGCGGTCAGGGCGTCGGTGACGAGGTCCGCGCGCATGTGGTCGGCGATCGCCCAGCCGGCCAGACGGCGTGATGCGAGGTCGATGACGGTCGCCAGGTAGCAGAACTTCCCGTCCTCGATGGGCAGGTAGGTGATGTCGCCGACGTACTTCGTGTTCGGCTGGCCTGCGGTGAAGTCGCGGCCGATCAGGTCCGGGGCCTTGGCGGCGGCCAGGTCGGAGACGGTGGTGCGGTGCCGGCGGCGCAACCGGATTCCTTCGATCCCGGACGCCCGCATGATCCGGGCGACGCGCTTGTGATTGACCGCGACACCGTTCTCCTCGCGGAGCTCGGCGGTGATCCTCGGGGCTCCGTAGGTGCCGTCCGATTCCTGGTGCACCGCCCGTATCCGGGCGGCCAGGCGGGCGTCGGCCACCTGCCGGGCGGCCCGGTCCACAGCCGTCCGCCGCCAGCAGTAGAAGCTCGAGCGGCTGACACCGAGGATGCTGCAGAGCCGCTTCACGCCGTGACGGCGCTGGAGGTCGGCGACACACTGGAAGCGGTTCACCAGCGCGTCTCCCCGGCGAAATACTTCGCCGCTTTGCGCAGGATCTCCCGTTCCTCCTCCAGCTCACGGACCTTCTTCCGCAAGGCGGCGTTCTCCGCCTCCAGCGGTGCCGGCGGCAGGCCTGGTTCCTGTGTCCGCCGTCCTCGGGGACGGCTCACCCCGGCTGCCCGGACCCAGTTCCGCAGGGTCTCCGGGTTGATCCCCAGATCGGCTGCGACCGACCTGATCGTCGCTTCCGGCCGCGACTCGTACATCGCGACCGCGTCCGCCTTGAACTGCGGCGGGTAGTTCTTCATGACCACGAGATGTCCGTTCTCAGATCCTCAGGATCCAGTGTCTCGTGTGTCCAACATCCGGGGTCAAGGCCCCTGGTCGAGCATCTGAAGACCTACCCATCGCTAAAGGTTGAGCTCCCCTGGGGTGGCCCGGAGCCGGAACGGGAGAGGAAGGGGCACGACCTCGTTCTCACTACGATGTACGGAAACGCTGTGGCGGCGAACACGTGGAACACCGAGATCTGGAAGCCGGCACTGGCCAAGGCCGGTGTGATTCCGCCCCTTGCCAAGGGAGCGAAGCCATGGCAATGGCAGGCGGCCCCCCGGGACGGCTTTCATGTGCTGCGGCACACATACGCCTCCGTAGTCCTAGAGGCGGGGGAGTCGGTAGTGACATTGGCCAGGTGGCTCGGGCACGCGTCACCCACCATCACCCTCGACCACTACGCGCACTTCATGCCGGAGGCGGGTCGCAGGGGGCGACAGGCGATCGATAGCCTGCTCGACGATCAGGTGAACGACCTTGCAGGGCGAAACTCCCCAGATTCTCCCCAGGCCCGATCGTGAGCCGTGATCGGTCTGCTTAGCACGTACAACTAGCAAGGTGATGCGCGATGTTCACGACCCGGCCCACCCTCCAGGGCACCTTCGGCATGGTGTCCTCCACCCACTGGCTCGCCTCGCAGTCCGCGATGGCCGTCCTGGAGGACGGCGGCAACGCCTACGACGCGGCCGTCGCAGCCGGCTTCGTCCTGCACGTCGTCGAGCCCCACCTCAACGGCCCGGCCGGCGAGGTCCCGATGATCCTCGCGCCGAAGGACGGCGACGTGCGGGTGCTGTGCGGCCAGGGCCCCGCCCCCGCCGGAGCCTCCGCCGCGCACTACCGCTCGCTCGGCCTAGACCTGGTCCCGGGCACCGGGCCGCTCGCCGCCGCCGTGCCGGGCGCCTTCGACGCCTGGATGCTGCTGCTGCGCGACCACGGGACCAAGCCACTCGCCGAGGTCCTGCGGTACGCCATCGGATACGCCGAGGACGGCCACGCCCCCGTGGAGCGTGTCGGCCAGACCGTGGAGACGGTCCGCGAGCTGTTCGAGACCGAGTGGCCGGCCTCCGCCGAGGTCTACCTCCCCGGCGGAAAGGCGCCCGAGCCCGGCAAGCTGTTCCGCAACCCGGCACTCGCCGCGACCTGGCGCCGTCTGACGGCCGAGGCACAGGAGAAGGGCGGCGAGGACCGCGTCGCCCAGATCGAGGCCGCACGCGAGATCTGGCGCACGGGCTTCATAGCCGAGGCGCTGGTCCGCCAGGCGGGCGTCCCCACCATGGACACCAGCGGCACCCGCCACACCGGCACCCTCACCGCCGCGGACCTGGCGGGCTGGTCCGCGACGTACGAAGCGCCGGCGACCTACGACTGGAACGGCTGGACGCTGGCCAAGGCGGGCGGCTGGAGCCAGGGCCCCGCCTTCCTCCAGCAGCTCGCGCTCCTCCCGGCGGAGCTCCCGGAGTACGGCTCGGCGGAGTACGTCCACCTGCTCGTCGAGGGCTGCAAGCTCGCCATGGCCGACCGTGAGGCCTGGTACGGCGACGCCGCCGACGTCCCCGTCGACACCCTGCTCTCCGACTCCTACAACGACGAGCGCCGCGCCCTGATCGAGGACACCGCCTCCCTGGAGCTGCGCCCCGGCAGCCCCGGCGGCCGCACCCCGGCCCTCAGCGCGCACGCCCACGGCGTCTCCACCGGCGCCTCCGGCTTCGACGCCATGGGGATCCCGGTCGCCGGAGCGGGCGAGCCGACCGTCGCCAAGGACGGCGCCACCCGCGGCGACACCTGCCACCTCGACATCGTCGACCGCTGGGGGAACATGGTCGCCGCCACACCCAGCGGCGGCTGGCTCCAGTCCAACCCCGTCGTGCCCGAGCTGGGCTTCCCGCTCGGCACCCGGCTGCAGATGGCCTGGCTCGACGAGGGCCTGCCGAACACGCTGACCCCCGGCCGCCGCCCGCGCACCACGCTGACCCCGTCCCTCGCCCTGCGCGACGGAGTCCCCGTGATGGCGTTCGGCACTCCCGGCGGTGACCAGCAGGACCAGTGGCAGCTGCACTTCTTCCTCGCCGTGGCTCTGCGGGACCGGGTCCGTGGCGGCCTCGACCTCCAGGGCGCGATCGACGCCCCCAACTGGCACAACGACAGCTTCCCCGGATCCTTCTTCCCGCGCGGGATGCGCCCCGGCAGCGTCACCGTCGAGGAGGGCATGGACCCCGGGGTCGTCGAGGAGCTGCGCCGGCGCGGCCATGACGTCACGGTGGGCGACCCGTGGTCCGAGGGCCGCATGTGCGCCGTCGCCCGCGACCCGGAGACCGGCGTCCTGTCCGCCGCCGCGAACCCCCGGGGGATGCAGGGTTACGCCGTCGGGCGCTGAACACCTGCCCGGTGCGCCCCCGGCGGACCGTGCTTAGCTGGAGTCATGATCGATGACTTCCTGTACGGGACCGCCGGGCACGCCGGGGCGACTGCCGAGGTCGAGGCGGCGGTCCGGGCGGCGGCCGCCGCCGAGATCCTGCCGCGCTACCGGCAGCTGGCCGCGCACGAGATCGTCGAGAAGAGCGGCCCCCACGACCTGGTCACCGCCGCCGACCGGCTCGCCGAGGAGCACCTCACCGCGTCCCTGACCCGGCTGCTTCCCGGTTCGGTCGTCGTCGGCGAGGAGGCCGTGCACGCCGACCCGGCCGTCTACGACGCCCTCGGCGGCGACGCACCCGTGTGGATCGTCGACCCGGTCGACGGCACCCGCCAGTTCGTGCGCGGCGAACCCGGTTTCTGCACCCTGGTGGCCCTCGCCAGGCACGGCGAGGTGTACGCCTCGTGGACGTACGCCCCCGTGCTCGACGAGATCGCCGTCGCTGTGCGGGGGCGGGGCGCCACGCTCAACGGCACGGCGCTGCACAGCGGTTCGCCCGCGCCCGGCGCCGTTCTCAAGGTGGCCATGTCCCATCCCGACTACACCTCCGACGCCCAGAAGCGGGCCCTGCTCGGCCTGCGTACCGAGGGCATCGACGCCCGCGCGTGCGGATCGGCCGGCCTGGAGTACCTTGCTGTCGCCTGCGGCGCGCAGGACGGCGTTGCCTTCAACTGGGAGTTCGCCTGGGACCACGCGGCGGGGCTGCTCCTCGTCACCGAGGCGGGCGGGAGCCAGTCGACGCTCTCCGGAGCCCCGTTCCGCATCACCGGCGGGAACGACCTGCCGTTCACCGCGGCCAGGGACGAGGCGACGGCAGGACGCATCCTCGACGCGCTGCGGACCGGCCGTCAGGACTAGCACCGCGACAGCCTTCAGCCGGACTCGGCTGCGCTGTGCCCCGCCGCTCCGCGGCGGGGGCTCACTCGGGCAAGCCGCGACAACTTCCGTCCTGGCATGCGGTTTTCGGCACCCGGGTGGACAATGGGAGCTGGAGTTCCTGCCCGGCGGCCGCCGACTGCCACCGGAGCCGCCGGAGTGTTCGGAACCCGAAGGGCCCGACCGGGCGACGGCGCGGCACGGCCGGATGCGTGCGGTGTCCGGCCCCGATGCGGGGCGCACCCCGGTGGGACACGGCACGGACGCGCCGGGACGGCGTGGAACGGACCGTCGTTCCCGGGGCCACCCCCGACAGCCGCCGCACCGCTGTGTCCGCCCGGGCCCGCGAGCCGCCGGGGCCCGAAAGCTCTCCCGGGCCCGCCGGGCCCCACAGCCGGACGGAGGATCCGACGTGGTGATGAAGCAGGAAACGGTTCCGATGCGCGACGGATACGACATCGGCATCGGGGTGTCGATGTCGAGCGGCAGCCCCATGGCCCTCGGCGCGACAGGGGCGGTGACCCCGCCGCAGGTCGGTGGCGGCGAGACCGGCTCCTTCACCTTCCGGCGCATCGAGACGACACAGGATCTGGAGTCGGAACTCGGAGTGGGAGCGGACATCTCGGCCGGGATCGGCCTCTTCAGCGGCTCCGCGTCACTCGACTTCTCCAAGCGGTGCCGGGTCCAGACGAGCTCCCTCACCGTGATGGTGTCGAACTCGCGGACCTTCGCCTTCGAACAGATGGACTCGCCGGCGCTGTCGGAGGCGGCGGGGAAGCTGGTGGAGCGGGGAAAGCCGCTGGAGGATCAGTTCGGCGAGTACTTCGTGCGCGGTATCGGCACGGGCGGCCGGTTCTTCGGGGTCGTACGGATCGACACCAAGAGCGTGCAGTCCAAGATGTCGCTCAACGCCGCGCTGGAGGGCAGCTACGGGGTGACGGTCTCGGCCGAGGTGCGGATCAGCGTCTCGGAGGCGATGCGGAACGCGGAGGCGCGGGCCGAGGCGTTCATCCTCCACGACGGCGGCACGTTCACCACCCAGCCGCGCAGCGGAGACCCGGTGGAGCTGGTGAACCAGCTCTACAAGGCGATGGACGAGTGGACCGCGAGCGTGCGCGCCGAGCCGCGGTCGTACACGGTGACTCTGGCGCCTTACGCGATCGCACTGGGGCCGACCCCGCCGAACATCGCCGACATCGAGAAGCAGCGCCGGGTGCTGATCCGCTGCGCGAAGCTGCGGTCGCAGAGCATCGACATGCTCAACCTGGTCGACTACGTCCTCGACATCCGGCACACCGCCGAGTTCGAGTTCGCGCCGGACGGTCCGGACCTCCAGGCCCTGCGGGCGGCGCTGGCCGGCGACCTCGACGTGATCGAGGAGGCCGCGTCCTTCGCCATCGAGAACCTGAAGGAGGCGCGCGACCCCGAGGTGTTCATGCGGGACATCCACGGGAAGGCGGACTTCCGGCTCACAGGGCTGCCGGCGAACATGCCGAAGCAGAAGGAGATCCTCCCTCCGGTCACCCCGTCGGCGGCGGCTCCCAACGCGATGCCCGATCTCGTCGGCCAGATGGCGGAACCGGTCGTCGACCTGCTGGCCTGCATCAACCTGGAGGGCGTCGACCATTGCCTGAACTTCCTGGGGCCCCGGCTGGACGCGCTCGGGCTCGACCGCAGGAAGCTGGGCGACTTCTTCTTCACCGTGCTCCGCAGCGGTGTGACCCCCGATGTCCGGGGCGACGCCGGCCGTCCGGGCTCGCGGATCACCTCGCAGTCGCCGGCCCCGGCAGCCCGGTGGAGCCGCTGACAGTCGTGACGCTGGTGGTGGCCTGAGCCGCCCGGCCCGAACGGGCGGCCGTGGGCACCGGGAAAGGAACGGTCATGTCGGCCACAGCATTGGAGCTGGGGGAAATCGTCCAGGTCGAGGTACGGGACGCGGCGGGGGTGGTGACGGGCTTCTCGCACGACTACGCGGTCGATGCCGACCGCCTGCTGCGGATTCCCTCGCTGAACATGATCCTTGCCGAGGGCAAGCCACTGACGCCGGACCTGCGGGCCGAGATCGAAGACCGGTTCATGACGGACGGCGTCCTCACCACCGTCACCGTCAATCTCGGGATTCGGGGCGACCGGGTGGACCTGGAGAACACCATCCGGCCGGGGGACGAGCTCTTCGTGCGGATGCTCAACCCCGACGGCACCATCGACGCGAGTTCCGGCTCGTTCCCGGTGGACGCCTCGGGCAGCATCAACATGCCTTTCCTGGGTGGGGTCCTCGTCCGCGACAACCGCTTCTTCGAGGCGGAGCACCAGATCGAGCAGGGGTTGCTGGACGCCCGGATCTTCACGCGGCCGCTGGTCGACGTGACCCGCGTGGAGCTCTTCTGAGCCTCCTTTCCCGGAGGCCGGCATCCACCGGAGGGGCCCGCAGAGCCGAGCTCTTTCAGCCCGCTCACCGATCGGGTGACGGCGGCCGGGCACGCACCGCGCTCCCGTCCCGCTCATCGCGCCTGCCAGGGAGCCGGACCGTGGGTGACCACGGGGCGGGAACGGCCTCCCGGCCGCGAACTGCCCCCGACCCGGCGCACAGTCGACCGAGCACCGGCCCGGGCCCGGGCACCTGGCGCGTCTTCTGCCGGGCGCCGTCACTTCCGCGTGGACAGGCGCGATCCCACGGTCCGCAGCAGCTCCTGCTCACGCGGCGGGATCGTCCCGTCAGGGCGAGGTCCGACATTGAGGAGCAGGTTGCTGCCGGCCGACCAGGCGCGCCGAATCGTGTCGAGCAGTTGGTCGGCCGTCTTGTAGGCGTCGTCCGTGGGCACGTAGCCCCAGGTCCTGTTCATGGTCAGGCAGGTCTCCTTGGGGCCGTCGAGAACGGTGCCGGTGTTGAAGCCGGCGGTGTTCTCGCCCGGGAGGTCGTTCTCGAACCCCTGCACGTCCTCCCCGGGCGGAAGGGGTACGGACTTCCGGTTGTTGAGGACCACGGCGTCGGGCTGGAGGCGGTGGACCATGTCGTAGAGCTCCGGGTAGCCGTACGACCCCCCAGGGGCGAACCAGTCGGCGTGCTCCCCTGACCAGGCGGAGTGGGGCCACTCCCCGTCGAACCAGACCTGGCCCAGTTCGCCGTACTGGGTGCACAGTTCCCGTACCTGGCCGTGCAGGAAACCGACGTAGTCCTCCCAGGCGAGCTTCGACCTCTCGCGGAAGCGGAAGGCCGGGTGGTGCCAGTCGATCAGTGACACATAGGCCCCGAGCTTCACCTCCCTTCCGGAGCATGCCTCGGCCAGCTCACCGAACGCGTCGCGACCGAAGGGCGTGTTGGTGGACCTGAATCCGGAGAGCGCGGTGTCGTACATCGAGAAGCCGTCGTGATGGCGGGTCGTCACCGTCATGTAGCGCTGCCCCGCGGCCTCCGCCAGATCGACCCACTCCCGCGCGTCGAATCGCTCCGCCTCGAAGCGGTCGGCCAGGCGCTCGTACTCCGCGAGCGGGGTGCGCGCCTCGAACATGTTCCACTCGCCTCTGCCGTGGAGGGCGTACAGCCCCCAGTGGACGAACATGCCGAACCGGGCTCTGCGGTACCGGTCGAGGCCTGCGGGTGATACCTGTCGCGCTGTCATCTTCCTGCCTTCGCGTCGCGTGCTTCGTTCCGTACATCGTGCGGCGCCCGGGCGGGTGGGGCCGGGCCGGGGGTCAGCCGGCCGGGACCAGGCTCACCTGGACGGGGCGCCCGTCGACCGTGGTGAACTCCACGCGGGTGGTGTTCCCGTGGCGCGCCGCGCGGCACGGCTGCCCACTGTCCGCGGGACGCCACCGGCCGTCGAGCACGACCGTCAGGCGGTGCTCGGCACTGGGGTCGGCCTGCCAGCTCCGCGAGTACGACGTGTAGGCGCCGGTGTAGGTGCCACCGCGGTACTGTTCGCGGTCCTTGCCCTCGTAGAGGCGCAGGTCGGGATCGCAGACGGACAGCACCCGGCCGCCCTCCCCGTCCGCCCTGGTGAGGACGAGGCAGGGGGTGTCCACCTCGCGTACCGGGCCCGCCTGGAGGCGGCGGGTGGGCTCGAACACGGCGTAGCCGGTGATCCCGGTCGCGCGGTCCGACACCACGTGGGCCACGGAGTCCGCGCGCAGTACCCGGTAGGCGGCGGTGTCGGGGCTCGCCATGGCGTGGCTGAAGGAGGCCATGGAGTCGGCGTCGGACTCCACGAGCATGGCGTACTCGTAGGCCGCTCCCCGGGGCGCCCTGCCGTGGCCTATCCAGGCCGTGGCGAAGTCCCCGCTCGTCGGCAGGTCGGTCGCCTGGTCGCGGGACTCCTGGGCGGCGCGGCGGACCCCGACGCGCTGGCCGGCGGGCACGTGGTAGCCGGTCCCCGAACCGTCGAGCAGCCAGCACGCGGAGGCGAGCCGCAGGTCGGGGCGTTCGTAGGGGAACGTCGTGACGGGGGCGGCGTCCACGTACGTGGGGGCGGTACGGTCGCTCAGCGCGCCCTGGAACAGCGTGGTCTCCGTCTCGTGGGCCCGGTCGGAGTTCTCGATGCCCGTGCCGACGGCGATGATCCGGTCGTCGAACAGGAACACCGACTTCAGGGCCCGGTGCGAGGCGTCGTACTTGGGGTGTTCGCGCAGCCGCATGGCGAACATGCCGTGACGACCGTCGATGGTGTGACCGCCGGCGAACGCGGAGTCGGTGAGGAGCATCTCCTCGATCGTGCCGGTGAGGTCGGCCTTCAGCCGGTCCAGGGGCACGTTGATGGCGGTCGTACCCGGCCAGCGGGCCCAGTCCCAGCCGTTCTGGCTGAATCCGCTGGCGGCGTTGGTCACCGGGTTGCCGCGCCCCAGGACCTGGATCTGACCGTAGGTGGAGTAGCGGCCGTACCAGTTGGAGCCCTCGTAGATCTCGGTGGACCAGTGGTACCGGTTGTGGCCCCGCACCGCGACGAGCCAGTCCTGCCGCCGGTGGAGGGACAGGGCGGCGTAGTTGGCGGCCCACGTGCCGTGGGGAGCGGTCTCGGCGGTGATGCCGCGGGCGGTGAGCCGCTGGGCGATCGCCCGTAGCGCGGTGGACGGCTGCGCGGGCAGCAGCCGCAGGAAGGCGGCCCCGAGCTCCGGGTCGACGTCGGACGACCCGTCGGGCGTGCCGGAGATCGCGGCCCACTGGTACGGGGTGATGGACAGTGCGGTGACACCCGTGGGATGGCGTCCGCTGAGGGGGAGCGGCCAGTTGAAGGTGTTGGCGTACGCCCGCATGGTGAGCAGGGTCTTCTTGTACGCGGCGTGCGCCGTCCCGGAGATCCCGAAGACACCGCCGCTCAGTACGTACACGATCGGGGCCAGGCCCGTGAACCCGTCCCGGGAGTAGTCCGGGTAGAAGCCGATGTGGTGGAAGGACGTGCCGTCCGGCTTGAGGCCGTCCTGGATCCCGCTGCTGGGGGTCAGCGCCCGGTCGAGCCAGGTACGCAGGGCGTGCAGGTGGGCGACCTGTTCGGCCTCGGTGTCCATGAGCAGGACGGACGCCAGCATGCCCCGGACGGTCGTGTTGAAGACGTCCATGATGCCGCCGTACGCCTGGCGGTCCTGCCAGTCACGGAAGACGCGGCCGAGTCCCGTGAACCACGTGACGTCTGCGCGGACCGCCTCCAGCAGACCGTGCTCCCGGAGTACGTCCCGCATCAGGTACACCGAGTCGTACAGCCCGCGCGCGTCGTACCCGAGGTGGTGGATCGTGCCCTGCGAGCTGCCGCAGGCCCAGCCCTGGTCCCGCAGGTGCGCGATCATGCGGACGTACAGGCCCGCGAGTGCGGGGCGTTCGGCGGCGCCCGCGCGTCCGTGGGCCAGCGCGACCGACTTCAGCAGGTCGGTACAGGCGCGCAGGGTCACCGCGTTCACGAACGTCTTCAGGTCGGCGGCGATCTCCGGAGGGTAGGCCTGGTGCTGGTACGAGACGACGGGGCGACCCAGGCCCGTCGAGCCCGGGGCAGGCACCCCCATGGCCTCGACCTGGGCGGTGAGGTCCGCCACCTGCTTCGGTGTCGTCGCCGACTGGCCGGCCGGCAGCAGATATTCGTCGCGGTAGCGGGTCACCAGCGCCCGCAGTGCCGCCAGTTCCGTGTCCGACGGCTGCGGAGTTCGCGGTCGGTTGCGGGTCAGCAGCTCGTCGAACCGGTAGAGCGCCTGCCAGTGCGCGTTGTCCCACTCATCACTCTCCAGGGCCACGAAGGGGACCTGGGCGTCACGGACCGGTTGGTCCGGGCGCATGGCCACGTTCAGTACGAGCTGGTCGACGTGGAGGACGCCGGCGCGCGCGGGTGCCACCAGACGCAACGTGTCCATGCCGGGATGCGGGCTGCCCTTCATGTCGTAGCCGTACCGCACCCACGCGGTGCGCCAGCCCGTGAAGTCGAGTCCGAAGTCGAACCACGCGTCGGTCCGGCCGCCCCGGCCGAACTCGAAGCGCAGCACGTCGTCCACGGGGGACGCGTTGTGGACCCAGACCGAGAACGTGTCGACCAGTCCCTGCCACGCCTGGTCGGCGCCCGGCAGGCGACCGGGCACATAGGGGTCGGGGGTGAAGTGGAGGGGCGCCTCCACGGTCACCGTGGACCGTGCGGAGTGCTCCCAGCGCAGCGAGTGGTGCCCGCACATCGCCGCCCGGTCGCTGATGCCCAGTGTCGAACCGCGGCCTGCCCTCACCTGCGCCGGAACCTCCGTCTCGAAGAGGAAGGCGGGCGGGCTCAGGGCGAGCGCGCGCTGCTCCAGGTCCGTCGCCGGCGCCTGCTCCACCGTCCTCGCGGCAGCCGCCGCGGAAGCGGGAGCTCCGGCGAGGTTCAGGCTCAGGGAACTCACGGCCAGGGCGGTGCCTGCTTGCAGGGCCGTGCGACGGGTCAACGGGCGGGGAGTTTCGGGCATGACGGCGTCCTCCTTCGGCGCAGCGCGTTGACGCACGCTGGACGGGCAGCGCCCGGTGGGTGGGTGGCACACACCCAATGCCTTCCGCACCGTATGAATCAAGGAGTATTCCGCTGTCGACGGACCGCTGTTCCACGGCCGGAACGGCCGGTGCCGTGGGATGCCCGATGAATGGTCCGTTTGGTCCGCATAGAGGGCTGATGGTTTCGTCATGTCGGCACCGCATTACGCATTGATTCCTTCTCCCACGGCGCCGTACTGTCCTCGACCACTGTCACCGGCATCACCGGTGCGTGGAGAGACAGAGGTGTTGCACGTGCGTGGAACAGGAAGACCACGGACTTTCACCGCGGCCGTCGTCACCGCCTGCGTGCTGGGCTCGGCGTTGCAGGCCGGCAGCGCGGGGGCCGTGGCCGGTTGCGCTCAGGAGAGCGGACACTGGGCACCGACCGGTTACGTGAGTGCCGCTGCCTACGGCGCGCGAGGCGACGGGGTGACGGACGACGCGGCCGCCGTGCAGTGCGCCGTGAACAGTGGCAGCGACGTGTGGTTCCCGACGGGTACGTACGAGCTCGGTGCGTCCGTCAGCCTGCCGACGGCGCTGAAACTGACGGGCGAATCCGACAGCCCCACGCCGACCGTGATCCGCGGCACGGTCCCCGGTCTCGTCCTCGGCGAGACCGCCGCCGCGACGAACACCACCCGGACCGGGACCATCACCCTCCAGGATCTGTTCTTCGACAGCATCCAGGTCGGGGTGAACGGGACGAGGACCAGCGCCGTCCTGGAACGCAACGTGTTCAGCGACGCGAGGGGCCACATCAGCCAGCTCAACAGCCCCGCGAACCAGCAGCTCGTTCTCAACCGCGTCATCGGTACCAACAGGGTGACGGATTCGGTCTTCCTGCACGGCGACCGGAGCACCGACGCGGTCGCGATGAGCCTGTACCGGACCACCGGCCTGTCCATCCAGCGCAACGTGATCGGACTCGAGCTGAGCGAGAGCGGCCGGCTGGAGGACTGGCCGGGTCACGCCAACTGGACCGAGCGGTCGTCCGACGGGACGGTGAACCCGTCACCCGCCCGGGTGTCCCTGCCGGCGAAGCTCGCCGCCCTGCGTACCGCACTCGCTCTCGGCGATTCCCAGGGGCACTACCGCAGCGGCCTGTACACGGGGTTCGACTCCCTTCTGAACGTCGACTCCAACATCTTCGACGCGGATCCCGCGACTCCCTCCCTCAGGGACCACGCCGCCTATCTCAAGGGCGTCAGCGGCCGGTTCACCCGCAACTGGATCCGCGGATGGCCGAACGCCGCGGAAGGGGGCGTGAAGGTCCGCAACTCCGACGGCCCGCTGACGGTGGGTGCCAACCGTCTCGTCGACACCCCGGTCCTGCTGTACGTGTACAGCGATCCGACCTACCCCCTGACCCTCCGGGACGTCGACGTCTGCGCCAACGTCCTGGAGGTCGCCACGCATGACGACCCGGCACACGCGGGCATCACCTACTACGAGAACGTCCGGCCCGCCGGCCTCAGCGGGATCCGGGTCCACCGCAACACCTTCGCCGATCCGACGCACACGACCGGCGTCACCGCCGGACAGCTCGCGCCCGCGGTGCTGAGCCAGACGGAGGCGGACGCGATCACGGTGTACGCGTCCAACTCCTACCAGGACACCGGAGGGACCGTACCCGTCACCGTGCCCGCGGGGATCACGCTCGCCCCTGTCGCCGGCGCCCCCGCCAGCGACGCCTGCGGCGGCCTGACAGCACCCTCCTACGCGGCTCGGGCCTACGGGGGGTGACGGCGGGCCGGCGCCCATGGGGGCGTGGCGGCCGATCCGCCGGGGACGAGGTCACTCCACCGGGACGGTCACGCGCGTCCCCGAGGCGCAGGAGGCGTAGACGCCCTCGACCGCCTGGATCACCTGGCGGCCGTAGGACCCGGGCACAGCCGGTTCCTCCTGCCCGCGCACGGCCGCCACGAAGGCCGCCAACTGGTCCCGGAAGGCGTCCGCCACGTCGTCGGGGGACTCCTTCGCCAGCTGGACCGGGCCCGAACCGTCGTCCGGGTACAGGACCGCGCCGCTTCCGCGTGCGACGCGCAGGGTGCCACGTTCCCCGATGACGGTCAGTTCGTCGCGCGGGGGCAGGAGGGCGCTGGTGACGGTGATCTGGCCGACGAGGCCGCCCGCCAGCTCCAGCCGGGCCACGACGTCGGTCTCCACACCGATGTCCCCCCGGTGCGCGGCGTCCGCGTGGGCCGCGACCACCCGGCGGCCGGTGAGCCACATCAGACGGTCCACGCAGTGCGTACCGATGTTGATGAACACACCGCCGCCGGAGACTGCCGGGTCGAAGAACCAGGACGGGCGGCTGCCGCGCCGGTAGTCCGTGCTGCGCCAGTCGGTGACCGCCAGCGGGGCTCCGAGCACACCGGCGTCCAGAGCGGCCTTCGCGGCTGTCATCGGTGGCAGGTAGTGCTGGATGTGCCCGACGAAGAGCACCGTGCCGGCGTCGAGACAGGCCCGCTCCATCAGGGCGCAGTCCTCGCTGCCGGTGGCCATCGGCTTCTCGACGAGGACGTGCAGGCCGGCCGCCGCGCAGGCGGTGACGATGTGGGTGTGCAGGGCGTGCGGGGTGTTGATGACGACGGCGTCGACCAGTCCGGACCCGATCAGGTCGCGGTGATCGGTGAAGGAAGTGGCGTCCAGGCTCCCCGCCACGTCCCGCGCGGTGTCGGCGTCGATGTCGCAGACCGCGCTCACGCTCACCCCGGGGACGGCGGCCGCGGCCTGGGAGTGCAGCAGGCCGACGGCGCCCGCGCCGATCAGTCCGAGCCGTACGTCAGTCATGAGGATGTCTCCTTGAGGAGGGGAGGGTGGGCCGAGCGTCCCGCCGCGGCTCCGCAGGACTGCCGGATGATGATGTCGGGACGCAGCAGGAGGCGGCGGCGTGGCAGGGACGGGTCGGACAGCCGTTCCAGGAGTGCCTGGGCGGCGGCCCGGCCCAGCTGGTGCTTGGGGGGCGCGACGGCGGTCAGCGGCACGTCGGCCAGGTCGGCCATCTCGTCGTCGTACGAGACGAGTGCGAGATCGCCGGGCAGGCGCAGCCCGGCTCGCTGGGCGGCGTTCTCCAGGAGAATGGCCTGACGGTCACCGAAGCACACGGCCGCGGTGGCCCCGGCGGCCCGGAGGGTCTCCAGGCACCGGTCGGCCGTCGCGGGGCTCCATTCCTCCATCGGGGCCCGGAACTCGACGTGGTCGACACCGCACTCGGCCGCGGCCTCGCCGAAACCCGTGGCGACCGGCCCCGACGTCGGACTCGGGGACCGTAGGACCAGCCCCAGGACCTGGTGCCCGAGGGAGTGGAGATGGCGGACGGCGTCGTAGGCGCCGGCCTCGTGGTGGGAACAGACGTACTCGTTCGCGTCGCCCAGGGAGGTGTCACGGCGCTCGATCAGGATGGCCGGTACGGGAAGGGCCGCGAGGCGGGCGAGGTACTGGTCGGCGGGCTCCGGGCCGGTCAGGGTGGGAACCGCCAGCAGACCGTCGACACCCGCGTCGAGCATGTCCTGGAGGTCCTTGTTCTCCCGCTCCTGGTCGTAACCGGAACAGGCCAGCAGCAACCGCGCGCCTGCCGCGGACAGCGTCTCCTCGATGCCTTGCAGAACGCGTGGGTAGTAGAACACGGTGTCCGGAACCATGACCCCGACCAGGGCCCGGTCGGAGACGGCTGCCCGGGGTGGCAGGGCGAAGGTCCCCGCACCCTGCCGGCGTACGACGAGCCCCTCCGACACCAGCTCGTCCACCGCGCGGCGCACGGTGCTCACCGACGTGCCGCTGCTGACGGCCAGTTCCTTCTCCGTCGGCAGTTTGCCGCCCACCGGCCAGGTGCCCAGAAGCAGATCCTGGCGGAGCCGGGACGCCAGCTGTCGGAATTTCAGGTCGCGTGCCTCTGGCTGCACTGATCCCCCCATGTTCGGTCTCGTCCTCCGCGGAACAGTCCTCGGCTCACTTCACCGAGCCGAGGGTCATCCCCTCGATGATCCTCCGGCCGAGCCAGATGTAGCAGGCCAGGACGGGCAGGACGACGATGGTGACACCGGCGAACAGGCCGCCCCAGTCCGCCCCGTTGAACTGCATCTGCTGCAGGAAGCCGAGCAGCGCGAGGGAGAGCGTCTGGTTCTGGGTGTTCTGGATGAAGATGAGGGCGAAGACCGTCTCCCCCCAGTGCTGGATGATGTTGAGGATCAGCACCGTGACCATTCCGCCCCTGGCGAGGGGGAGCATGACCTGCCAGAACGTCCGGAAGGGCGAGGCGCCGTCGAGTGCCGCCGCCTCCTCCAGTTCGACGGGCAGGGTGGACATGAAGCCGGTGAGGAAGAAGACGGCGAACGGCAGGGAGGTGGCCACGTACACCACGACCAGGCCGAAGAGGCTGTCCACCAGGAACAGCTTGTTCATGACGACGAACAGCGGAAGCATCACCACCTGCGCGGGTATGCCCAGGCCCAGGGCGAAGAACAGGGTGAAGCCGCCGTTGAACCGGGTGGTGATGCGACTGAGCGCGTAGGCGGCCGGTGCCGCGAGGATGAGCGTGACGACCGCCGTGCCGCCGACCACGACCACCGTGTTGAACGCCGCCTGCCCGAACAGGCCCGTGGTCCAGGCACGGGCGTAGTTGTCCCACTGGGCGGCGTGGGGCAGTTGCCACGGGGTGCTGAAGATCTCGTCGGCGTTCTTGAGCGACGACAGGAGCAGCCAGACACCGGTCAGGACGTTGAAGGCGGCGAAGAGCCACACCACGACGACCCCGGCGGAACGGGCGGCGAGGAGACGGCGGATGTGCCGGACGGGAGAACCGGACGACCGGCTGGGCGTGCTGATGGCCATGACGGGGTGACCTCCGGGGCGGGACGGCGAGGGGGCTTCAGTACTGCACGGCTTCGCGGCGCATGACCCTGCGGATGAGGACGACGAGCACACCGACGAGGACGAGCATGACCACGGCGCTGGCCGCCGCCGAGCCGTAGCGGGGTACGCCGCCGGAGGCGAACGCCTCCCCGTAGGTGTAGAGCGCCGTGTTCCACACACCCGTGTCGGGCATCTGCCCGGCCGCTCCGGCGAAGGCGTAGATGAACTCGAACACCTTCACGGCGGTGATGGTCCACAGCACCGCGCACACCCCGACCACGTCCCACATGAGCGGCAGCGTCACGAAGCGGAACTTCTGGAAGGCGTTGGCGCCGGCCAGATCACAGTCCTCGTAGAGCTCCCGCGGAATCTGGTCGACGGCCGCCATGAGGATGGTCGTGTAGAAGCCCGTGGACGTCCACACCAGGCCCGCCATGATCACCGGGAAGAGGTTTTCCTGGCCCAGCCAGTTCGGGGGGTGTTCCAGGCCGACAGCCGTGACGGCCGTGTTGACGAGTCCGTCGTGCTGGAAGAGGAAGCCCCAGAGGATCGCCAGGATGACGCCGGGCACGATGTTGGGGAAGAACAGGATCGACCGGGCGGCCTTTCGTCCCTTCATGTCGCGCAGCAGCATGGTCAGCCCGAACGACACGGCGAACGTGGCGCCGCCCACGCCCAGGATGATCCAGAGGGTGTTCGCGAAGGAGGTGCGGAAGACCGGGTCCACGAACAGCCGGTGGTAGTTGTCCAGGCCCACGAAGGTCATGGGTCCCGCGCCCGCCCACTCGTTGAGGCTGAGCCAGAACGTGTAGAGGGACGGGCCGGCGAAGAAGACGAGGTAGACGAGGACGGCCGGCAGCAGCAGGGGCCAGAAGAGCCTGCGACGGCGTGCCAGGAAGGGACTGTGGCGGGCGCCGGTACTCACCCGGGTGGCCCGTCGCCGCTCGGTCGTGCCGACGACCGCGGGCGCCGCCATCAGGCCGACTTCCAGTAGGTGGCGGAGTCGCCCGCGAGCTTCTCGGCGAAGGAGCGTGAGCTGAGACGACCGGTGAGGAACTTCGTGTTGAGCGGCAGGAAGACCTTGGTGTACCAGTCGGCCGCCGTCTCCTTGACCCCGTCCAGACTCTTGACCACCTTCCGTGTCTCCAGCGCCTTCTGTCCGTCGGCGAGCTCCGGCGGGGCCGCGATGTCGCTGCGCGGGGTGATGTTCCTCGCCTGCGTGGAGATGCCTTCGAGGTGCTTCCTGGCGAGGAAGTAGGAGATGAACTTCTGTGCGGCCGCGCTGTTGCGGGCCTTCTTGGGGATCGAGAAGCCGATCAGGTAGATGTCCTGGGAGGTGTCCCCCGACGGGCCGAAGGCGGGGAAGGGGAACGAGCGGTAGGCGAAGGAGTCGCCGGCGAACTCGGCTGTCTCACTGGGGGCGAAGGTGCCCAGCAGGAGGAAGTCGGACTTCCCCTTGGCCCACTTCTGCTGGACGGTCGGCCACTTGGAGGCGTCGTAACCGTTGGTGAAGTAGCCGCCCTTGACCAGCTTCTCGACATGTTCGAGGGCCTCGACGAACGCGTCCGTCCTGAACGACGCACCCGTGCGGTCCGCCACGGCCTTGCCGAAGGCCCCGTCACCGAGCCCTCGCGCGACCGCGTAGTAGGTCCAGTACGCCCCGTAGTCGGGGACGTCGGCGTCCAGGGCGAGCGGTCCGTCACCCAGCGCCTTCTTGCGTGCGTCGAGCAGCTCGACGAACTCGTCCCAGGTGGCCGGTGGTTCGGCGGCCACGTCGGGCAGGGCGGAGCCGTCGAACCAGAGCTGACTGAGAATCACCTCGTACGGCATCTGCCAGAGCACACCGCCGGTGGTGTTCAGGTCCAGGTACTTGGCTGGTATCACATCGGCCACCGTGCCGCTCTCGCCCGGCACCGCGGCCTTGAGCACGGGGGTCAGGTCGAGGGCCTGACCGGTCATGTGGAGCTGGGCGTAAGCGGAGCGGTCGGGAGAGTCCACCAGATCCGCCGGGACGTTCGAGGTGTTCAGCGTGGGTGCCAGCTGCTGGATGACCTGGCGGCCCTTCCACTGGACGTGGACCGTGACACCGGTGTCCTTCGTGAACTGGTCGATGGCCGCCTGCAGAACCTTCGCCTGGGGCTCGTTCTGCTTCCACATCGACCAGTAGGTGAACGACTTGCCGTCCCCCTGCGCGGCGGCACCCGCACCGCAGGCCGAGGCCGTGAGGCCCACCGCGGCCGCGAGGGTGGCGGCCAGGAGGGTGCGGCGGGAGAGGTGCGGAGAACGCGCAGCGGCAGGACCGCGGTAGCCGGCGTCGGGCATGGAGCACTCCTCAGGACGGGGGAGGGAGGCGAGGGTGGGGTGGGGAACCTGACCACATGATTCAGACGTGAGAATGGGCGAGTCAACGACTCATCATGCGAATGAATGCCCAATGAATCGCATTCTGGTGCCTGTTCGTGGAAACCGAGGGTCTGAGGTCTGAGGATTCATGGCACATTCATGCGTGATGATGGTTGACATGTCGGGGCGCGGACGAGCACGATTCCGCCATTCCCTGACCGACCGTTCCCGCACCCCGTGCCGGTCGCGGTCCGCCCACCCCCCGGAGGCTGAGGACGTCCATGGCCAGCCGCGATCCCGCCCGCCCGAACGTGCTGCTCGTGCTCTCCGACGACCAGGGGGCCTGGGCGCTCGGCTGCGCCGGCAACCACGAGATACGCACCCCACGCCTCGACGCCCTGGCCGCGAGCGGCGTCAACTTCAGCCGCTTCTTCTGCACGTCACCCGTCTGCTCACCCGCACGGGCCTCGCTGTTCACCGGGGAGCTGCCCTCGCAGCACGGTGTGCACGACTGGTTGTCCTACCACCACGCCGGCAGGACGGGGCTGGACTTCCTGGACGGACGCCTGCTCTTCACCGACCTCCTGGCCCACGCGGGGTACCGGCTCGGGCTCAGCGGCAAGTGGCATCTGGGAGCCAACGACCGGCCCCGGCCCGGATTCGTCCACTGGTACGCGCACGAGAGCGGCGGCGGCCCCTACCACGACGCTCCGATGTACCGGGACGGCCGGCGCGCGCCGGAGCCCGACTACCTGACGGACGCTCTGGCCGAGGACGCCGGGCGCTTCCTGGAACGCGAGTCGGACCGACCGGAGCCCTTCCACCTCTCGCTCCACTTCACCGCACCCCATAAACCGTGGAAGGGGCAGCACCCCCGTGAGTACACCGACCTGTACGAGGACTGCGCCTTCGAGACGTGCCCGCAAGGCGCACCTCACCCCTGGCAGCCGCTGGACGAGAACGGCGCCCCGGTCGGCGGGGAGAGCGATACCCGGCAGGCCCTGATCGGATACTTCGCCGCCGTCACGGCCATGGACGCCGCGATCGGCCGCGTACTCGACCGCCTGGACGCCCTGGGACTCACGGAGTCGACCCTCGTGCTCTTCACCAGCGACAACGGGTTCAACGCCGGACACCACGGAGTCTGGGGCAAGGGCAACGGCACCTTCCCGCAGAACATGTACGACAGTTCTGTGCTGGTGCCGTTCCTCATGTCCCAGCCGGGCAGGATCGCGGGAGGCCGGACGTGCGACGCCCTGCTGTCCCACTACGACGTACTGCCCACACTCGTCGAGCACCTCGGCCTCGGCCACGAGCCGGACCCGCATCTGCCCGGGAACTCCTTCGCCGGGCTCCTCGACGGCGGGAGCGACGCGTCCGCGGCCCGGGACCGGGTGGTCGTCTACGACGAGTACGGACCCGTCCGTATGATCCGCACCCCCGGCTGGAAGTACGTCCACCGGTACCCGCACGGCCCGCACGAGCTGTACGACATGGACCGGGACCCGGGGGAGAGGGAGAACCTCGTCACCGACCCCGCCTGCGCCTCTGTACGCCGTGAGTTGGCCGGCCGCCTGGACGCGTGGTTCGCCACCTACGTGGACCCCGCCGTCGACGGGGCCCGCCTGCCGGTGGCGGGTACCGGTCAGCGCACGCCGACGGCCCCCGGCACCCTGGGCACCGCCTTCGAACCTCCGCCGGCCTGCGCGAAGCCGGTGACACCGCCTGGTGGGTGACCGCCCCGGGCCTGTGCTGCCGCGTTCACGGACGACCCGTCAGGGCTGAGTCCCGGCGTCGAACGTGCCCCTTCGGCTTCCGGTTTCCCCGCCCGGACCCGCCGCTCAGGAGCCGCCGTCCAGCACGGCTCGCACATCCCGTACGACGTCGGCCGCCGTCTCCACCGCCGCCGCGTCCAGGCCGCGCAGGGCCGCCGACACCCGGTCCGTGAAGTCCGCCGGGGTGTCCGGCAGAGCGGCGGCGGCAGCCAGCGCGCCCTTCTCGTTGAGGCACCAGACGCGGTGGTGGGCGTGCAGGGCCTGGGCGAGGATCCCGAAGGCCTTCGACAGGCAGAGCGCGACGTGGAGCGTGTCCCCGGACGGGGCCGACTTGCGCGCGGACGTCACGGAGAAGTCCGCCTCCCACGCCGCGTCGGTCAGCGAACGGCGCAGCGGCTCGGGATAGGTGTGCACGGCCTCCTGAAGTGCCGACAGCTTTCCGTCCGGGTCGTCGAGCACCTTGCCCAGGGCGACCTCACCCACGTAGCAGGGCGACCAGAAACCCAACGGGTGGCCGGGCTGGACACCCACCTCGAAGCGGCCCGCCCGGCAGTCCGACCACACCGACTCCACCCGGTCCAGGTCGCGCAGGATCCAGTCGACGGCCACGCCGTCCACCGTCAGCCACGCCCCGCCGTTCACCCAGGGGCCCCATCCCCCCGGCCCCGCGACCTCGGCCGGCGCCCCCTGGACCTCGGACGCCAGAGCGGTGAGGGCGGCCGGATCCGGGGTACCCCGGTAGTAGACGCCCAGATCCCAGTCGGAGTCGGGACGGTGGGTGCCGCGGGCCCTGCTTCCGCCGAGGACGACGGCCTCGACAGCGGGCAGCCGGGCGAGCCGGGACGCCATCGCGCTGACGACGGGAATGGGTGCGCACGTGTTGTTCATCGTGCGGGAGGCTACCCGGAGGTTCGTCGTCCCGGCCCCCGAATATCCTGGGTCCCCGGCCACCGGCTGACAAAGGAGTCCGAAGGTGCCATCGATGCTGGATGCGGTCGTCGTGGGGGCGGGCCCCAACGGGCTGACGGCCGCGGTGGAGCTGGCCCGCCGCGGCTTCGCAGTGGAGGTGTTCGAGGCCGGCGAGACCGTCGGGGGCGGCGCGCGCACCGAGGAACTCACCCTGCCCGGCTTCCGCCACGACCCGTGTTCCGCCGTGCACCCACTGGCCATCGGATCCCCCGCCTTCAAGGCGATGCCGCTCGCACGGCACGGCCTCGAATGGCTCCGGCCGCCGCTGTCCCTCGCCCACCCGTTCCCGGACGGCACCGCCGCCGTGCTCACCCGTTCCGTCGGGGAGAGCGCGATGTCGCTGGGCCCCGAGGACGCGGGCGCCTACCGCAGGCTGGTCTCGCCCTTCACCGGTCACTGGGACACCCTCGCCGAGGACTTCCTGCGCACTCCGTGGGACGGCCTGCCCCGGGACCCGTACCGCTGGGCCCGCTTCGGACTGGACGCGATACAGCCCGCCGCGCTGCTCTCCCGTCGCTTCCGGGGGGAGAAGGCGCGAGGCCTGATCGCCGGCCTCGCCGGACACGCCATCGCGCCCACCAGCGGCTTCGCGACCGCGGGTATCGCCCTCCTCTTCGCGCTCGCCGCGCACGAGAACGGCTGGCCGGTCCCGCGTGGCGGCTCACAGGCGATCTCCGACGCCCTCGCCTCGTTCCTGCGCGAGCAGGGCGGCACCATCCGCACGGGCATCGAGGTCAAGCGCCTCGACGAACTCCCGCCGGCCCGCGCCTACGTCTTCGACACCTCGCCGACGGCACTCGCCCGGATCGCGGGCCTGGGCGGCGCGTACGACCACTACCGCTACGGCCCCTCCTGCTTCAAGATCGACTACGCCCTGTCCGGCCCCGTGCCCTGGACGGCCGAGGAGGCCCGGCGTGCCGGCACGGTCCACGTCGGCCCCTCAGCCGGCGAGATCGACGCGGCCCTGAGCGCGGCCGTTGCCGGGCGCGACCCGAGCGTCCCGTTCCTGATCACCGCGCAGCCCAGCCTCGTCGACCCGGGCCGCGCCCCCGAAGGCCGCCACGTCTTCTGGGTGTACGGGCACGTCCCGGCCGGCTGGGAGGGCGACGCCACGGAGGTCGTCGAGCGTCAGCTGGAGCGGTTCGCGCCCGGCTTCCGCGACCTCGTCCTGGCCCGGGCGGTCGCCGGACCGCCCCGGCTCGCGGCGCGCAACGCCAACTACGTCGGCGGAGACATCGCCACCGGGGCGTTCGCCGGGCTCCAGACGGTGATCCGCCCCCGGCTCGCCCGCGTGCCCTACGCCACCGCGCACCCCGCGGTCTTCCTCTGCTCGTCCGCGACGCCGCCCGGCCCCGGTGTGCACGGCATGTCCGGGCACCACGCCGCGAAGGCGGTGTGGCGGCGCCTGCGGGCGGCGTGAGCGTTCAGCCCGTCGCGGCCAGCACCGCCGTACGCCCGCCCAGCACCCGGGAGAAGGTGTCGGTGACCTGGGCGAGGGCCTCGGCCGTGCCGGGTGCGACCGTCAGTGTGCCGTCGTCGCCCGTGGTGATGTCCTTGTCGAGCGTGAACCAGCCCGGCACGATGTGCGCCGCGCCCATGGAGCTCAGCACCGGGCGCAGCGCGTAGTCGATCGCCAGCACGTGCGCGGTGCTGCCCCCGGTGGCCAGCGGCAGCACGGTCTTGCCGGTCAGCGCGTACTGCGGGAGGAGATCCAGCAGTGTCTTCAGCAGTCCCGAGTACGCGGCCTTGTAGACGGGCGTGCCGATGACCACACCGTCCGCGTCGTCGAACAGTGCCGTGGCCTCGACGACGGCCGGGTGCCGGAAGTCGGCGCCGAGCAGGGCCTCGGCGGGAAGGGTGCGCACGTCCAGGGGCGTCACGTCGTGGCCCTGCTGCCGGAGACGGTCGTCCAGGTGACGCAGGAGACGTGCGGTGCGGGAGGTGGCGGAGGGGCTGCCGGAAACGGACAGGATCTTTGCCATGGTGGGGACCTCTCTCTACGGATCGGAAATGGTGGCGCCGCCGGGACCGGCAGCGCTCACCACGCGCTCGAATCGACCGTGACGACCGGCACCAGCTCGTTGCGGAGGGTCTCCAGGAAGGTGACGATCTCGGCGGCCACCGACCGGTGCTGCAGGTCGTTCAGCACGTCGTGGTGGGCGTCCCGCACCACCGCCAGCCGTGCACGCGGCAGCGACTTCGCCGTACGGACGAGTGCCTCGCGGTCCGCGAGGGGATCGGCGTCACCGACGAGGAGCAGTGCGGGGACACCGATCCCGCCGTCGTGCGCGGCTGTGAGCAGGGCCTCGGGAAGCGCCTCGGCCAGCGCGCCGCGCCGTGTCCCGGCGTCCTCGGTGAGCGCGCCCCGGTGGGCGGGGCAGGAGGTACGCACGTCGAGCTCGTCCTCCCAGCCGCCTACGGCTGCCGCCCCGCCGCCGGGTGCCCCCGCGAGGACGACGGCGTCCGGCCGTACGGCGGAGGGGACTCCGCTCCCGCCGAGGAGCGCTGCCAGGGCGACTGCCCCCTTGTCCGCCCCCACCAGCACGAGTGGACGTACCGGTCCGTCCTCGCCGGCCGCCGAGTCGTCGGCCGCGGCGGCGAGTTGTTCGCCGAAGCGGGTCAGCGAGCCCTCCAGGTCCGCCTCGTCGAGGTCCGGGGTGTCGACGACGCGGACACGGTAGGCGTCGGCCGCCAGCCGCCGGCCGAGCCGCGTGTAGGCCGACCGGGTCTCACCGCGGCCGGGCACCACGACGACGGTGCCGCGGGTACGGAGCCCCTCGGGTCCGTGGTGGTCGGTGTACTCGGTCATCTCAGACTCCCGCGTGTGCGTGTGCGTGGCTGTTCGGGGACGGCGTGGAGCGCATCAGTCGTTCACGAGCTCACGCTCGGCCGTGTGGCGGTTCGCGGGGAGCGGCAGTCCGAGGTTGCCGCGCAGGGTGTCGGCCTCGTACTCCGTCCGGAACAGTCCGCGCTTCTGCAGGAGGGGCACCACACCGTCCACGAAGCGGTTGAGGTCGTCGGTGTTCCGGAAGGCCAGGTTGATGCCGTCCAGGGTTCCGGCGTCGTACCACCGCTCGATGGTGTCGGCGACGGTCTCCGGTGCTCCGACGAAGGGCGAGCGCCGGAACGCGTTGACGGAGTCGGCAACCTGACGCAGGGTCAGGTTTTCCGCCTTCGCCCGCTCGATGATCTTCGCGGCGCCCGTCCGGCCGCCCTTCTCCGCGAGATGCGCGACGTCCGGGAACGGCGCGTCCAGGTCGTGCGCGCCGAAGTCGTAGGCGCCGAAGGAGCGGCCCAGGAGCGCGAGGTTGCTCGCGAAGTCGTTGTCCTCCTCGAAGATCTCCCGCTCGCGGCGCCGGGCCTCCTCGTCCGTCGCCCCGACGATCGGGCCGCCGTGGATGAAGACCTTGATGTGGTCGGGGTTCCGCCCGTAGGCCGCGGTGCGCTTCTTGATGTCGGCGTAGTACTCCTGCGCCTGTTCCAGCGTGCCGCCCGGTGCGTAGATGCCTTCGGCGACCCGCGCGGCGAGGTCACGGCCCTCGGCGGAGACCCCGGCCTGGAAGATGACCGGCTGCCCCTGCGGCGACCGGGAGATGTTGAGCGGCCCGGCGACCTTGAAGTGCTCCCCGGCGTGGTCCAGCGCGTGCAGCCTGGACGGGTCGAGGAAGACGTCCCGTGCGACGTCGGCCGGGAAGGCGTCGTCCTCGTAGGAGTCCCACAGACCGCGCGCGACCTGGACGAACTCCAGGGCGCGGCCGTAGCGCGTCGCGTAGTCGAGGTGTTCGTCGAGCCCGAAGTTCTTCGACGTGCCGGTGTCGAAGCTGGTCACCACGTTCCAGCCGGCGCGTCCGCCGCTGATGTGGTCGAGGGAGGCGAACCTGCGGGCGAGGTTGAACGGCGAGTTGTACGTCGAGCTCGCCGTGCCGACCAGGCCGATGTTCCTGGTGTGGGTGGCGACGGCGGAGAGCAGCGTGAGCGGCTCCAGCCGGTTCAGGTAGTGCGACGGGTAGGTGGCGTTGATGAACTGGCTGTCGACGACGAACAGCGCGTCGAACAGGGCGTGTTCGGCGGCCTGGGCCTGCTGTATGTAGTAGTTGATGTCGATGCTGGCGTTCTTCGCGACGCCCGGGTCCTTCCAGAGGCCGTGCTGGCCGGGGCCGCCGACGCCGTACGGGTGCAGTGCGAGATGGATCCTGCGGGACATGGGGTGTTCCTCTCAGTGGTGCGGGGGATGCGGAGGGAGGCCGGCTGCTCTGAGGTCAGCCGCTCAGCTGCGCGCGCAGGGCCTCGCGCTCGGTCCGGTCGGCGGTCCGGCTGTGCAGCGTCGGCGCGGAGCCGACGAGCAGCCGTGTGTACACGTGCCGCGGGTGGTTGACGACGTCGCGGGCCGCCCCCACCTCGACGAGCTCACCCCTGTAGAGCACGGCGATGCGGTCGGCGGTCCCGGCGATGGAACCGAGGTCGTGGGAGATGAAGACGAGGGACGTGCCGGAGGCGCGGAGCTCCTTGAGGATCTCCAGGACCTGGACGCGGTTGGCGGAGTCCAGGGCGCTGACCGGCTCGTCGAGAATGACGAGGGACGGCTCGGTGACCAGGGCGCGGGCCACGGCGACCCGCTGGCGCTGGCCGCCGGACAGCTCTCCGGGCAGTCGGCCGAGCAGCTCCTCCGGCAGGTGGACCCGGTCGAGGAACGCGCGGGCCCGCTCGGCCGCCTCCTTGCGTGGTACCCCCTGGATGAGCAGCGGTTCGGTCAGGGAGTCCTCGACGGTGAGATCCGGATCGAGGCTGCGCAGCGGGTCCTGGAAGACGTACTGGACGACGCCCCGCCGGCGCAGGCCGCGCCACTGGCGGTTGCCGAACCCGGTGACGTCCTCGCCACCGATCCGGACCGAGCCGGCCGAGACGCGCACGAGGCCGAGTACGGCGCGGGCCAGTGTGGACTTCCCGGAGCCCGTCTCGCCGATGACGCCGACCGTCTCCCCGGGCGCGATGCTCAGCGAGACCCCTCGCAGGGCGCTCCGGCCCCGGCGCCCCCGGCCGTAGCGGACCTCCAGGCCCTCGACGGCGAGGACGGGGGAGGGGGCTTCCTCCTCCCGGCCGACGGTCCTCGTCCTCGGTGACGCGGTGGTCATGACGCCTCCTCGGGGTCCTGCGGGGTGAGGAACTTGTCCAGGCCGTAACTCTCGTGTTCGGCCACGAGCAGCCGGGTGTACTCGTGCTGCGGGTCGTGCAGCACGGACCGCGTCGGGCCCTGCTCCACCACCTCGCCCCGCCGCATGACCAGGACCTCGTCGCACAGCTGGGCGACGACGGCCAGGTCGTGGGAGACGACGACGAGCGCCAGGCCGGTGCGCTCGCGCAGTTCGGCGAGCAGGTCGAGGATCTCGGCCTGGACCGTGACGTCGAGTGCGGTGGTGGCCTCGTCGGCGATGAGGGCCCGCGGCTCGACGGCGATCGCCGCCGCGATCAGGACGCGCTGGAGCATGCCGCCGGACAGCTCGTAGGTGTACTGCCCGTAGACCAGCTCCGGGTCCCGGAGCCTCACCGCGTGGAGGAGTCCGAGAGCCTGTCGGCGTGCCTCGCGCCGCTTCACGCCCTTCTTCACCCGGATGACCTCGGCGATCTGGGCGCCCACACGGATCGACGGGTTGAGGTAGGACGCCGGGTCCTGGAACACCGCGCCGACCGTGGTGCCCCGCAGGGCCGTCCACCGACGAGGCGTCAGGGTGGCGATGTCGGTGCCGCCGATCTCGACGGAACCGCCGGACACCTCGAAGTGCGGGGGCAGGATGCCGAGCACGGCACGGCAGGTGAGGGTCTTGCCGCTGCCGGACTCGCCGACGATGCCGACCGCCTTGCCCGGTGTGAGCTCGAAGCCGACGCCGTGGACGATCTCCCGGTCGGTGACGCGGTCACTGATGCGTACGTCGCGGACGGCGATCACCGGCGGAGCGGCCGGGGCGGCCGTCCCGGCGGGCCCGGTGGCCGCGGGCTCCTCGGTGCGGTCGAGGGCGGTGTTCTGGGACAGGGTCCTCATCGGGAACCTCCCACGGTGACGGGGGCGGATGTGCCGGTGCGGGCCCGGGCCTTGCGTCGGTTGACCAGGGCGCGGCCCGCTTCACCCGAGACGTCGCGGATGGCGTCGGCGAGCAGGTTGCACGCCCAGACCGTGACCATGATCAGCAGGGCGGGTGCCACCGGGGCCCAGGGCTGGTGGCTGAGATAGCCCAGGTCGGAGGCGAGCAGACCGCCCCAGGTGGGAGCCGGGGGCTGGACGCCGATCCCCAGGAAGGTCAGGCTCGACACGATGACGAAGCCCACGCCGATGGTCTGGGCGAGAGCCACCGCGATCGGCGGGAGCACCTTGACCCAGACGTGACGGCGTACGACCCAGCCGACGGAGGCGCCGGAGATGATCGCGGCCTCCACGTACGGGGAGCGGGCCACGGCCAGGGTGGCGGCACGGGAGACCCGGTAGAAGAGTGGGGAGACCAGCGCGCCCGTGACGAGCATGGCCTGGGTGATGCCGTTGCCGAGCAGTGCGATCACGGCGATGGCGAACAGCAGGAACGGCAGGGCGACCAGGGTGTCGGCCAGACGGAGGGTCAGCCACTCGAAGACCCTGCCGGAGTAGACCGACAGGATGCCGGGGACCGCGCCGACGACCAGGGCCATCAGCGCGACCTCCAGCGATCCGAGCACGCTGATCCGTGAGCCGTCCAGGAGGCGGCTGAACACGTCACGGCCCAGGTGGTCCGTCCCCAGCCAGTGGGCGCCCGAGGCCGAGGCCAAGGTGTTGTCGCTGGTCGCCAGGGGGTCCTGCGGCGCGAGCCACGGGCCGCAGACCGCGAGCAGGGCGATCAGCACGAGGATCGCCACGGCGATCCGGCCGGATGTGAGTGAGAGGACGCGGCGCACCATCGTCATACCCCCCGCTGGGATGCCGGCATCACACGCGCCAGCACCAGATTGATGATCAGGTTGAAGGAGACGACCAGCACGATCGACACCACGAGCACGCCCTGTACGGCGGGCACGTCACCGGCCTGCGCCGAGTCGTTTGCGAACCGGCCGAACCCCTGGAGGCCGAAGATCCACTCCGTGACGACGGAGGCGCCTACCAGAGCCGGGAACTTCTGGCCGATCGTGGCGAGGGCGGGCCCGAGGCCGTTGCGCAGGACGTGTCCGAAGAAGATCCGCCGAGGACTCAGGCCCCGGACCACAGCGCCCGTCACGTAGTTCTCCCCGTAGGCCGCGATGAGGCTGGACCGCAACTGCCGGGCGACATCGGCGATGACGTCGAAGCTCAGCGCGAGCGCGGGGAGCGTGATGTGGGCGAGCCACGGACCGACCCCCTGCCCGGCCGGGACGTACCCGGCCGAGGGGAACAGCCCGAACCCCACGGCGAGGACCGCCACCAGCACGATGCCGACGACGAAGGCCGGCATCACCGAGATCACCGTGACGAATCCGGTGATCGCCCGGTCGACGACGGTGGTGCGCCGGAGCGCCGCCACCGTGCCGAGAACGAAACCGGCGACCACACCGATGACCAGCGCGAAGGTCGCGACCGAGAGGCTCACTCCCAGTCCGAGGCCGATCAGCGTGGAGATGTCGGCCCCGTTGACCCAGCTGGTGCCGAGCTGCCCGTGCAGGACATCGGTGAACCAGTTCCAGTACTGGGTCAGGAAGGGCTTGTCGAGTCCCCACTCGGCCTCGATGCGCTGGATCGCCTCGGGGGTCGCCTCCTCGCCCAGCTGGATCCGCGCCGGGCTGAGCCCGCTCATGGACCGCAGCGCGAACGTCACGAAGGTCGCCACCAGGAACACCGGTACGAAGATCGCGACCGACCGGCCGAGGACGGCCGCCACTCGCCCCGCCGCATGCCGCGCTTTGGCGGTGGCGACCCGGCCGCGGCGCCCGGGCGTGGCCTCGGGCGTGGTCGTCGTCATGGGGCTGCCCCCTCTCTGCAGTGGATGGATGGTCAGGAGCCGGCAGCGATCTTCACGCCGGTCCAGTCGATGTGGGCGGGGTTCTTCGGCAGGTCGGAGAGCGCCTTGTTCTTGGCGAAGAGGTTGGGCGAGGAGAAGGTGAAGATGAGCGCCTTGCTCTCCAGGCCCGCACGTGTCGCCGCCTGGAGGACCTGCGGGTAGTCGGACGCGTCCAGCGGCGTCCGACGGACCTTGGCCACGGCCTCCTTGAAACCGTCCGGCTCATAGGGAGTGCTGAGGTTGAGCGGGCCGTCAGGACCGAAATGGGCGGTGAGGGTCTGCACCGCGGAGTCGCGGCCCGTCGTCGAGTACAGGGAGAAGGCCAGGTCCTTCGCGAAGAACGGCGTGGCCCAGTTCTTGTCGATCTTGATGGTGACCTTGACGCCCACGGCGGCCAGCTGGGACTGGACGATCTCGGCCTGGGGGTCCTCCGCCGGGATGACCAGGTTCAGCTTGATGTCGCCGGGCTTGTGACCCGCCTCGGCGAGGAGCTTCTTCGACTTCGCAGGGTCGTAGGGGTAGGCGTTCTCCGACTCCGAGTCGTAGGCCACGTACCCCTTGGGGAACGGCTGGTCGGTCGTCTCGCCGTGACCGAACGTCAGCTTGTCGACGAACTCCTTGCGGTTGACCGCGTGACGGAGCGCGTCGACGACCCTGTCGTCGTCGAACGGCGCCTTGTTCACGTTCAGGCTGATGTTCGAGGCGTTGAAGCCGGGCTGGGAGAACACGTCCAGCCCCGCCTTCTCGGCGGCGGTGGCCTGGCTCGGGTCGAGGTCGGCGAAGTTGTAGACGCCGGTCTGAAGGCCCGAGACGACGGTGGAGGCGTCGGGGGCGGACACCAGCTCGACATTGTCGATGTGGATGTTCTTCGCGTCCCAGTAGTCAGGGTTCTTCCGCAGGACCGCCTTGGTGCCCGGGATCAGCTGGTCGATGACGAACGGTCCGGCACCGACGGGGTCCTGGTCCAGTTTCGTGGGGTTCCCCGCGGCCTTCGGGCTGGCGATCTGCAGGACGCGCTCGCCGAGCAACTGAGGTATCTGGTAGTCGACCTGGGTGAGGTGGAGCGTGGCGTCCAGCCCGTCGGCCTCCACCGATCCGATCGACGTCAGGTCGCCGAAGAGCGCGGAGTTCTTCTGCTTCTGCGCCCGCGCGATGGCGGCCTTCACGGCCGCGCCGTCGACCGGTTCGCCGTCGCTGAACTTCAGCCCGGGACGTACGTGGAAGGTGATCAGATCACCCTTCTCGTTGTACTCCCAGCTCTCGGCGAGGTCCGGAACGGCCTTGCCCTCCTCGTCGGTCCGTGTCAACGAGGCGTAGACGAGGGCCAGTTCACGGAACTGCGCACCACTTCCCCCTACCACCGGATCCCAGTGGCTCGGGAAGTAGGAAGAGGCCCATTTCAGGGTGGCGCTGCCGGCCGCCGACGAGGCACTGCCGCCGCAAGCGCTCAGAGCCGGGACGAGCAGGGCGACAAAAGCGGTTCCGAGGGCAGCGACCCTCAGGCCGCCCGCCTGTCGGGCCGACCGGACGTCCGGTCGGCGGCGGATCGTGAGTCGTGCGGGCATCTCGTTCTCTCTGATGAGTCCCGACCCGGAGCAGGGCAGGAGGAGGCGTTGGAGCGCGGGAAGGGGGCGCGGCACTCGCACGTGACCGTCGTCGCGTATGCGGCCGTGCGCCGCCGGGGCGGCGGCGCACGGCTGGGCAGGGGCGGACCCGGGCGGAGGCGTCGAGGAGCTCACGACCCGTACGGGGACACGACGAAGAAGGCGCGACGGAAGGCGGAGGGCCGACGCGGGGCACAGGCGCGGATCAGCGGGCCGGCGGACGGCCGGTGCTGCCGACGGATGTCAGGCGGCGCCTGTGGGACGGGGGTGGTGGGCGGTCAGCGACAGAGTGCGCTGGAGGTGCGCCGCAGGTCCACGTAGCGGCACACCACACCGGGGTGCGTCGTGAGCATGGGCATATCCTTGCGGCAGCCGTCCGCGCCTGTCAATGGACACCCATTGGTGTCTCATTCAGCGGGACGGGGTTCAGCTGCAGCTCAGAGCGCTGCGGCAGGCCCGGGAGGTCCGGCCGGACGTGCTGACGCCTCGCCAGGATGCAGCCACAGAGCACCATTTCCCGTCTGCAGGGGGACCGCCCCCGACGGGGGCCACGCACCCTCCGCCAGCAGGTGGCGTTCCGGTTCGGTCAGGCTCCCGTGGCGCTCCAGCGCTTCGGACGGGGAGAGCGGCGCGGACGATTCCAGGAGTCCTGGGCAGAGCTCCTCGACGGCCGTCGCATAGGCGGCGTACGGCCGCCAGCCGGGGATCGCGCGATACCCCGAGGGGGCGCGCAGCAGGAGCGTCGGCAACGCGTAGCGGTACCCGCCATCGAACGTCTCCTTCGCGGTGCCGGGGTGCGGTGATCTGCTGTGCACGGACAGGACTTCGGGGACCGGCCGCCGCGCCTCCGCGCGGTCGGCCCGCACCCGTTCCAGCACCCCGGGCGAAGCCGCGTCCGCTCTGATCCGCTCGGGGTCCAGCCCCGGGACACCGCGCGTGGCAGCCAGCGCGGCCTCCGGGGTGTCCGCCGGCTCACCCAGCACGAAGACGGTCTCGCGCAGCCGGCGTAGGACCCGTTCGGCCACGTCGGCACCCTGGAGCTCGGCGGCCGCGGCCACGAGCGAGGAGGGCCAGGAACTGGCCGCGACCCGGCTCAGCCGGGCCGCCCACGGCGCTCGCGTGTGCGCGCCGATCCTCTCGACGTAGCCGGCGTAGTAGGCGGTTTCGGCCGCCGGATCCGGTGCCGGATCGTCCTCGTCGTCGAAGAGGACCGCGTACGCCCGCCGCCAGCGGACCCGGCCGTCGAGCGCGGTCCTGAGCCTGCGGAAGACCGGTTCGGACCCCCAGGCCCACGGGCACAGCGGGTAGGTGTACTCCACCACCTCCACCGGTTGCGCCTCCTGGCCGCCGCTCACGCGGCACCGATCGCGGACGGCTCCTCGCGCGCGCCGGCGGGCAGCAGCGCGGCCAGCGTGAGCCCGCCGAGCACCGCCGCGGCGTCCGACTCGACCCGCCTCCACACCCCGGGCAGGCCGACGGCCGGCCCGGGGTAGTCGAGCCCGGTCAGCGACTCGCCCCGCAGGGTGATCAGTTCGCCGTCCACGGCGCGCACGACATCCAGCAGGGCGATCTCCCCGGCCGGTCTCCCGAGCCAGTAGCCGCCTTCGCAGCCGCGCTGGCTGCGCACCAGACCGGCTCTTCTGAGCTCGCCAACGACTGATTTCAAGAACCTGAACGGAATTTCCTGCGAGGAGGCGATGGCCTCACAGGAGAGCGGACGGCCGGGATCACTCGCGAGCTCCAGCAGGGCGCGCGTGGCGTAGTCCGCCTTCGCGGAGATATGCATGCCCACATCATGCCCCGGCGGTGGGCCGCAGGCGAGGCTCTTCCGGCCGTTCCGGCCCGGCGTCCGTGCCCGACATTGCGGGAACATTGCCGCAGGTGAAGGGGAAAGGACACCTCTTGACATCCTTTTCGCCACCGACCTAACGTCCCTGCCATGAGCGAGCCGTCGACGACCCCCGGAGAAGGGTTCCACCCTCATCTCCACGAAACCCCGGGCCGCACCGCGGGCCCCCTTCGCACCCGTCTGCATCACATCCGTGCGGACGCGCTGGACGGTGACACGGCGCAGACCGGAGGCATGCGCAGGTTCAGCGCCGTGAGCGGGAAGACCGTCGGCTCCGAGAAGCTGTGGATGGGCCAGACCCACGTGGCCCCCGCGACGGCGTCCTCCGACCATCACCACGGTGAGTCCGAGACCGCCATCCATGTGGTGAGCGGGCACCCCGAGTTCGTCTTCGTCGACGACTCCGGGGACGAGCCCGAGGAGGTGCGGCTGCGCACCTCGCCGGGCGACTACATCTTCGTCCCTCCGTTCGTCCCGCACCGCGAGGAGAACCCGGACCCCACCGAGGAGGCCGTGGTCGTCATCGCCCGCAGCACCCAGGAGGCGATCGTCGTGAACCTGCCGCGCCTGTACGCCCTGGACCGGCTGCCGGAGGCGTGAGCGCTCCCCTCAGCCCGCCGCCCGGAGAGCGGCGGCAGTCTCCGGGTCAGCGGGCAGGAACGTCTCGACGGCCAGTTCGGAGACGGTCACATCCATCGGGGTGTTGAACGTCGTGGCCGTCGAGACGAAGGACAGCAGCCGCCCGCCCGCTTCGATCCGCAGCGGCAACGCGTACGGGTGAACGGCCCTTGAATGCCCTTCTGTTCCGCCTTCCGTTTCCTTCTCCGGGACGGTGTGGGTGTTCCCGGCGGGTGCCGGATAGGCCGCGACCTCCTCGTACAGGCCGCGCAGCGCGTCCGAGGAGCGCGACGTGGCCTGCCTGTGCATCCGTTCCAGCAGGTGGGCGCGCCACTCACCCAGATTGCGGATCCTCGGGGCCAGGCCCTGCGGGTGCAGCGTCAGGCGCATGGCGTTCAGGGGCGGCTGCAGCAGGTGTCCGGCCACCCCTTCGAGCAGCATCCCGACGCCCTTGTTCGCGGTCACCACGTCGTACATCCCGTCCATCACCAGGGCGGGGAAGGGTTCGTAGGCGGTCAGCAGCTGGTCGAGCCCGGCGCGAAGCGTCGTCATCACCGGTGCGGTCAGTGACGTCTCCGGATACGTGGGGGCGTAACCCGCCGCCATCAGGAGCGAGTTGCGGTCGCGCACAGGAACGTCGAGATGCTCGGCGAGATGAAGCACCATGGAGCGGCTCGGTGTTGACCTGTCGGTCTCGACGAAGCTGATGTGGCGTGCGGAACTGTCCGCCTTCAGGGCCAGTTCGAGCTGAGTGACCCCCCGCAGCCTGCGCCAGCCGCGCAGCAGGTCGCCGACCTTCACGTCATCGACCTTCCTGGCCCTGGCAGTCGTCATGGCCAGGACGGTATCCGATCCGGCCGACGGCACCCGTGGATCACCTGACTGGTGGTGCCCCGGCGGTCTCACCTCGGCCTCCCGGGGGCGTCCGCGTGGGGAACCCGTCGGCCGGCGCCCGTACGACCCCCGCTTGCGGGAGAAAACCCCCGGCACGCCCGGGGGACAGCGCGTCGTCCGGACGGGGGGACAGCCGGATGGGCCGATGGCCCCTGCTCCGATGGGATGGTGGCGGACCGCCGGCCCCCGGGGCCACGGACGGAACGGTCCCTGCACGCGCAGGCGACCGGAGCGGAATGGGGATCAGCATGAGTGTTTCCGGTAGGCGACGGTCGGTCGGACTCGGCCTGGCCGCTGCTCTCCTGGTCGTATCGACCGGGCCGACGGTGGCGGCGATGCCCGGGGAGGCCGGTCCGCTGCGACGGCACGTGGAGGCGATCCACGACACCGGAGTCGTCGGCGTGGCCGCCGAGGTCACGTCACCGCACACCCGCGACCGTGCGCGTGCCGGCACCGCGCGCAGGGGAGCCGTCCTGCCGATGCCGCAGAACGGCAGATTCCGGATCGGCAGTACCACCAAGACCTTCACCGCGACGGTCGTGCTGCAACTCGTCGGCGAGGGACGGTTGTCCCTGGACGACACCGTGGAGCAGTGGCTGCCGGGAGTGGTCGGGAAGGACGGTTACCGCGTCACCGTGCGGCAGCTCCTGCAGCACACCAGCGGCATCCCTGACGTACTGCCGCGGATCCCCGCCCTGAACAGCGTGGCCGGCTACCGGGCCGAACGGTCACGCTCCTACACCCCCCGGGAACTGGTGCGGCTGGCTCTGCGGAAGTCTCCCGCAGCCACCGCCGAGCGGGAATGGTCCTACTCCAACACCAACTACGTCCTCGCCGCGATGATCATCCATCGGGTCACCGGCCGCAGCTGGGCACAGGAGGTGAACCGACGGATCATCCGCCCGCTGGACCTCAGGGAGACCTCCGTACCCGGCGACTCGGTCTCCGTCCCGGGCCCGCACGCCCGGAGCTACAGCGCCTTCGGCACCGGCACCGCCATCGACGTCACGGTCCTCGACCCCAGCATGGCCGTCGGCTCCGGTTCGCTCGTCAGCACGACGCGCGATCTGAGCCGGTTCCACTCCGCGCTTCTCGGCGGACGTCTGCTGGGCCCGGCGCAGCTCGACGAGATGACGACCACCGTGTCCGCGCCCGGGATCGGCATGCCCGGCGTGAGGTACGGACTCGGCCTGGGCGAACTCCCGTTGCCGTGCGGCGGCACCTACTTCGGTCACCCCGGTGAACTCCTCGGCTACCGCAGCTGGAGTGGCGTCACTGCGGACGGCGCCCGGACCGCCGTGGTGTACGCCACCAGCGACGGCGGCCAGGGCACGCGCCAGGCCATGAGCGCCCTCGTGGGCGAGGAACTGTGCAGGTCCCTCCCCTGAGCGCTGCCCTGCGGACGCCCGTTGTCCCTGGGCCGTCCCGCGAGGTGAGCCTGCCGGTCATCCCGGGAGCGAACGCGCTCCCGGGCTGTCGCCCCTGAAGTGCTGACCCATGGCGATCTCCTCGCCCAGCACCGACCAGACCGTCTCGTCGTCCTGGAAGGGGAGCGGGTCGACGGCGCTCGTCTCGACGCGTACCCGCTCGACCTCACGGTCCAGGCGTTCGAAGCCGGCCTCCTCGTCGCTGTCGTCGTCGAAGGTGAACTCCTCCAGCAGACGCTGGAACCGGAGGCCGACCTGGACGAGGGAGGAGACATCCGTGTGGAGGCCCTGGACGGTTTCTTCGTCGGGGTCGAAGGCGTGCACCGCGCCGGAACCGGGTTCGAGGGCCAGGTGGGCGTTGAGCAGCCAGCCGATGACGGGCCATTCGCCTGCATCGTGCGGGACGTCCTCGAAGTTCTCGAGGTGGACGACGTCCCGGACCAGGGGCAGCCCGTCCGCGTCGTGCTCACGCAGCCAGAGCGTCCCGGTGGGGACGCCGACGGTCTGCAGGAGGCGGGCTCCCTCGGTGCCGGCCGCCGCGGGCGGGAAGGCGGTCGCGGGCAGGGTCACCAGCCGGTCCTCGCCGAAGGCGTCGGCGAGCCGGCCGCGGGTGATGTCGAAAAGCACTGCGGGAACTCCGAACTCGGCGGTGGCACGGGCGCCGTGGGACACGTGGTGGACGAATCGGCCACCACGTAAGCGTCGCAGACGGCGGTGCATCCGGAGGAACCGGGTTCTGCCGCCTACAGGGCCTCCGGACCCCGCTCGCCCGTGCGGACCCGCACAGCGGTCTCCACCGGCACCGCCCACACCTTGCCGTCGCCGATCTTGCCGGTGCGGGCGGCGCGGACCACCGCGTCCAGGACCGGCTCCGCGTCCGCGTCCTCGACCAGCACCTCGACACGGATCTTGGGGACGAGGTCCACCCTGTACTCGGCACCCCGGTAGACCTCGGTGTGGCCGTGCTGACGTCCGTAGCCGCTCGCCTCGGTGACGGTCATCCCGTTCACGCCGAGGTCCTGCAGCGCGGTCTTCACCTCGTCGAGGCGGTGCGGCTTCACGACCGCGGTGATGAGCTTCATGGGGCGGTGCTCCTGTCCTGGAGACGAAGTACGGACTGACCCGGCGCCTGCGCGGCGGCATGACCCAGGCCGCCGTGATCGTAGGCGCTCTCGGCGTGGACCGTCTGGTCCAGGCCCGTGAGTTCCTCCTCCTCGGAGGCCCGCACGCCCATCGTCCGGTCGATCACCTTGCCGATCCCGTAGGTCACCAGGAAGGTGTACGCGGCCACGGCGAGCACCGCGACGGCCTGCCGGGCGAGCTGGCCCGCCCCGCCGCCGTAAAGGAGACCCTCCGCCCCGCCGGTCATCGCGGACGTCGCGAACAGCCCGATGAGCAGCGTCCCGACGACACCTCCCACGAAGTGCACGCCGACGACGTCCAGGGAGTCGTCGTAGTCGAGGCGGAACTTCCAGGCGACCGCGTACGAGCAGACGACGCCCGCCACGAGTCCGACGACGGTGGCGCCGAGTACGCCCACGGTCCCGCACGCGGGGGTGATCGCCACCAGGCCGGCGACGACGCCGGACGCCGCGCCGAAGGTGGTCGGGTGCCCGTCGCGCCGCTGCTCGACGAAGAGCCAGCCCAGCAGCCCGGTGCAGCCCGCGACGAGGGTGTTGAGGACCGATGCGGCGGCCAGGCCGTTGGCGCCCAGCGCCGAACCGCCGTTGAACCCGAGCCAGCCGAACCACAGCAGGCCCGCGCCGAGCATCACCATCGGCAGGTTGTGCGGACGCATCGCGTCCTTCTTGAATCCGATCCGGGGTCCGATCACGAGGGCGAGGGCCAGGCCCGACGCTCCGCACGTGATCTCCACGACGAGCCCGCCGGCGAAGTCGAGGGCGCCGAGGGCGTCCACGATCCACCCGCCCGGCCCCCATACCCAGTGGGCGACGGGAACGTATACGAGGAGGGTCCACACCGGCACGAAGACCAGCCACGCCGCGAACTTCATACGGTCCGCGATCGCCCCGCTGATCAGGGCGGCGGTGAGGATCGCGAACGTGAGCTGGAACGTGGTGAAGAGCAGGGTGGGAACGCTGCCGGTGAGATCGTCGGGGCCGATCCCGACCATGCCGACATGTCCGAGTCCGCCGATCAGGCCCGCGAACGTGTCGTCGCCGAACGCCAGCGAGTAGCCGGCGACCAGCCAGACGACCGTGACCAGCGCGATGGACACGAAGCTCATCATCAGCATGTTGAGGACGCTCTTGGTGCGGACCATGCCGCCGTAGAACAGGGCGAGGCCCGGCGTCATCAGCAGGACGAGAGCGGTGGCGGCGAGGAGCCAGGCGGTGTCGCCTGTGTCGAGGCCTGCCGAGGCCAGGGTCACGGGGGTCAAGAGGGGGTCCCTCCTCGGGGCGGCGTGGGGTCCGGCCCAGAGAGAGTCGCGGGCGTGCGTTTCACACAGGACGCCGTCGCGTTTCCGGGATGTTTCATTGCGTGAAGGTGACCGAAACCTCACTGTCCCGGCGCGGACGCGACCGAGCCCCCACCGGTCCGTCCAGGTGGTGCGGACGGACCGGCGGGGGCGTGGCGGTCACGTGCGACTACGGCGTCACCCTGTTGCCGCCGAAGGTGACGACGAGGGAGCCGTCGTCGGCGAAGGACCAGTCCATCGCACCTGAGTACGCTGAGCACGCCGGCCCGTTGGAGCCGGTCCAGAACTGGTTGGAACTGTCCGCGTCACCCACGGTCTTGTCGTTGGAACCGTCGTCGCCGCGGCAGGAGACGTTGTCCCGGAACACCGAAGTGCCCTTGTCGAAGGAGAAGTTGCGCTCGGCGTTGTCGATACTGACGTTGTCCGACACCGCCATGGAGCCGGGGTTGCTGTTGTAGGTGAATCCGTGGTGGCCGTTGCCGTAGGCGATGTTGCGCCGGACGATGTGGTCGACCTCGATGCCGTCGCCGCCGAGCTTGTAGCCGTTGCGGTCGCCGTCGGAGTTCACGGTCCCGTCGGAGAGGGTGCCGTTGTCGTAGGAGAGGGAGTCCTCGATGGTCACCGGTCCGATGGGGCCCGTCTCCGACTTGGTGTAGAGGTCCCAGCCGTCGTCGATGTTGTTGTGGGACACGGTGTACCGGAAGACGTTCCCGGGGCCCGAGGTGAGTTTCGAGGCGAAGCCGTCGGCGTCCTCGCCGTCGGAGTCCGCGTTGTCGTGCGATTCGGAACTCAGGACGAGGTTGTTCGCCGGCCACTCGTCGTCGGGTGTGTCGGAGGCGATCCGCGAGATCTGCAGGCCCGAGTCGTGGTTGAAGCGCGTCACGACGTGCTCGATGACGTTGTCGCTGCCACCGACGAAGATCCCGTTGTCGCCGGCGTGCTCGACGACGACGCCGTCCACGTGCCAGTAGGCGCCGTTCACCGCCAGGCCGCGGTTCGCCGGGTCCTCGCTCATGGCGGCGAAGTTCAGGACCGGGGTCTCGTCCGGATAGGCGGCGAGTGTCGTGCGGGCTGCCGAGGTGCCGTCGTTGCCCGGCGGGATGGTGACCGTCTCGGAGTACGTGTACGTCCCGCCGCGCAGGTAGATCGTCCCGCCGGAGGAGACCCGGCCGATCGCCGAGGAGAGGGTCGTCGGGTCGGACTGCGTACCGGCCGCGTCGTCGCTGCCGGACGGTGCCACATACAGGGCGTCCGCGGCCAGGGAGCCGGCGTCGGTGGGGGTGGAGGTGGCCTGAGCGAGGGTGCCGGACAGTGCGACGAGCGAGCCGGCCAGCAGGCTGACACACGCGATGACGGGCTTCTTCTTCTGCATCGTTCGTCTCCAGGTCGGGTTGGTTCCGCCGGCCGGCGGGCGTCGGGGCGGCGCATCCGGCAACTCCTCGGCGGAGGAGCCCGGTCCGGTGCGGGAGCGACCGGAGCGGGCGGGGCCGAGCGGGCACATGGGGGTGGCCCTTCCTGTCGCGGAGCGACGAGGTGCTGCAACCGGCTCGTCCAAGTTTCTGAACCGCTGGTGCGACCGACACCACGCCGGGTGGGGGGCAAGCGCTTTCTCGGACCGTAAACGCCTGTCGTGACCGCGTCAAGACATCTGTACGTGATCAGAGTTCATAAACCTGAACATTGGGCGGAAGGGGTGAAGCGCCCTCACCGCCGGACGCGCAGGTGGGAGCCGCGCGAACGCACGTCGGATTTCCGCGCGAGGTCCATGTCGGATTTCCGCCAGCCGCCGGGCCTTCCGGTGCCCGATGCTTGGACCATGCACACCGACACCGAGCGCTGCGTGCGGGCCGTCCGCTCGAAGGACGCCCGCTTCGACGGCTGGTTCTTCACCGCGGTCCTGACCACCCGGATCTACTGCCGGCCCAGCTGTCCGGTCGTGCCGCCCAAGGCCAGGAACATGACCTTCTACCCCAGCGCCGCCGCCTGCCAGCAGGCAGGCTTCCGCGCCTGCAAGCGGTGCCGCCCCGACACCACCCCCGGCTCCCCGGAGTGGAACGCACGCGCCGACTCCGTCGCCCGGGCCATGCGCCTCATCCAGGACGGGGTGGTCGACCGCGAAGGTGTGCCGGGGCTCGCCGCCCGGCTCGGCTACTCCGCCCGGCAGGTCGAGCGCCAGCTCCTCGCCGAACTCGGCGCGGGACCACTCGCACTGGCCAGGTCCCAGCGTGCCCAGACCGCCCGGGTCCTCATCGAGACCACGGAACTCCCCATGGCCGAGATCGCCTTCGCCGCCGGGTTCTCGTCGATCCGCACGTTCAACGACACCGTGCGTGAGGTCTTCGCCCTCGCCCCGGGAGAGCTGCGGACCCGCGCGGCACGAGGGCGCCGTACGCCAGGGACCCCCGGGGTCATCGCCCTGAGGCTGCCGTACCGCGCCCCGCTCACCCCCGGAAACCTCTTCGGACACCTCGCCGCGACCGCGGTGCCCGGCGTGGAGGAATGGCGCGACGGTGCCTACCGCCGCACCCTCACCCTCCCGCACGGGCACGGCATCGTGGCCCTCACCCCGCAGCCCGGCCACATCGACTGCCGGCTCTCCCTGACCGACCCCCGCGACCTCACCCAGGCCATCAGCCGCTGCCGCAGACTCCTCGACCTGGACGCCGACCCGGTCGCCGTGGACGACCAGCTGCGCTCGGATCCGCTGCTCGCCCCGCTGGTCGACGCCGGCCCCGGCCGCAGGGTGCCGCGCACGGTCGACCCGGCGGAGTTCGCCGTACGCGCGGTGCTCGGCCAGCAGGTCTCCACAGCCGCCGCCCGCACCCACGCGGCCCGGCTGGTCCGTGCCCACGGGATTTCGGTGGAGGACCCGGAAGGCGGTCTGACCCACCTCTTCCCGACCTCCGAGGCGCTGGCCGGTCTCGACCCGGAGGCGCTGGCCCTGCCACGCAGCCGGCGCACCACCCTCACCACGCTCGTCGCCGCGCTCGCGGACGGGTCCCTGCGGCTGGAGGAGGGCGCCGACTGGAGGGAAGCGCGCACGGAACTGGCCGCGCTGCCCGGCTTCGGCCCCTGGACGGTCGAGGTCATCGCCATGCGTGCCCTGGGGGACCCGGACGCCTTCCTCCCCACCGACCTCGGCATCCGCAGGGGAGCCGGACAGCTCGGTCTGCCGGCGACCCCCGCCGCTCTCACCGCACGCGCCGAGCAGTGGCGCCCCTGGCGGGCGTACGCCGTGCAGTACCTCTGGACCGTCGACGACCACCCCATCAACCATCTGCCCGCCTGAGGGCGTGAGGACGAACCATGACCACCACACCCACGACCCCCGCACCCACGACGAGCAGGCAGCACAAGGTCGTCGACAGTCCGTACGGGGCACTCACCCTCGTAGCGACCGACGGCGTGCTGGCCGGTCTGTACATGACGGGGCAGCGGCACCGGCCGCCCGAGGAGACCTTCGGCGTACCCGATCCACGGCCCTTCGCCGAGACGGTCCGCCAGCTCGACGCCTACTTCGCGGGGGACCTGACGGAGTTCGACCTGCCGCTGTGCCTGGCCGGCACCCCGTTCCAGCGGAGCGTCTGGGCCGAACTCGTGCGCATCCCGTACGGCGAGACCCGCTCCTACGGCGAGCTCGCCGAAAACCTCGGCAAACCGGGCGCCTCCCGCGCGGTGGGCCTCGCCAACGGCAGGAACCCGGTCGGGATCATCGTCCCCTGCCACCGTGTCGTGGGAGCCTCGGGGAGCCTGACGGGGTACGGCGGCGGGCTGGACCGCAAGCAACGGCTGCTCGCCTTCGAGCGCGGTACGGAGGGCGAGTCGCCCGCCCTGTTCTGAGCGGCGTCGGACGCGTTCCCGGCATCGGCGGCCGGGCCGGGCACCCGGCCCGGCCCGCACGCTCAGCCCGCGAAGATCTCGACGACCGACCAGATCGCCAGACCGAGCATGCACAGCCCGCCGATACGCTGCACGGTCTTCAGCGGCACCCGCTTGGCGATGAACCGGCCGGCGAGCAGCGCCAGCGCGGACACCGACATGAGGGCGATCGCCGAACCGATGGCCGTGGACCAGGCACCGTTGCTCGCGGCGAGGTTCGCGGTGGTGATCTGGGTCAGGTCACCCCACTCACTGATGAAGACCGCCATGAACGCCGTCGAGTAGACCGGCCAGAACCCCGTGACGGTCTTGATCTCCTCGTCCTCCTCCTCGTCACCCGAACCGCTGCGCAGCAGCATGAACGCGCCGAACGCGAAGAGGGCGGCCGAGACGAGCTTGACGATCCAGTCGGGCAGCAGGCCGATCAGCCCGCCCGCTCCGACCGCGATGGCGACGTGCACGACGAAAGCGGACGAGGTGCCGAACCAGACGTAGAGCGGCCGCATACGGGTGCCCATGGCCAACGAGGCGAACATCGTCTTGTCGGGGAGCTCCGCGAGGAAGATCAGGCCGAAGGCGGTGAGAATCGCCAGGAGGTCGAGATGCATTCCGGGTGGCTTTCTGTGAGAGCCGGGCCCCGGGCCGTTCGCGAAGCGCCACTCGGGCTCCTACGGAGGACCACTCGGCCCGGCATGACGGCATCGCCCGCAGGGCGCGGGCGTGTCATACCTGACCGAAGGTCTCGCCCACCCGTAAGGATCTACGAGCCCGGCCACCGGGAACCCGAGGGCTCCAGTGTGTCGACGACCGGTTTTCGGGGCTACTCCCCTTCGCAGCCGTCAACGATACCCCATCGGACCTGCGGCTGGGCGGCTCGGTACAGTCCTGGGACGACCGTCACGCCGTCCCCGGGAGTGCCCCCGCATGAGCCGCCGTCCCCGCAAGACCGCCGGAACAGGGCCGTCCCGGCCCACGGTGAGCGTCTGCCGGGGCTGCTGCTGCGGCACCCCGAAGATTCCGGGCGTGGACCACGCCGGGCAGCTCGCGCAACTGCGCAACTCCCTCGACGGGGCCGCCACCGTGCGGGCGGTGGAGTGCCTGGACGCCTGCGAGCACGGCAACGTCATCGTCGTGCAGCCCTCGGCCGAGGGCCGCCGTGCCGGAGGCCGTCCCGTCTGGCTCGGCCTGGTCAACGACCCGCAGGCCGTCGCCGACATCGCCACGTGGGCGGGGGAGGGCGGCCCCGGCATCGTGGACCCGCCGGAGATCCTGGACCTGTACGCCTTCAGCCCTTCCCGCCGGATCCGGGCCGGGCTGGAGGAGAAGGAGTCCTAGAGGATCCGCCGGCGTCGCGGCCCACAGGACAGCGCCCCATCCCGCGGCGAAGGAGAGCCGAAGAGGAACCGGGCACCGTGCTCCTCTCAACCGCCTTCGGACAGCCGTTCCAGCAGTGCGGGCAGCGCCGTCCCGATGGGCTCGCGCACCGTCTCCTCGGCCAGCTCGTCGTAGGGCGTCGGCTCCGCGTTCACCACGAAGAGCCGGGCCCCGTGCTCCACCGCGATCCCCGCCAGTGAGGCCGCCGGCTGCACCTGGAGCGTCGTACCCACCGCGATGAACACCTGGCTCGCCTTGGTGATCCCCATCGCCTCCGCCAGCACCTGGGGATCGAGCCGCTCGCCGAACATCACCGTCGCGGACTTCAGGATGCCGCCGCAGACCGTGCACGGGGGGTCCGCTTCACCCGCCTCGACCCGGGCCAGCGCCTCCTCCATGGCCGACCGTGCGTGGCAGCGGGTGCAGACCACCTCGCGTGCCGTGCCGTGGAGTTCGACGACCTTACGGGCGGACAGCCCCGCCCTCTGGTGCAGTCCGTCGACGTTCTGCGTGATCACCCGGACCGGGGTGCCCGACCGTTCGAGCGCGGCCACCGCACGGTGGGCGGCGTTCGGCTCGGCGTTCCACGCCTCGGCGTCGCGGCGCATCAGCCAGGAGCGGCGCCGGATGTCCGGATCGGTCATGTAGAAGTCGTAGGTGACGAGCTTCTCCGCCTCCGGATCCTTCGTCCAGAGGCCCTGCGGACCGCGGTAGTCGGGGATGCCGGAGTCCGTGGAGACACCGGCGCCGCTGAGGATCGCGACGAGAGTCATGGCCGGAGCCTACGGACGGGGTCGTCCCGCCGCGATGACATTTCCGCGGTCACCCCATAAGGTCCGGGCCATGGCCAAGGTCGACGTCGGTCTGGACGCGCAACTCGTCGTGGAAGTCATGGTGCTCGCGGGCATCGGCAATCCGCAGGACGCGGTGGAGGCGGTCGTACGCGACTACATCGCGCGCGGCCACCGCACCGAGGCGCGGGCCGCCGAGCAGGACGACGCGCGGCGGGAGGCCGACGCCAGGCCGCAGGACCCCCAGGGCTGACCCCTCACCCCGGGACCCGTACGCCGTCCTCCAGCTCGACCGCCCCCGCGCCGGAGTCCAGCGCCTCCAGCGCCGCCGCGATGCGCAGCCCCAGCTGCCCGGGCAGGTGGCCGGCCAGGTCGGCGCGGTCCACCAGCCGCCAGGAGAGGAGTTCGTCCTCCTGGATCCGGATCGCGTCGAACTGCTCCTGGTCCAGGACACCTCCGTCGTAGACGTAGGCGACGATCGGAGGACGTGCCGCGCCACGGGACCAGTCGACCGCGAGCAGCCTGCCCGGCGCGAGGTCGAGGCCGATCTCCTCCGCGGTCTCGCGGCGCGCGGCCTGCCGGGGACTCTCGCCGTCGCCCGACTCGATGGTCCCGCCGGGCAGCGCCCAGCCCTCCCGGTAGTTCGGCTCGACGAGCAGGACGCGTCCCCGCCCGTCCCGGAAGAGGGTGGCGGCCCCGGCCATTACTCGGGGGAGCCCTGCGATGTAGGTGGCGTAGTCAGAGGAGGTCACAGGGGCAGCGTAGGGGCCCCGCACGCGGTTCCGGACAGCCATGGGCAGATCAGGGGTGGTCCCGATAAGGTCGGGGCGGCGCGACTGCCTGTTCGAAAGCAAGGGATGCAAGGTGACGGACGGAGCAGCGATGGAGACCCCCCACGTGCTCGTGGCGGCGGACAAGTTCAAGGGCTCACTGACGGCCGTGCAGGTCGCGGAGCGGGTGACGGCCGGGCTCCGGCGCGTCGTACCCGGGGCGAGGGTCGAGACCCTGCCCGTCGCGGACGGCGGGGACGGCACGGTCGCCGCGGCGGTCGCAGCCGGGTTCGAGCGCCGGGAGACACGGGTGACCGGCCCGCTGGGGACCCCCGTCACGGCGGCGTACGCGGTGCGCGACACCACCGCGGTGGTGGAGATGGCCGAGGCCTCCGGCCTCCAGCACCTGCCGGCGGGGGAGTTCGCCCCGCTCACGGCGACGACGTACGGCTCCGGGGAACTGCTGACGGCCGCCCTCGACGCGGGCGCCCGGACGATCGTGTTCGGTGTCGGCGGCAGCGCCACGACGGACGGCGGCGCGGGCATGCTCTCCGCGCTCGGGGCGCGCTTCCTGGACGGCGACGGCAAGCCCGTCCCCCCGGGCGGCGCCGCACTCGCGGAGCTGGCCGAGGCCGACCTGACGGGGCTGGACCCCCGGCTCGCGGACGTCGACCTGATCCTGGCCAGCGACGTGGACAACCCGCTGACCGGCCCCAAGGGCGCCCCCGAGGTCTACGGACGCCAGAAGGGGGCCACCGAGGACGACATCGCGGTCCTCGACGCCGCGCTCGTCCACTACGCGTCCGTGCTCGGACCCGGGACCGCGGAGCTGCCCGGAGCGGGTGCCGCCGGAGGGATCGGCTACGGCGCCCTGGTCGCGCTCGGCGCACGCTTCAGGCCGGGCATCGAGGTCATGCTCGACGTCCTCGGCTTCGCCCCCGCGCTGGCCCGCGCCACGCTCGTCGTGACCGGCGAGGGCTCGCTCGACGAGCAGACACTGCACGGCAAGGCCCCGGCGGGCGTCGCCGCCGCGGCGCGCACCGCGGGGGTGGAGACCGTCGCCGTGTGCGGACGCCTCGCCCTGCCGCCGGAGGCGCTCGTCCGGGCCGGTATCAGCCGGGCCTACGCCCTGACGGATCTGGAACCGGACCCCGCCGTCTGCATGGCGCAGGCCGGGCCCCTGCTGGAACGCGCGGCCGAGGCGATCGCCCGCGACTTCCTGTCCTGACGCACCGCCACGAGGGGGAGTCCGCCTGGCTCCCCCTCGCATGTGCGACACCCTGCCGAAGAGGCGGCTTCCCGGACTCACGGGTACGGTGCCGTCAGCCTGAAGGCGTCCAGCGCCAGCATCATCTCGATCAGTTCGCGCGGCCGTGACAGCGATCTCGAGGTGAGCCGCTCCAGTCTCCGCAGGCGGTTGAGCACGGTGTTGCGGTGGCAGTACAGGCGCCCCGCCGCCCTCCCCGCCGACCCTCCGCACTCCAGCCACGCCTCCAGCGTCCGCACCAGCAGCGCCCGGTCCGCCGGGTCCAGCGCCAGCAACGGGCCGAAGACGTCCGCGACCAGCCGGGCCGACAGCTCAGGCTGGCTCACCACCAGCGCCGTGGGCAGTCGCTCCTCCAGCCGCACGATCTCCGTCGTCCCCGGCGGACACGTCAGCAGCGCCAGCTCGGCCAGCCGGCGCGCCGTCCCCAACCCTGCCAGGCCGTCCGCCACCGGGCCGACGCCACCCGGCCCCGGGCAGCACCGCACCAGCAGCGCGACGAGCGCCGCCGGATCCCGGTCGCCCAGGGCGACGACGACGCACTCGCGGTCCGCCCGCTCGCGCCGGAAGAACCGCAGTCCTTCCGCCTCCATCGCCACACCCGCGGGCCCGCCCAGGCCCGCCCGCAGCACAGCGACCGCGTAACGGCCCTGCTCCGGCACGCCAAGACCGCTTGCCGCGCGTGCCGCGAGGCCCGGTTCCGCCCGGCCCTCCAGCAGCGCGTCGAGCAGTGCCCCGCCCCGCTCGTCACCGCGCCGCCGCATGTTGTCGCTCCGTCCCGCAGCCGAGCAGTTCATGGCTGGTGAGGATGCCACCGGCCACCCCGGGCACGGCGGCGCATCACCTCCCTCTGTGCACGCGCACAACCGGGCCCTTCGAACACTGGTCACCCGCAGCGATTGCGCCCGGGGCCGTGGACGCGCGCCGCGCCCGCTGCTGGTCTGTGGCACCACGACGACCAGACGGAAGGAGGAGGACGCATGGCAACGCTCGAGATCCGCGAACTGTCCGTGGGCTACGGCCCGGTACGGGCACTGCGTGACGTCTCCGTCGACGTGCCGGCCGGCGCGATCACCGCCGTACTCGGCGGCAACGGCGCCGGCAAGACCACGCTGCTGCGGGCCGTGTCGCGGACCCTCGGCTTCCACCGCGGGACGGGCACGGGCACCATCCGCTTCGACGGCCGCCCCCTGGACGGGCTCCGCCCCGCCCAGGTGGTGGCGGCAGGAGTGATCCAGGTACCGGAAGGCCGGCAGGTGTTCGCCCGGATGACGGTGGCGGACAACCTGCGGGCCGGCGCACTCGGTGCACGCGGCGGGCGCAAGGCCGCGGCCGCCGCCCTGCACCGCGTACACGAACTGTTCCCGGTGCTCGCCCAGCGCGCGCACCAGCGCGCCGGACTGCTGTCCGGGGGCGAGCAGCAGATGCTGGCGATGGGCCGCGCCCTGATGGCCGGCCCCCGCCTGCTGCTCCTGGACGAGCCGTCCCTCGGCCTCGCCCCGCTGATGGCGGCCAGGATCGCCGAGACGATCCAGGAGATCAACGCGGGCGGCACCTCGGTGATGCTCGTCGAGCAGAACGCGGCCATCGCGCTGCGGCTCGCCTCCACGGCGTACGTCCTGGACGTCGGAGAGGTCGCACTCGACGGCCCCGCCGACGAGCTGGCCGCCTCCGACGAGGTACGCCGCCGCTACCTCGGCGTCGTCGACGAGACGGCCGCCGAGGACGCGGCACAGGCTGAGGACACCACCCGCACCCTGAGCAGGTGGTCCGAGTGACGACCTCCCCGGCCCCCCTCACCGTGCGCGACGTGACCGTGCGCTTCGCCGGACTCACCGCCCTCGACGCGGTGTCCTTCACCGTCGAACCGGGCAGTGTGCACGCAGTCATCGGGCCCAACGGCGCGGGCAAGTCCACCACCTTCAACGTGCTCTCCGGCGTCTACCGCGCCACCTCGGGCACCGTGCACCTCGGTGACACCGAACTCACCGGACTCGCCCCGCACAGGATCGCCGACCTCGGCGTGGCCCGCACCTTCCAGAACCTGGCACTGCCGCCGCACGCCACCGTCGCCGAGAGCCTCATGCTCGGCCGGCACAGGCTCACCCGCGCCGGGTTCGTGGCCTCCGGACTGAGGCTTCCCTCCGCGACCCGGGAGGCCCGGCGTCATCTCGAACGGGTCCGGGAGATCGCGGAGTTCATCGGCCTGGCCGAGGAACTCGACTTCCCCGCGGGCGCCCTCCCGTACGGCAAGCAGAAGCTCGTCGAGCTCGGCCGCGCCCTGTGCATGGAGCCCGAGGTCCTGCTCCTGGACGAGCCCATCGCGGGCATGACCGCCGACGAGCGCCGCCGCACCGCGGCCGTCGTCGCCGGTGTGCGCGACAGCCTCGGCATCTCGATCGTCATGGTCGAACACGACATGGGGGTGGTGATGCGGCTCGCGGACGCGGTGACCGTACTCGACTTCGGACGCAGGATCGCGGGTGGCACGCCCGCCGTGGTGCAGAACGACCCGGCCGTCGTGCAGGCCTACCTGGGGGCACAGGAATGACCACCTTCATCGAACTCCTCCTCGGCGGCCTGTCCATCGGTTCGGTCTACGCACTGATCGCCCTGGGCTTCGTCGTCATCTTCAAGGCGACCGAGGTCGTCAACTTCGCCCACGCCTCACTGCTCCTGGCAGGCGGCTACGTCACCGCCGTGCTCCACGACGACATCGGCTTCTGGCCCGCGCTCGGCGTCGGGATCGCAGGCGCGGCCGTCGTCGGTTCGGCGGTCGAGTTCTTCGTGATGCGCCGCTACCGGGGGAGCGACCAGAGCGTCCTGGCCATCGTCACCATCGGCGTCGACATCCTCCTCACCACCGAACTCGTCCGGCGCATGGGCACGGACGTCATGTCACTGGGCGACCCCTGGGGCGACGACGTCGTCACCATCGGGGGCGTCACCCTCGCCGAGACGCGGATCGCGGCGTTCCTCGTCGCGGGGCTGCTCATCACGGTGTTCCTGCTCGCCTTCCGCTTCACCTCGTGGGGCGTCTCCATGCGGGCCGCGGCCGAGAACCCGCAGACCGCCGCGCTGATGGGCATCCGCCTCGGCCGGGTCTCCCTCTCCGCCTGGGCGGTCGCCGGAGCGCTCGCCGCCGTCGCCGCGCTCTTCCTCACCGTGTTCCCGACCCCCGGCCTGGAACGGGCCACCTCACTCGCCGCGCTCAAGGCGTTCCCCGCCGCGATCCTCGGCGGTCTCGACTCCACGACCGGGGCACTCGTCGGAGGGCTCCTCGTCGGAGTCACCGAGTCACTCGCCACCGGCTACCAGAGCGACCTCTCCTTCCTCGGACGCGGCATCGGAGACCTCGCGCCGTACCTGGTGATGGTGGTCGTCCTGCTCGTCCGGCCGGCGGGACTCTTCGGTACGAAGGAGCTGTCCCGTGTCTGAAGCCACCAAGGACGCCGCCAAGGACGCCACAGCGCCGGCCACCACAGCCGGGGCGGCCCCCGCAGCGGCGGCGTCGATCACCGACCGGCTGCGCCGGCCCGCCCCCTACCTCTGGCTCGCGGGCTCGGTCCTGCTGCTCCTGTTCCCCTTCTACCTGGACCGGTTCTGGCTCCAGGCCGGACTGTTCGCCATGGCCGCCGCGATCGGGGCGATCGGGCTCAATCTGCTCACCGGCTCCACAGGGCAGCTCTCCATGGGGCACGCCTTCTTCCTCGCCGTGGGCGCGTACAGCTACTGCGTCCTGGCGGGGGAGAGCAGTACGGAGAACGGCCACGCCATCACCGGCCTGGGCCTGCCCACCTGGCTCGCCGCCGTCCTCGCCGTACTCCTGGCGGGCGCCGCGGGAGGGCTGTTCAGTCCCATCGCGGGGCGGCTCAGCGGTGCCTACCTCGGTATCGCCACCCTCGCGCTGATCTTCATCGGCCAGCACGTGCTGTTCAACGCGGGCTCGCTCACGGGCGGCTTCAACGGCCGTCCGGTGCCGCCCCTCTCGCTCTTCGGGTTCACCTTCGACGACACCGAGGTGGTCGTCGCCGCAGTGCCCTTCCAGTCGTCCGAGAAGCTCTGGTACCTGGGCCTGGCAGCCCTTCTGGCCGGCGGGCTCTTCGCCCGCGGGGTGCTGCGCGGCAGGCCCGGCCGGGCGCTCAACGCCATCCGGGACCACCGGATCGCCGCCGGCGTGATGGGGGTGCCGGTGGCCAGGTACCGGGCCGGCGTGTTCGTCCTGTCCTCCATGTACGCGGGCCTCGCGGGCGTCCTGCTCGCGCTGGTCTTCCAGCGGACCGTGCCCGAGTACTTCGGCATGATCCTGTCCCTCGAATACCTCGCCATGATCGTCATCGGCGGGCTGGGCAGCGTCGCGGGAGCCGTCATCGGCGCCGCGTTCGTGTCGCTGCTCCCACAGGTGCTCACCCACTACAGCGACTCCCTCCCCCTGGTGTCCGCCCCCGGTACGGGCGGAATCGCACCGGGAGAGGCGTCCCGCTATCTGTACGGCGCCGCGGTCGTCGCGGTCGTCCTGTTCCTGCCCGGCGGCATTGCGCGTCTGAAGACTCCAGGGGAGAAGAAGAAATGAAGCCACGTGTTGTCGGAGCCGTTGCGGCGGCTCTCACCCTCACCCTCGCCCTCGCGGGATGCAGCGGGAAGGCCAAGTCGTCGGACGACGGCGCCGCCGACAAGGGCGGGATGAAGACCGGGGAGGGCGTCACCGACTCGAAGATCACCCTCGGCGCCCTGACCGACATGACCGGGGTGTACGCCTCGCTGGGCAAGAGCGTCACCCAGGCCCAGCAGCTGTGGGTCGAGGAGACCAACAAGGCGGGCGGCATCTGCGAGCGGCAGATCGAACTGACCGTCCGCGACCACGGATACGACCCGCAGAAGGCGATCGGCGCCTACACCGAACTCGAACCGGACGTGCTGGGCTTCACCCAGTTCATCGGCTCCCCGTTCGTCGCCGCGGTGGAGTCACGCGTCGACGGCCAGGACAAGGGCATCGTCCTGCCCCAGGCATGGTCGGCGAACCTGGTCGGATCCAAGTACGTCCGCGTCATCGGCGCCACGTACGACGTCGAGACGATCAACCTGATCGACTTCCTGCTCGACGAGAAGCGCATCGCCAAGGGCGACAAGATCGGTCACGTCTACTTCGAGGGCGACTACGGCGAGAACGCCCTGGCCGGCTCCAAGCACGCGGCGAAGGAGGCGGGCCTCACGGTCGTCGAGCAGAAGATCAAGCCGACCGACAACGACATGACCGCCCAGGTCTCCGCGCTCAAGCAGGCCGGTGTGAAGGCGGTGATCGTCAGCGCGGGTCCGCGGCAGGCGGCCTCGCTGGTGGGTGTCGCCGCGGCCACCGGCTTCACAGTCCCGGTCGTCGGCAACAACTCGGCGTACGCCCCGCAACTGCTGGCCACCCAGGCGGGTGCGGCCCTGCAGAAGGACTACTACGTCGGTGCCTCCACCCTGCCCATCGGTGACGCCGGAGCCGGCCCGGCCAAGCTCGCGAAGGCCTATGCCGCCAAGTACCCCAAGGACGGCCTCGACAACGGCGTCATCGCCGGATACAACGCGGCATCCGTCTTCGGTGAGGCGCTGAAGAAGGCCTGCGAGTCGAAGGACCTGAGCCGTGAGGGCGTCGACAAGGCGCTGCTCACGATCAAGGACTTCGGTGCCGACTTCGGGATCTCGCACGACTTCACCGATCCGTCGGCGCCCTCCACCCGGCAGACCGTCGTCATGAAGCCCGACGCCAAGACCCCCGGCGGCCTCAAGGTGGTCCGCCCGGCCGAGGTCGCCCCGGCGGCCGAGAGCTTCGCGCCCACGTCCTGACCCTCCCCGCACAGAGACGGGCCCGGCCTGCTGAGGCCGGGCCCGTCCGTGTGCGCGATCAGCTGGTGTAGGCCTCCAGTTCGGACAGCTGGCCCGCCGGCCAACCGGTGTTCGCGGTGAACGTCAGCCGCAGGTACCGCACCGGGGTTCCGGTGAGCGTCACCGTCGCGGTGTTACCGCTCGACGGGTTGAACGTGTACCCCGCCGGAGCCTTCAGCGAGTTGTAGGCGGAGTTGTCGGTGCTGCCCGTCACACCGATCGTCTGGGTGCGCGTCGCCCAGGCGGCGGCCGGTGGCAGCTTGAGCACCAGCCGCCCGACCGACTTGGCGGCGCCGAGGTCCACGGTGACGGACTGCGGGAAGGCGTTGTTACGGCTCTCCCAGTAGCTGTCGGCGTTGCCGTCCACCGCGTTGCCCGCGCCGTACACGTCGGCGTGGCCCGTCTCCGTCACGGGGCGCCCCTGAGCGAGGTTGCCCGTCTCCTCGGGCGGATCCGTCGGGTCCGGGGGGTCGGTCGGGTCTGTCGGGTCCGTGGGGCCGCCGCCGCCCCCGGGGACACCGCCGTTGGTCCACACCGGGGCGGGCCAGACACCGGTGCAGGCGGGCGGGTTCGCGTACCAGCCGGAGTTGCCGGTGCCCTGGGTGATCTGGAAGCCGCTTCCGACGCAGTTGTGGATCGGGTTGGACTGGGCGATGTGCGTGGCGACGACCTTGTTGAACGAGGCCGTGCCCGGGGCCTGGATCTGGAGGGCGTACGTACCGGCCCCGTCGATCTTGATGTTGTCGAAGTGCAGCCCGTTGCTCGCGCCCTCGATCAGGTGGATCGCGGCGTAGGAGCTGTCCAGGATCTCGCTGTCGGTGATGTTGATCGTCGCACCGTTGATCGGCTCGTTGAGACCGCTGAACCAGATCGCGCCGACGCCGAACCGCCAGTTGAAGTCGTTGTTCCCCGTGCGGATCAGGGTGTTGCGGGCGGCGGTGTGCGTACCCGAGACGGCAGTGCCCTGGCCCGAGTTGACGCCCGGGTACCGGTTGGCGATGTGCAACCCACCGCCGTTGCTGACGGTGTCCGACATGACGTTGTCGGAGATCGTGATGTCCTTGCCGCCGTACGTCACGATGTTGTTGGCCAGGATCGGCAGGATCACCGTGTTGAACGTGAACTTGTTCTTGACGTTCGGGACGTTCTCCGCCCACATCGCCAGACCGTCGTCACCGGTGTTGCGGACGAAGGTGTTGGTCACCGTGGAGTTCGTGACCCCGTAGTGGAAGTTCACCCCGTCGGCGGTCTGGTCCAGGATCCGGCTGTTCCTGATGGTGAAGTCGTCCATCGGACCGTCCATCCAGGCGCCGCACTTGGTGTGCTGCATCCAGACGTTGTCGACGACCGAGTTGGACATGGCCCCGCCGATGGCGTTGACCTGGTCGTTGTCCACCCGCTCGCGGATGTCGCCGATGATGGCGAAGTCCTTGAGGGTGACGTTGCTGCTGCCGCCCTGGGCCGAGTACTTCCCGTAGACCCCGACCGCCTTGCTGCGGTCCGTGGGGTGGCGGCCGGTCAGCACGCTGTACCAGGGGCCCGCGCCGCGCAGGGTCACCTTGTCGACGACGATGTGGTCCTGGACCTTGAAGGTGCCCTGCGGGATGTACACCTCCTTGCCCTGGCCGCGGCCCGCGTCGACCGCCGCCTGGATCTTCGCGGTGGAGTCGGCGGCCCCCGTCGGGTCGGCGCCGAAGTCGCTCACCACGTCCAGCGCACCCGACGGCTTGCCGACCGGCGCGCCGACCTGCTCGAAGTCCGCCAGGTCGATGGTGAACGACGGTGAGGCGGCGGTGGAGGTGACCTGGAGCCGGATCTTCGTACCGGCGGCCAGGGTGGACCCGAACATGGTCCGGGTCTCGTCGTAGAAGTGGTGCGGATCGGTGTCGCCCGGGTTGTTGTTGAACGGGTAACCCCCGTAGTACCAGCCGTACTTCGACGTCACCGGCACGCTCTTCAGCGAGGAGCCGTTGACCCGCAGGTCGAGAGAGGCGTCCCGGCCCGTCCCGGCCGCGTTGTCGGGCAGCGAGTAGCGGAAGGTCATGGCGTTCGCGGGGGCGGTGAGCGTGAACTCGACGTACTCGCCGACGGAGTCGAGCGTGACCGCCTGCCGGCCAGACGCCTCTGAGGGCAGCGACCCGTAGAGACGGTCGGGGCCGATCAGGGAGCCGTTGGTGGCGGCGTACTCGGCTTCCTGCTCCTTGAACGGGACGGTGGCGCCCCGGCCGGATATCCCGACGGGGGACGGTGCGGTTACCGCGGCGGCCTGTGCGGGGGGAGCGCCGGCCAGTACGACCGCGGCTGCGGTGCCCGCGGCGGCCAGTGCGAGGGAGAGGGAGGCGGACAGGGAGCGTCGGAGGAGACGTGGTCCAGCGGGTGGTGGGGTCACGTGTGGGTCGTCCTTGCGGCTCGTGGGGCTCTTCGGACGCCCCACAGGCTAGGAGTAGTTCAGTAAAGAAGTCCACGGTGCTGCGCAAGATTTCGTCTGCATCGCTCAAATAGGTGACTCGACACGGGAATACCGAGCGGGCGCATCGGGCGTATGACTTCAAGAAATGAAGCTTGTCATGTTCATTGACAGGCGTTCCGTCCTGCTGGCTTCATGTGGGCAACGGAATGGGAGCGCTCCCATCGATCTGCCCGCCTCACCCCCATGAAGGGCGACAACGGATGAAGCCATGGAAGAGAATGCGGCTGGGTACGGCTCCGGCCGCCGCGGCGATCGCCGTCGCGTTGCTGATGACGGGGTCCGGCCCCGTCTCCGCGCGGCCGGCATCCGAGGCCCCGGCGGCACGGACCGCCGCGGCCGGGACGGACTGGCTGCACACCGAGGGCAACAGGATCGTCGACGAGCAGGGCAACGAGGTCTGGCTCACCGGGGCCAACTGGTTCGGTTTCAACGCGACCGAGCGCGTCTTCCACGGGCTCTGGTCGGCCAACCTGGACACGATCACCCGGCAGATGGCGGAGCGCGGCATCAACATCCTCCGCGTCCCGATCTCCACCCAGCTGCTGCTGGAGTGGAAGAACGGGCAGGCCACGACGTCCAGCGCGGTCAACACCTGGGCCAACCCCGAACTCAAGGACAGGACCACACTGCAGGTGTTCGACGCCTTCCTCGCGGTCGCGGAGAAGTACGGCATCAAGGTGATGCTGGACGTCCACAGCGCGGAGGCCGACAACTCCGGCCACGTCCACCCCGTGTGGTGGAAGGGAGCGATCACCACCGAGCAGTTCTACTCCGCCTGGGAGTGGGTGACCGCCCGTTACAAGGACGACGACACGCTCGTGGCGATGGACGTCAAGAACGAGCCGCACGGCACGCAGTCGGACAGTCCCCGGGCGAAGTGGGACGGCTCCACGGACCAGGACAACTTCAAGTACACCTGCGAGACGGCCGGCAGACGCATCCTCGCGATCAACCCCCACGTCCTTGTCATGTGCGAAGGCGTCGAGATCTACCCCAAGGACGGGGCGAACTGGTCCTCCACCTCGGCGGCCGACTACCACGGCATGTGGTGGGGCGGAAACCTGCGCGGCGCGAAGGACCACCCGGTCGATCTCGGCGCCCAGCAGGACCAGTTGGTCTACTCCCCGCACGACTACGGTCCGCTCGTGTACCAGCAGCCCTGGTTCCGGGGCGAGTGGAGCCGCGCCACGCTGGAGCGGGACGTCTGGGACCCCAACTGGCTCTACCTGCACAAGGACGGCACCGCACCTCTGTTCATCGGTGAGTGGGGCGGTCACCTCGACAACGGCCCCAACCAGAAGTGGATGACCGCCCTGCGCGATCTGATCGTGGAGAACGGCATCCATCAGACCTTCTGGTGCATCAACCCGAACTCCGGGGACACGGGCGGCCTGCTGGGCTACGACTGGGCGACCTGGGACGAGGCCAAGTACGCGCTGCTCAAGCCCGCCCTGTGGCAGTCCGGCGGGAAGTTCGTCAGCCTCGACCACGAGGTCGGGCTCGGCGGCCAGGGCAGCACCACCGGCATCAGCCTGGGCGACCTGTACGGCGGCTGAGCCCGCCCGCGCCCTGCGCACCGCCTCCTGAACGCCCTGGGGCGCCGATGAAACCCCACCGCCTCGGCGCCCCAGGGCTCTCCACCCGTACCGCGACGGTGTCCGGACCGGCTGTTCCGGCGACGTTCAGCTCTCCTCCGGCAAGGCGTTGATGAGCAGCAGCGCGATGTCGTCGGTACCCGGGGTCGCGCGTTTCGCGTACCGCACGAGCGTGTCGGCGACGGACTCCATGTCCTGGTCCAGCGCGAGGGCGAACTGTGCGGCCAGATCCGCGGCGGCGTCGTCGAAGGCCACCCCGGGCGCCTCCACGAGCCCGTCCGTGTACAGGGCGAGCGCCCCGCCGGGAGGCAGCGGGAACTCGGCCGTCGGGTAATGGGACGTGGGATCGATGCCGAGGAGGAGGCCGGGCGGCAGATCGAGGACCTCGGTCTGCCCGTCCGGCTGCCTGAGCAACGGCGGGGGATGGCCCGCGGTGGCCATACGGGCGGTGTGCCCGGCGAGGTCGAGATGGACGTAGAGGCAGCTGGTGAAGAGGCCGGGGTCGAGGTCGGTGAGCAGCCGGTTGGTCCGTGCCAGGACCTCGTCGGGCGGAGCGCCGGCGGAGGCGTGCACGGCGGTGCGGACCTGCCCCATGAGCGCCGCCGCGTTCTCGTTGTGTCCCTGTACGTCGCCGATGGCGGCGGCGGCCGTGGTGTCGTCCAGCCGGATCAGGTCGTAGAAGTCCCCGCCGATGCCCATGCCCCGGGTCGACGGGAGGTAGCGCGCCGCCACGTCCAGCCCGGTGATCGCGGGCAGCGTCTGGGGCAGCAGATGGGCCTGGAGGCTGTGCGCGAGCCGGTCCTTGGTGTCGTACAGCCGGGCACGGTCCAGCGCCTGGGCCAGCAGCCCCGCGATCGAGGTCAGCAGCGCGCGTTCCTCGGGGTCGAAGGAACGAGGACGGTCGTAGGCCAGGACCAGCGACCCGACCGGATGCCCCGAGACGATCAGCGGCAGGAAGGCGGAGGCGGCCACCACGTCGCGGAGGCCCGCCGAAGGGTAGGCGCGATCCAGCTCGGTGAAGGTGGGGTAGAAGTCGGGGATCCCCGTCATCAGCACGTGCGCGGCGGGCGTGGCGGAGGTCAGCGGGGCCCCGTCGAATCGCTCCATGAGCGCGGGACGGCTGCCCCTGGCGCCCTCGATCCTCAGCCGCCCCTCCGCCGACGTCATCACCACGAGCGTCTGTATCCGGAAGGCCGGCATGAGCTGGTCGGCGGTCAGCTCGATCACGTCCCGTGTCCCGACCGCCTCGGTGAGCGTGGCCGCCAGGTGCATCAGGTGGTACAGGGCGGTGGCCCGGCTGGGCACCGCGGAGGAGGTGGGCAGCGCGGGTGCCGGGATGTCCCGGGGGCCGGGCCGCGAGGTCGGCACGATCCGGACGCTGATGCCCGTGTTGCTCGGGAACAGATGGAAGGACAGCCATCGGTCCGGTGGCCGCAGCACGGTGAAGGACGTCTGCTGGCGGCCGATGACGGCTGCCCGGTAGTGGTCCTCGACAGCGGGGTTGTCCAGCCAGGGGAGCGAGTCCCAGGGAAGGGTCCCCAGCACGTCCTCGGCCCGGGTTCCCAGGAGCCCCGCCGCGGCGTCGTTGATGAAGACGACCGTGCCGTCGATGGCCAGGGCGCAGCTCCCGCCCGGCAGCCGCCGGACGAACTCCGCGACGGCCGTGGCCTCGGCCGGGCCCGGGACCTCCGGTTCCGGCGGGGGCAGCACCCGTGGCTGCGTGCCGGGCAGGATCGGGTAACCGCTGCTCTCGGCCTGCTGCAGGAGCATGCCGATGCCGTGGCAACCCTTGACGACGGCCTCACGCTCGTCGGGTGCCAGGTGCGGCGAGTGCGAACCGGGCCAGAGCAGCGTGAGTCCGCCCCGGGCCGTGGACCCGGTGTGGATGGGGGCGGCGCCCAGTGCGAACTGGTACGGCAGGACGAGCGCGGGCCGCGGATAGCGGCGTGCGAGCTCCTCCTGGCTGCCGAGCCAGATCAGACAGCGCAGACGCACGGCGTCGGCCACCGGTATCGGTGCGGACAGCGGCACCCGGGTCCACGGATGCGCCAGCTGGCCCGGCACCCCGGCGAGCACGGCCAGGTGCAGTGTGGCGTCGTCCGGCGACAGCAGGTACAGCATCGCCACGGAGGCACCGGTCTCGCGCACCACGTGGGCGACGGCGCTGTCGAGCAGCTCCGTGCCCGAACCCGTGGCCGAGAGGGACGTGACATGGTCCTGCACGCCTTCCAGCGTCTCCCGTGACAGGCGGCCGCGCACCCGCACGGGGACGCCGTGCCCCGGTGACGATCACGCCGGTGCGGGGGGCCCGGGCTGTGCGAGGTGAGCGGGCCCGGGCGCACCGTGCCCATGGCCGTGGCCGCCGCACGCACGAGGGCCCGGATGCTGGGGAGCATCCGGGCCCTCGTCGAAGTGTCACGCGCGGTTACGGGTGCTGTGCCGCCCGTGCCTCGCGCCGGTTGTCGCGGAAGGTGTTCACCCGCCGTGCCGTGGCGAAGAGCGGGATCACCGCCCCCAGGACCACCTGGAGCGCGCAGCCGGTCTGCAGGAGCAGCTGGCCGCCGGGGGCGTCGAACGCCCACGCTGCGAGGAGCCCCATCGCTGCCACGATCCAGCTGAGCATCGCCACCGCGAGGACACCCCGCGGCTTCGGGTACTCGACCCGGCTGACCATCAGCCACGCCACTCCGATGATCGCGAGCAGCGTCGGCACGAAGGGCAGCTCCAGGAGCACGATCGAGACGACCGTGAGCGCTCCGAAGGGGCTCGGCATGCCCTGGAACATGCCGTCCTTCAAGGTCACGCACGAGAACCGCGCAAGCCTGAGCACCACCGCCAGCAGCACCACGATCGCCGCGAGCGCCGACACCCGCTGGTGTGCGTCGTCCGCGACCATGCCGTACACCAGCACGAAGTACGCCGGCGCGAGGCCGAAGCTGATGAGGTCGGAGAGGTTGTCCAGCTCCGCACCCATCGGCGAGGAACGCAGCTTGCGCGCCACGAGGCCGTCGAAGAGGTCGAACACCGCCGCCAGGAGCATGAGGATCACCGCGGTGGCCGCGGAGTGCCGGGCCATGCCCGACTCGTCGCTGCCGGTGAGGTGGGGGATGAGGATCCCCGTGGTGGTGAAGTACACCGCCATGAATCCGCACGTGGCGTTACCGAGGGTGAGGGTGTCCGCTATCGACAGCCGCATGGAGAGCGGCATGTCCTCCGCGTCGTCCTCCTCGTCGGCCTCCGGCACCCAGCCGGCCTGCGTCTCAGGATCAACTACGGTCAATTCGAGTCACCCCCGCGGTGGTGGCCTGGCCGACCTCGACCGCGACGTCGACACCTTCGGGAAGGTAGATGTCCACGCGCGAGCCGAAGCGGATCAGACCGATGCGTTCGCCCTGCTCCACCTTCGTCCCCTGCGGGATGTAGGGGACGATCCGACGGGCGACCGCTCCCGCGATCTGCACCATCTCGATGTCGCCGAGCTCGGTGTCGAAGTGCCAGACAACGCGCTCGTTGTTCTCGCTCTCCTTGTTGAACGCCGGGACGAATCCGCCCGGGATGTGCTCGACCGAGGTCACTGTGCCGGCCAGCGGAGCCCGGTTGACGTGAACATTCAGCGGGCTCATGAAGATCGCGACGCGGGTGCGCCCGTCCTTCCACGGCATGATGCTCTGCACCACGCCGTCGGCCGGCGAGATGACGCGACCCTGGGTGATCTCGCGCTCGGGGTCACGGAAGAACCACAGCATGCCCGCCGCGAGCGCGGTGGTGGGCACGGCCACGGCGGCCCAGCGTCCGGACTTGCGGGCCCGGGCGAGGCTGAGTGCCGCGGTGGCGACGGTCGGGAGGAGCCACGGCGATGCTCCACGGGCGAGGCGGACCCCGCCGCGCGTTGCAGGGATTTGGCTGTCGGGCATGGTTGACCTTCGTAGCGGATGATGCCGCGCTGGCAACGGGGGGACGGCGGCTTTCCGGCGATGCTATCGGGTGCGAGCGGCAACTGGGCAAGCCAGCAGCCGAGTCGGACAGCTGAAAGGCCCCGGACAGGGGTGACCGGGTGTGATGTTCTTCGCCACCAAATCACCTCGAAAGGTACATTTCAGCCCTGGAGCCGGTACTCCTCGAGCAACCGGCGACCGATGATCATTTTCTGGATCTCGGCGGTACCTTCACCGATCAGCAGCATCGGGGCCTCGCGGTAGAGGCGCTCGATCTCGTACTCCTTGGAGAAGCCGTAACCGCCGTGGATCCGGAAGGCGTCCTCGACGACTTCCTTGCAGTACTCGGAGGCGAGGTACTTCGCCATCCCTGCCTCCAGGTCGTTCCGCTCCCCGGAGTCCTTTTTGCGCGCTGCATTGACCATCATCGCATGAGCGGCTTCGACCTTGGTGGCCATTTCGGCCAGTTTGAACTGGATCGCCTGGTGCTGGGCGATCGGCTTTCCGAAGGTCTCACGCTGCTGGGCGTACGACACGCCCAGTTCGAACGCACGCTGTGCGACGCCACAGCCACGCGCGGCGACATTTACCCGCCCGACCTCTACACCGTCCATCATTTGGTAAAAACCTCGGCCGGTCGTGCCGCCCAGCACACGATTGGCCGGAATGCGCAGTCCGTCCATGATGAGCTCGGTCGTGTCGACGCCCTTGTAGCCCATCTTGTCGATCTTCCCCGGGATCGTGAGGCCGGGGCGGACCTCTCCGAAGCCCGCCTCCTTCTCGACGAGGAAGGTCGTCATCGACCTGTGCGGAGCGGTTCCCTCGGGGTGTCCTTCGTCACTCCGGCACAGAACGGCCACCAGGGTGGACGAGCCGCCGTTCGTCAGCCACATCTTCTGGCCGTCGAGGACGTACTCGTCGCCGTCCCTGACGCCCTTCGACGAGATCGCGGAGACGTCGGAGCCGAGCGCCGGCTCGGACATCGAGAACGCGCCCCGCACCTCGCCCAGTGCCATCCGCGGAAGGAACGTGTCCTTCTGCTCCTGCGTGCCGTGCTGCTTGAGCATGTACGCCACGATGAAGTGCGTGTTGATGATGCCCGACACGCTCATCCAGCCCCGCGCGATCTCCTCGACGCACAGCGCGTACGTGAGGAGCGACTCGCCCAGGCCGCCGTACTCCTCCGGGATCATCAGCCCGAACAGGCCGAGTTCCTTGAGTCCTTCGACGATCTCCGTCGGATATTCGTCGCGGTGCTCCAGCTGGGTGGCGACAGGAATGATCTCCTTGTCGACGAAATCCCGGACCGTGGAGAGAATTTCCTGCTGGACATCCGTCAGACCGGCGGTCTGCGCGAGTCGGCTCATGGCTACTTCTCCACGTTCTTGCTCGTCGGCTGATCGATCCGGGGGCGGCCGGGCTGTTCGCCGCCGCGCTCCTCGATGTACGTCTCGGTGGGGACCATCACCTTGCGGCGGAACACGCAGACCAGCGTTCCGTCCTGTTTGTAGCCCTTCGTCTCGACATGGACGATGCCGCGGTCGCTCTTCGACCTCGACGGAGTCTTGCCGAGTACGGTCGTCTCGCCGTAGATCGTGTCGCCGTGGAAGGTCGGCGCGACGTGCTTCAGCGACTCCACCTCCAGATTGGCGATGGCCTTTCCGGAGACATCGGGAACCGACATGCCCAGCAGCAGTGAATAGATGTAGTTGCCGACGACGACGTTCTTCTTGAAATCCGTCGTCCGCTCGGCGTAGTTGCTGTCCATGTGCAGCGGGTGGTGATTCATGGTCAGCAGGCAGAACAGGTGGTCGTCGTATTCCGTGACCGTTTTCCCGGGCCAGTGCTTGTAGACAGCACCGACCTCGAACTCCTCAAATGTGCGGCCGAACTGCATGTCAGGCCTCCGGGGCTTCGAACTTGGAGGTGCGCTCCATGCCGGCCGCGCGGCCCTTGCCCGCGATGACCAGCGCCATCTTGCGGCTGGCCTCGTCGATCATCTCGTCGCCGAGCATCGCCGAGCCCTTCTTGCCGCCCTCCTCCGAGGTGCACCAGTCGTACGCGTCGAGGATGAGCTCGGCGTGGTCGTAGTCATCCTGCGAGGGGGAGAAGACCTCGTTCGCCGCGTCGACCTGACCGGGGTGCAGCACCCACTTGCCGTCGAAGCCCAGCGCCGCCGCACGGCCCGCGACCTCGCGGTACGCGTCCACGTCGCGGATCTGGAGGAACGGGCCGTCGATGGCCTGAAGGTCGTGTGTGCGGGCCGCCATCAGGATGCGCATCAGGATGTAGTGGTACGCGTCCGCCGGGTAGCCGGGCGGCTGCTGGCCGACGACCAGGGTCTTCATGTTGATCGAGGCCATGAAGTCGGCCGGGCCGAAGATCAGGGTCTCCACGCGCGGCGAGGCGGCGGCGATGTCGTCGATGTTCACCAGGCCCTTGGCGTTCTCGATCTGCGCCTCGATGCCGATCCGGCCGACCTCGAAGCCCATCGTCTTCTCGATCTGCGTCAGCAGCAGGTCCAGTGCGACGACCTGCTGCGCGTCCTGGACCTTCGGCAGCATGATGCAGTCGAGGTTCGGGCCCGCGCCCTCGACGACCGTGATGACGTCACGGTACGTCCAGTGCGTCGTCCAGTCGTTGACCCGCACGACCCGGGTCTTTCCCGTCCAGTCGCCGTTGTTGAGCGCGTCGACGATGTGGTGCCGGGCGCCCTCCTTGGCGAGCGGCGCGCACGCGTCCTCCAGGTCCAGGAAGACCTGGTCGGCCGGGAGACCCTGGGCCTTCTCCAGGAACCGGGGGTTCGAGCCCGGCACGGCCAGACACGAACGGCGCGGACGTAGACGGTTCACGGGGGACGAGGGGGTAGTCATGCGGGGACCTCCAGAGGGTCGAGCTTGTTCGCTTTCCGGATCTCGTCGACGATACGACCGATGATCTCGGTGATGCCGAAGTCCTTCGGGGTGAACACGGCGGCGACGCCGGCGGAGATGAGGGCGTGCGCGTCGGCCGGGGGGATGATGCCGCCGGCGATCACCGGGATGTCCGGCGCACCGGCGTCACGCAGCCGGCCCAGCACGTCCGGCACCAGCTCGGCGTGCGAGCCGGACAGGATGGACAGACCGACGCAGTGCACGTCCTCCGCCAGGGCGGCGTCGGTGATCTGCTCGGGCGTCAGCCTGATGCCCTGGTAGACCACCTCGAAGCCGGCGTCCCTGGCGCGCACGGCGATCTGCTCGGCGCCGTTGGAGTGCCCGTCCAGACCGGGCTTGCCGACCAGCAGGCGCAGCCGTCCGACCCCCAGGTCCTCGGCGGTGCGGGCGACCTTCTCGCGGACCTGCGCGAGCGGTGTGCCCGCCTCGGCGGCGACGGCCACCGGAGCGGAGGAGACGCCGGTCGGTGCCCGGAACTCACCGAACACATCACGCAGGGCCCAGGCCCACTCGCCCGTGGTGACGCCCGCCCGGGCGCACTCCACGGTCGCCTCCATCATGTTCTCCGTGCCCGCCGCGGCCTTCTTCAGGGCCGTCAGGGACTCGGTGGCGCGGGACTCGTCGCGGTTGTCGCGCCATTCGTGCAGCGCGGCGACGACCCGCGCCTCGTTCTCGGGGTCCACCGTCATGATCGCGGCGTCGAGGTCGGCGGTCAGCGGGTTGGGTTCGGTCGTCTCGTAGATGTTGACGCCGACGATCTTCTCCTCGCCGCCCTCGATCCGGGCCCGTCGTGCCGCGTGCGAGGACACCAGTTCCGACTTGAGGTAGCCGGACTCCACGGCGGCCATCGCGCCGCCCATCTGCTGGATCCGGTCGATCTCGGCCAGCGACTCGGTGACCAGCTCGTCGACCTTCGCCTCGACGACGTGCGAGCCGGCGAAGATGTCCTCGTACTCCAGCAGGTCGCTCTCGTGCGCGAGCACCTGCTGGATGCGCAGCGACCACTGCTGGTCCCAGGGGCGCGGCAGCCCCAGGGCCTCGTTCCAGGCGGGCAGCTGCACGGCGCGGGCGCGGGCGTCCTTGGAGAGGGTGACGGCCAGCATCTCCAGCACGATGCGCTGGACGTTGTTCTCAGGCTGAGCCTCGGTGAGTCCCAGGGAGTTGACCTGTACCCCGTAGCGGAAGCGGCGCTGCTTGGGGTTCTCGATGCCGTACCGCTCGCGCGTGACCTGGTCCCAGATGCGCCCGAAGGCGCGCATCTTGCACATCTCCTCGATGAAGCGGACACCCGCGTTCACGAAGAACGAGATGCGGGCGACGACGTCCCCGAACCGCTCCTCGGGCACCTGCCCCGAGTCCCGTACGGCGTCGAGCACCGCGATGGCCGTCGACATGGCGTACGCGATCTCCTGGACGGGGGTGGCCCCCGCCTCCTGCAGGTGGTAGCTGCAGATGTTGATCGGGTTCCACTTCGGGATGCGGTTGACCGTGTACGTGATCATGTCGGTCGTCAGCCGCAGCGACGGGCCCGGCGGGAAGACGTGCGTCCCCCTCGACAGGTACTCCTTCACGATGTCGTTCTGCGTCGTGCCCTGGAGTCTGTCGGGGTTCGCGCCCTGCTCCTCGGCGACCACCTGGTACAACGCCAGGAGCCACATCGCGGTCGCGTTGATCGTCATGGAGGTGTTCATCTGCTCCAGGGGGATGTCCTGGAACAGCCGCCGCATGTCACCGAGGTGCGAGACGGGCACGCCGACCCGGCCCACCTCGCCGCGGGCGAGGACGTGGTCGGGGTCGTAGCCGGTCTGCGTGGGCAGATCGAAGGCGACCGACAGACCCGTCTGGCCCTTGGCGAGGTTGCGCCGGTAGAGCTCGTTGGACGCCTCGGCGGTCGAGTGACCGGCGTACGTCCGCATGAGCCACGGACGGTCCTTCTGACGTTCGGTCATCGTGGACCTCAGACGTTGCGGAAGCGGTTGATGGCGTCGATGTGCTGCTCGCGGAGCTCCGTGTCGCGCACGCCCAGTCCCTCGCGGGGTGCCAGCGCGAGGATGCCGACCTTCCCCTGGTGCAGGTTGCGGTGCACGTCGTACGCGGCCTGGCCGGTGTCCTCCAGGGAGTAGACCCTGGAGAGCGTCGGGTGGATCTTGCCCTTGGCGATCAGGCGGTTGGCCTCCCACGCCTCGCGGTAGTTGGCGAAGTGGGAGCCGATGATCCGCTTGAGCGACATCCACAGGTAGCGGTTGTCGTACTCGTGGTTGTAACCCGAGGTCGAGGCGCAGGTGACGATCGTGCCGCCCTTGCGGGTGACGTACACGCTCGCGCCGAAGGTCTCACGGCCCGGGTGCTCGAAGACGATGTCCACGTCCTCGCCGCCGGTGAGTTCACGGATGCGCTTGCCGAAGCGCTTCCACTCGCGCGGGTCCTGGTTGTGCTCGTCCTTCCAGAACTTGAAGCCCTCGGCGTTGCGGTCGATGATCGCGGTCGCGCCCATCTTCCGGCAGATCTCCGCCTTCTGGTCGCTGGAGACGACGCAGATCGGGTTGGCGCCGCCGGCCAGCGCGAACTGGGTGGCGTAGGAGCCGAGTCCGCCGCTCGCGCCCCAGATCAGCACGTTGTCGCCCTGCTTCATGCCGGCGCCGTTGCGCGAGACGAGCTGGCGGTACGCGGTCGAGTTGACCAGGCCCGGGGAGGCGGCCTCCTCCCAGCTGAGGTGCTTGGGCTTCGGCATCAGCTGGTTGGACTTGACGAGCGCGATCTCGGCGAGGCCGCCGAAGTTGGTCTCGAAGCCCCAGATGCGCTGCTCGGGATCGAGCATCGTGTCGTTGTGGCCGTCGGAGGACTCCAGCTCGACCGAGAGGCAGTGCGCGACGACCTCGTCGCCCGGGTTCCACGCGTTGACTCCGGCGCCGGTGCGCAGGACGACACCCGCCAGGTCCGAACCGATGACGTGGTACGGCAGGTCATGGCGCCTGGTGAGCTCGCTGAGCTTGCCGTAACGCTCCAGGAAGCCGAAGGTCGAGACCGGTTCGAAGATGGAGGTCCAGACGGAGTTGTAGTTCACCGAGCTGGCCATGACGGCGACGAGCGCCTCACCCGGACCGAGTTCGGGCACGGGCACCTCGTCCAGGTGCAGCGACTTGCGGGGGTCCTTGTCGCGGGTGGCGAGACCGGCGAACATCTCGGCCTCGTCCTTGTGCACGGTCACCGCGCGGTACGACTCGGGGATGGACAGGCCCGCGAAGTCCGCGGCCGTGCTGTCCTGCGATTGGATCGCGTCCAGGATTTCCTTCACGGTGATGCCTCCGGCAGATCGGGTCTCCGGGCGTCGAGGGAAACGCTCGGAGGACCCCTGTGGTCAGGGGAACGGTGCGGTGTGGAGGTGTGCCGTCGGTTCGGCGGGTGATGCTGTGTGCCTGCTCGGTGGAGCAGAAGGGTTTGCCTGTGACGCAGGCGTCCGGGCGCGCCGACACGTGGTCTGCGGGGACAGCCGGCGTACGAGAGATCTCTGTACGCCGGCCGCCCGGACGTCTTCAACGTATGGCACTGCGTGACAGGTGGCAAGGCACCCAGTGCCAACAATTTCTCTCAGTTGTCATCTCGTAGGCACGCATGAGCAACATCATGGGCGGAATGTCTTGGTCCACCCTCTTTTCCGGGCGCTACGGCGCGGTGCGGTACACGTACGGCGTCGTAGCGCCCAGGGCCGTGAAGCCGAGCCGCCGCAGGATCGGGGCCGACAGGTCCGTCGCGTCGACCTGGAGGAAGCGGTAGCCGTGCAGGGCGGCGATACGGGCCCGGTGGGCGAGCAGCGCACGGTAGATCCCCCTGCCCCGCCAGGGCGCCGCGGTCCCGCCTCCCCACAGCCCGGCGAAGCCGGTCCCGGGGTGCATCTCCATCCGGGCCGAACTCACCGGTTCGTCGCCGGCCATGGCGACCACCGCGGCGAACGTGTCCGGGTCGGCGTCGAGACGGGCCAGCGTCCGGTGGCGCAGCCGTGAACCGTCGGTGCCGAAGGCCAGCTCATGGGCCCGGACCATCAGCTCGACCCCGGCCGCGTCGGTCACGTTCCGCAGTCGGACGCCCTCGGGGAGCTCCACCGGCGCGGCCCGGCCCGCCACCGGCGCCACCAGCAGCGTCTCCGTCGGCTCCGCCTCGAAGCCGGCGGCGGTGAGGAGCGCGCCCAGCTCGGCCGGGCCGTCGTGCGCGTACAGCTTCCACTCGAACTCGCCGAGGCCACGGGCGGTGTAGTGCTCCACCTGTGCGGCGATCTCCGACTCCGCGTGGCCGGGGGAGAGGTCGGGGGCAGTCCACAGGACCCCGTTCCAGTCGTCGGCGCCGCCGGTCTGCCGCACCACGTCACCCACCCGTTCGACGTGGGTGCCGGGGCCGTCCGGCCGGGCGTGTTCGCGCATCTCGTGGTCGAACAGCGCCAGCATCTCGTCAGCTTCCATGCGCGCATCCGAGCACGTGGGACCGCTGCTGACCACCGGGTTTTCCGATGACACCGCGTCAACCGGCGCCCTGGGGGCACACGGAAGTGATCTTGACGGAACGTGACGGGCTGGGGTGGTACGCGATGGGCATACGGGCGCGCGGGGGAATGCGGAACGGGCGCAGACCGGAATTCGACGTCCGGCGGACGGCCTTCGGCTTCGTCCTCGCCGGCATCCTGCTCGCCGGGGGCGGCCTCGCGCTGCGCACCGCCCTGCGGAGCGCCGAACGGCATCCGGTCGCCGCCGTCGTCCTCACGGTCCTGCTGGTGGCGGGGACCGTCGCGCTCCTGCGCAGGCGGCGAAGCCGCAGGCGGGCCGCGAGAGCCGCGACGCTGGTGGTCGAGACCGCCTACGACGTCGTGGACGCCGCCCTGGAGGAGCAGGCCGAGGCCGCTGCCGTACAGGCCACCGATCCGCTGCCGCGCCCGCTGCCGGTCGACTACGCGGCCATGGATCCGTACGAGTTCGAGGAGGCCGTGGCCGCACTCTGCCGGCGCGACGGCTGCCCGGACGCCGAGGTCGTCGGCGGCGCGGGTGACCTCGGCGCGGACGTGGTCGCCACGACGCCGGACGGGCGCCGCCTGGTCGTGCAGTGCAAGAGGTACACGGCCGACAACAAGGTCGGCTCGCAGGACCTCCAGCGCTTCGGAGGCACCTGCTACGCCGTGCACGAGGCCGACGTAGCCGTTGTCGTCTCCACAGGAGATTTCACCGGACCCGCCCTGGAGTACGCCGAGCAGTGCGGGATCCTCTGCCTCGGCCCGGACGAGCTCGGTGCGTGGAGCGAGGGCGCCGCGCCGCCACCCTGGCACGGGACGGCTGCCGTGGAGCCTGCCGTCGAGGGGCCCGCCTTCGAGGACGAGCTGCCCGAGGCGCCGCTCAGTGCTCCTTCAGGGCCTGCTGGATCGTGCGCATGATCTCGTCGAGCGGAGCGTCGGTGCGGGCCACGGTGACCAGCACCTCACCCTCCCTGGACACCGACGCGGCCGGGGTCTTCGCAGGTTCGCCCCCCGGGGTCCGCCCCGCCCCGATCCCCGTACCGAAGGTGTCCCGGACGATCGCGAACGCGTGGTCGAGCTGCGACTCGACGTCGCCCTGGCCGTCCGCGCGCAGCCAGCGCCGCAGCACATGGTTGTGCGCGGTCACCACGGCGGACGCGGCGACCTCCGCGAGCAGCGGGTCGTCATTGCCCACGTGGTGGTCGCGCTCATCGAAATGGCCCAGCAGGTAGCGCGTGAACAGCCGCTCGTAGCGGGCCACCGAGGCGATCTCGGCCTCGCGGAGCGTGGGCACCTCGCGCGTCAGCTTGTAGCGCGCCACGGAGACCGCGGGCTTCGCCGCGTACATCTTCATGACCTCCTTGATGCCGCGGCACACGGTGTCGAGCGGGTGCTCGTGCGCGGGGGCGGCGTTGAGGACGGCCTCGGCCCTGACGAGGGTGTCGTCGTGGTCCGGGAAGATGGCCTCCTCCTTGGACCGGAAGTGGCGGAAGAACGTGCGCCGGGCGACCCCGGCCGCCCCCGCGATCTCGTCGACCGTCGTCGCCTCGTACCCCTTCGTGGCGAACAGTTCCATCGCCGCGGCGGCCAGTTCACGGCGCATCTTGAGTCGCTGGGCGGCGGCCCGGGTACCGGCGGCGGTTTCCGGGGCGTCCGTCGCGGCGGAGGAACGGGGGGACTTGGCGGGTTGGGACATGCAGTGAACGTAACCCATCGGTGCAGGTTGGTGCGCCCGTGGGGGCGGGTCGCCCGAAGGCCCCAGCAACCCGCCCCACCCTGCACCGCTATCAGCGGCGGGCATATTCGCGGAAGCCGCGCCCCGTCTTGCGGCCGAGGCAGCCCGCGGCCACCAGGTGTTCGAGGAGCGGTGCCGGAGCGAGCCCCGGATCGCGGAACTCGCTGTGCAGGACCTTCTCGATTGCGAGCGAGACGTCCAGACCGACGACGTCCAGGAGCTCGAATGGGCCCATCGGGTAGCCGCCGCCCAGCTTCATCGCCGCGTCGATGTCGTCCAGCGACGCGTAGTGCTCCTCGACCATCTTGATCGCGTTGTTGAGGTACGGGAACAGCAGCGCGTTCACGATGAAGCCGGCCCGGTCACCGCAGTCGACCGGGTGCTTGCGCACCTTCACGCAGACCTCGCGGACCGTGGCGTGCACGTCGTCGGCGGTCAGCACGGTGCGGACCACCTCGACCAGCTTCATCGCGGGCGCCGGGTTGAAGAAGTGCATCCCCACGACGTCCTCGGGGCGGGAGGTCACCCGGGCGACCGCAACGACCGGCAGGGACGAGGTGGTGGTCGCGAGCACCGCGCCCGGCTTGCAGACCTTGTCGAGGGTCGTGAAGAGCTGCTGCTTGATCTCCAGGTCCTCGGCGACCGCCTCGACCGCGAGATCGACGTCGGCGAAGGAGTCCAGCGAACCCGACGCGGTGATCCGGGCGAGCGTCCCGTCCCGGGCCTCCTCGGTCAGCCGGCCCTTGGTCACCGAACGTCCCAGGGACTTCGCGATCCGAGCCTTGGCCGTGTCCGCCTTCTCCTGGCTGCGTGCGGCGAGCACCACTGTGTACCCGGCCTTCGCGAACACCTCGGCGATGCCCGAAGCCATCGTTCCCGAGCCGGCCACACCCACCGAGGACACGGTCCGCCCGGCGACCGCGCCCGCGCTCTCCTTCGGGGTCAGGGCGTCCGGCACCACGGTCTGGCCGCCGGGCGCGTCGTAGGTGTAGAAGCCACGCCCCGTCTTGCGGCCGGTCAGACCGGCCTCGCTGAGCTGCCCGAGCACCGGAGCCGGGGCGTGCAGCCGGTCGTGGGACGCGGAGTACATGGCCTCCAGGACCGTGCGGGCCGTGTCGATGCCGATCAGGTCGAGCAGTGCCAGGGGGCCCATCGGCAGTCCGCAACCGAGCTTCATGGCGGCGTCGATGTCCTCACGGGAGGCGTAGCTCGCCTCGTACATCGCCGCGGCCTGGTTGAGATAGCCGAACAGCAGACCGTCCGCGACGAAGCCCGGACGGTCACCGACGGCGACCGGCTCCTTGCCCAGCTCACGGGCGAGCCGGGTGACGCTCTCCACGGCGGGCGGAGCGGTCAGCACCGACGAGACCACCTCGACGAGCTTCATGGCCGGCGCCGGATTGAAGAAGTGCAGGCCGAGGACGCGCTCCGGGTGCTGCGACTCGGCTGCCAGCCGGGTCACGGACAGGGCGTTCGTCCCCGTCGCCAGGATCGTGGTGGGGGAGACCACCGCGTCGAGCTCCCGGAAGACCTGCTGCTTGATCTCGTACGTCTCCGGCACGACCTCGATGACCAGCTCCGCGTCCGCGGCGGCCTGCAGATCGGTGAACGTACGGAACCGGGCGAGGACGTCCCGCCGCTCCTGCTCCGTGATCCGCTCACGGCGCACGGCGCGCGCGGTGGAGGCCTCCAGGGAGGCGACGGCCTGCCGGGCCGCGGCCTCGCTGATGTCGATTCCGATGACCTCGCGGCCCGCACGGGCCAGGACCTCGGCGATGCCGGTGCCCATGGTGCCGAGGCCGACGACGGCAATGGTGGTGAGAGGGGTGTCCATCACGGGACTCCAGGGTGAGTGACGACTGTGAGGAGCACGGCGGCGCGCGTGTGTATCTGGATCAACCGGCGCTCGATGTGCGGGAATTGCGTGTCGTGGTGCACGGTCCCGGGTGCGCGTGGCACTCGGGGAGGGGTGACGGGCTCTGTCCCGAGCCACGTCTCACGAACTGCCGAACCGACATGCACTCCGGGTGGCTGCGTCACCAGGCCACCGGAGCCGGCGGGTGTGTGTCCCGCTCACTTGAGACTAACCGGCGAGTAACGAGCGCGCCAGCCCTGGCCGCCTGTGCACTGGCACACAGTTCCGTGAACACCCTGCGTGCGCGTCGTTAAACTCACCGTCATGGATGAGGAGTTCCGCTCGCTGACGAACAGGCTCGGCGACGAGGCAGGTGGGTCCGAGGACTTCCGGAGGCTGCTCGCCACCGAAGACGCCGAGGAACTTGCCCTGGTGCTCGTCGAGCGCGAACGCCCGCTGTGGGCACGCGAGATCGCGGCGTTCCGGCTCGGCTGCCGGGGCGACCGCCGGGCCTTCGAGGCGCTGGTCCTGCTGCTCAACCACCGCGATCCCGAACGCTGCGTGTCCGCCGCGCACGCCCTGCGCCTTCTCGGTGACCCCCGCACGCCCAGGGCGGCGGCCGCGCTCGCCACCAACAGCCTGCGGACGGGCTACGCCCTGCACCCGGTCCGGCTGCTGACCGCCCTGCGTGCACCGGAGTCGGTACCCGCCCTGGTCAGCACCCTGCACCGGCTCCTGACCCCCGGCGAACCGCACTGGCGCGTCGCGCTGGCCTGCGTCGAGGGGCTGGGGAGCCTGGGGGACGACAGGGCCCGCCCCGTCCTGGAGGCAGCCCTGCCGCACCCGCGCCTCGGCACGGCGGCGGCGGAAGCGCTCAGGCGGCTGCCGGCGGGCTGAGGGGGCGGGCGGTGTGCAAGGGGACCGCAGCCGAATGGCGTCGCCGCCATTTCATCTGGTCGGCGAGGTGACTACAGCCGGGTGCCTAAACCCATCCCTGGTCGAGGTAAACGGTCCAGGTGTCTCCCACTGTCTTGTTCAGTTCAACCAGCGCCGCGGCGTCGGCGATGGCTACTGGGGTGTCGGACAGTCGCAACGGGGAGTCCGGGACGCTGTTGCGGGTGTAGACCGGCAGCTCGCCGTTGCAGTTGAAGGCGTGAAGCGACGGGGGAGCATCGTTGAACCACGCGGGACAGTTCTCCTCGGCCCACGCAGCCGCGGCGTCGACACGATCCACATGCGCCAGTAGATGCTCGGGAGCTGGCCCGCCACTGAACTGTACGAGGAAGCCCTGAGCGTCCACTGCCCACCAATCCCACATGAATCCAGGTCGGGGGTGCCGCAGGATTGTCGTCATGCCATCACCGTATCCAGGCCGGACAAGATCGCTGAGGTGTTCCGAAGGAAACGGCCTGGCTGCCAGCAGTCCTTCCACTCGACGCTCGATAGCAGCCCGAGCAGGTAAGGGCGGGCCATGGCTCGCGGCTCAACTCGCCCGAACCGGCCTGCGATGCGGGCCATGACCTGGTCGAGCATCGCCCGCCAGCGGGCAGGGCCTGCATTATGGATCATGGCCCGCGGCTACCGCACGATCTTCAGAAGCCCACACAACTCCTGATCATCTCGCGGCGGCCGCCTGCGTCAGGCGCTGCGGTACTGGCCGTCGTCGCCCTGGGCCATCGAGAGACTGCACACCGGAGTACTAATCCGCTTGCAGTACGAAGAACAGGAAGCACAGGAAGCGCGGCTCGGCCGCGATGGCCTCGGGGAACAGCTCGCGGGCGGCGGGATCAGGCTCCGGCTCGCTGATGACCGTAATCCGGAAACCGGCCCCGGTGAAAGCCTCGATCATCGCGTGCAGCGGCCTGTTCCAGCGACTCACCAGGGTGGTCTGGCCGCCCATGCTCCACTCCACGGTCCACTTGGTGGTGTCGAAGTAGTCGCACTCGGCCTCGCGGCCGGCCTCACGGTGAATGAGGTTGACGGCAAAGGGATGGTCGACAGACGCGATCAGCCGACCGCCGGGCCTGAGTACGCGTCGCAGCTCGGCCAGCGCCGGCCCCCAGTCCTCCAGGTAGTGCAGCACCAGCGACGCCACTACATCGTCGAACGTGTCATCAGGGTAGGGAAGCGGGCTGCCCAGCTCCGCCACCTGCAGGTCCCCACCGTCGCCGAGCCGCTGCCGGGCCAGCCCCAGCATCCCGGCACTGGAGTCGAAGCCACTCACAATGGCGCCACGGTCGCGCAGCGCGGCGAACAGGAGCCCCGAGCCACAGCCGGCGTCGAGGATCCGCAGGCCGGCCACGTGTCCGGCGAGGGCCAGCATCGCGGGACGCTCGTAGTAGGCATTGACCAGGTTGGTTTCGTTCGCGGCCGTGTACGCCTCGGCGAAGCTGTTGTAGTCGTTGACCTTCGACGGATCCACACTCACCGAGGACGGTGAAACCAGCCTGGTGGAAAACGTGTGCTCTTGGTGCTCGCTTGAGGTCATGGTGCGGGAGACGTGTGCTGCAGTAGATCGGTTCCTGGCCCTACGATCAATATGCGTGCCCACAGAGCCCGCCTGCAACTGTGGCTCGACTCAGCGAATTTCGGGCAGGTCCCTCAGCTCATCAGACCCCTGCCGTCGATGCGGGCAGCCGCAGCGCTGGGCCGGCATCCGCCTGCGCGTCCTTCTCGCGGTGCTCAGCGCACACTGCGGAGTGGAGTGCACGGCTGCGGCAGCCCTCGGGCCGTCTCATTCGGCACCGGCAGAATCGCAACCGTCCCGATCGCTGTGGCCGACGCGTCAGTCGCACGCGGCGAGCAGCTCGCGGACAGCAGTGCTGAAGGCTTCGTCCTGGACGAAGCCCAGCCAGCCGCCGCTGCTGCGAAGCCGCTGATCAAGGTTCGGCACACCTCGCAGGAGCTCGGCGGCGGGCCGGGCGGCGTGGCCGATTCGGGCCAGGTACCGCGCTGCGGGGAGCATGACCGGCAGCCATGTACCGTCGGCCGCCCCCCGTACGGCAGTCATCAGCGCCGGTATGGAGCTCTCGGTGTCACCGGTCGCTGCCCACAGGGCGTGTGCTGCTTCGACACGGGTCCATGGTTCGGTATCGGAGGTCATGGTCCGGAGCCGGTCCGCGTGCTGGGCGGCGTGCGTGCCCAGGTCGGCGAGCATCTGCAGCGCAGGGCGTGGGAAGCCCCTCCCCGCGACCGTTCGTCCAAGTGCTTCCAGGGCGGGGCCGGGTTCGCCACCGACCTTCCAGTAGGCCCAGGCCGCGAGTTCCGTGTGCTCCCCGGGAACGGACGACCGGGCCAGGAGAAGTTCCGCCGCCCCGTTCCCGGCTCTTCCGATTCCTGCGAGCGCTTCCGCTGCTGCGGTCCAGGTCCGGTCGTCCTCCAGCAGGCCGAGCAGTTGTGGAACCGCTGCATCGGCAGCGGGGCCCCAGTCAGCGAGCACCTGACAGTACGAGCTGAGTACGTGGCCGTCCGTAGCGGTGTCGAGCCGGCCGCAGATCATGGGAAGCAGCAGGCCGGCATGGTCGGGAAGGTGGCCGACGACCTCGTGGAGCGCGGGGAGGACTGCGTAATGCCAGTCGGCGGAGGGGTAGTGAGCAGAATTCGAAGCGAAACCGGATCGTGGGTGAGCCGCCGCGTCGATCAGGCCCGGCACGCAGCGGGGGTCGTTCATCCGGGCCAGCGCCCATAGGGCCGCCTCGGCGACGGTCTCCCCTTTGCGTGTGGTCCGGGCACCGGTGTCGCCGATCAGCGCGGCGACCTCATCCGCGTGAGCCGCGGCCGCCGGACCCAGACAGGCCAGCAGCTCGACCGCCCGGAAACGGACCTCGGCTGCGGGGTCGTCCAACCGTGCCACGAGGCGTGGAAGGAGCGCGCTGGCAGGTGAGCGCCACTGGGCCAGCAGCCCGCCGGCACGGGCCAGGCCTCCGATCCGCTGTTCGACATCGGGGTGGTCATCCAGCAGGCCGAGTGTGAAAGAGGGAGACGGGCCGGTGAGCAGCGCAGCCGTCCAGTGGTGGACACCCCGTACACCGGTCTCCACCGCGCTGGTGTGCTGCCACAATTCGACGCTCGGATCCCGTACCGCGTCCAGCAGCAGGCCCAGCTGTTGCACCGGAAGGGCCGGGTCGGCCGGGGCGATCGCGTGCACCGCTGCCAGGCGTATCTGCGCCTCCGGGGCATCGAGCAGCCCGCGGAGCAAGGTGCGGACCCCGGGGCCATGTTCGCCGGCCGGTTCCTGGAGCACCGCATGGCCGAGTGCGAGGACCAGGTCAAGACGCGTCGCCGGATCGTCCTCCGCCTGCCAGCGCCGTAGCAACGCAGGCAGAGTGAGCTCACCGGGGCTCCGGCAGGAGCCGATCACATCGGCTGCGGCTCGCCGTATCTCCGGCTCGGGCACGTCGAGCAGGACGAGCACCTCCGGCAAGGTGCGCTCCCATGCCGATGGCCAGCCGGGATCCACCCACTTCTCGGCGACCTGCACGGACTCGGACGCCAGCCTCGATACGAGTTCCAGCAGCGTGAGACGGCTCGGCACGTCCGGCTTCGCGGCCAGGCGCAGCAGAAACGGAAGCGCGGCAGGGGCGGCGGAGCATATCCAGCCACCCTGGTGGAAGAGGTGATTGAGGAGGTCGTCCGCAGCGCGCTCCGCATCTTCCGGATCCGGCCCCGCGCACCGGCGCAACAGTCCGGGCACGTCCTCTGCGGACCCGTAGTTGTGCCTCAGCGCTGCCCAGTCGATCAGATCCACTTCCGCCCACATGTGGGCGACCCTACGTCGGACGTCAGCCGTCGTCGCAGCGGGCGTGGTGAGATGCCTGATCACATGCTCGGACGAAGGCCGACTGCGCGTCCGCCAGTCACCAGTCCGAGCCGTCAAGTACGACGAGCCGTTCGGACCCCGAGGTCAGCCGCGAGCTGACCGGCTGGGGCCTCGTCAGGCTGCTTCGGACACTCGACCTCGGCCTCGACACCAGCGGCACGCAGCCGGTGGGCGAGAAGAGTCGTCTCGGGCATCGTCCCTGCGAACAGCCCAGCCCGGATCTGCTGGAGTGTCCTCTTCGTCCGGGCCGGATCTCCGCCGAGTTCGGCGCGAAGAACCTTCATCACAGGGACCGAACTGGCGCGAGGATCACTGAGTACGAGCCGCGCCTCGCCGTGCTCGGCCAGAAGACGCCGGCGCAGGTCGTCCGGCACGGAGCTTCCTCCTGGCCCGCACTCGTACAAAGCGTCGCCGCAGCCGGAGCAGTGGTAGCTGATGTCCCATTCAAGACTTTCTCCAACCAACGCCTGAACGCCGACGCACTCCAGCTCCGAGCCGCAACCCGAACACCGTTCCGGGTACCTGACAGACGCGATCAGCACGACCTGGCCCATCCACCGGCACGATCTTGACGCCCCGGACCCCGGGGCCCTGATGTCAAAGGCAAGCTAGGCCCCCACGGGCAGCGCGGGGAACACGATCACCGAGCCGTCCTTGTCGCGGGCGATCTCGATCGCCACGTCCGTCGCGCGGCTGTTGACCGTGATGCCATCACCGAGCTGGTGAATCCGGTGTGTCGCGCGCATCAGTCGATCGACTTCACCGGGCGTGAAGACGGGCCGCAAACCGTTCGGGCGGGCCAGCTCCAGCGCCGACAGACGGACCAGGACACCGGCGATGCCCGACTCCATCTCGTCGAGACGCTGTTGGTCGCGCCTGAGTGCGCGGGTGAAGCTCTCGAACAGATTGCCAGGGTCGCTCTGGGCATGCTCGACGGCTTGCAGGACGATGACCCGTCGCTTCAGCGCGAGGGCGAGGGCGGCGAGTTCGAGGTGGGCGCGGAAGGTGCCTCCCTGGTCGTCGACGCCGGGGAACGACTTGGTCAGCGCGGCGATCTCGACGGCCTCACCGTCGGGCAGCTTGTCGAGTGCGCTCCGCCACCGGGCAAGACGGCGATCAGCTCTGCCGAGCGCCGTGTTGATGGCATGCACCGCCGAGTCCAGTCCCAGCGAAATACCGAGCTTGCCCTGGTCGAGCAGGATGGCGGTGGCTTTGTCGATGGCATCGCGGCAGCCGTCGAGTTCGCTGTGCTCGTCATCGAGCTTCTCTTCGTGCAGTTGCTCCAGCAGCTCTGTGATGTGTTCTATGGCCTGCTGGCGCTGGCGGTCCGCATGCGCGCTCACCCCCACCGCCACGGCCATGAGAACGAGCGGCGCGGCCACGGTGAGCGCCGCGCTGCCGGCGGCCGCGACACCGGCCGTCGCACCGGCCCCACCGGCTGCGCCCGCCGCTGCCGCCTTCCCGACCGGCACGAACGTCACGCCGGAGGCGATGCGGCCCATGGGGTCCACGAGCGGGCCGCGGATGCCACCGGCCACCGCCTTCGACATCATCGGGCGAAGGGTGCCCTGACCGAGCTGGGCGGCGACCTTCGCCGGAACCACCATGGTGTACAGGTTCTCGCCGGCGGCGGTGGCCGTGGCCGCAGCGGAGGAGTTCCGCGCTGTCTGCGTGACGAGCTGCGTCAGGTGCTGTGCCAGGGGGCTCACGGCATCGAGCGGGATGCCTCGGCTGCGGTCGAGGTCGGTGGGCAGCGGATGCACCTCAAGCGTGGCGATCGGCTCGTCGGCCAGGGCGGCAAGCACACTGCGAAGTTCGCCCAGGCGCTCAGCCGTCATCGGCCCGTCCCCGGCCACTGCGGGCACCCGGACGTCACCCGTCGCGAGTGTCCACACCGGAACGGCTGGTGCCTTGCGGTAGTCAATCATCGTCTCCCCCTTGTTCGCCCACAGCCGCGTACGGCTGACGCCCGACAGGAACGGCAAACCCTCATGTGATCAACCCGCACGGAAACGCTGATGATCACTGGTCTCTTGCCTGCCCTGCGGCCGACGGACCCAACTCCCCCTGAACGCCGCCAATCTACGTGATCCGCGAACGCGCGACCGCCCTGCGCAGGAAGCGGTCGGCCTCGGAAACGGGCACGGAGACACGGGCAGGGCGAGCCGGCGGTCGCGCGGCCGCCCGATCGAGCTCCCGGCGGCTCCTTCACAGCTCGGCCCGGATGGTCTTGCCGGGTGCGCAGGCACGTGGCGTGACACCTCATCGCCCCCGCCACGGGGCAGTACGGTCCGGGCACCGGCCACCAGGTCCTGCCAGGTCTCCTCGGCGGAACTGAGGTAGTGGAGGAACTCCGTGAGGTTGTCGGCGTCGGGTGAGAGATCGAAGAAGCGGCTGCGGCGGAGGCGGGAAGGGAGGCGTGCGGCGGGTACGGCGACGTCGAACACCCGGAACGAGGACAACTGTTGAGCGAACCACCAGGACGGTGAGGGGGCCGAGGGGGGCGGTCACGTCTGGTCGCGGACCTCGGGGCTGACCTTCGTACGCCGGATCCCCGCTCCGAATGGTTCGCTGTGGGCGACGGGTTGCCAATGGTGCGTCACGGGTGGATGCCAGGTGAAGGCGTCGGCGGGCTGAGGGGGCGGACGTACCGGACCTCCGGCACCAGGGTGCCACCCGCCTCGAAGGTCTCCTCCGCTCCGTCCGGCCGGAATCCCGCCCGCTCGTAGAAGCGCCGGGCCCGCGCGTTCTCCTTCAGGACCCAGAGCGCCATCCCGCCGAATCCGTCCGCCCGTGCCCGGGTGGTCACCTCGGCCAGGAGCGCGCCACCGATCCCGGTGGCGATGCGGTCGGGGTCCACATAGATCGCGTACAGCTCCGCGCTCCCGGGCCGGGCGTCCTCGTCCCGGCGCGGGCCGTAACAGGCCCAACCCGTCACCGCGGAGTCCGGGGCCTCGGCCACCAGGTTCACCGGACCGCCGTCCGCCGTCAGGTACGCGCGCCGGCGCTCGGCGTCCCGGCCGACGTCCATCGCGTCCAGGTAGGCCTGCGGGATCAGACCCGCGTACGCGCACTGCCAGCCGTGCACCCGGATCTTCGCCACGGCGGCGCAGTCGGCGAGAGTCATGTCGCGTATGCGCACGCCGGGGGCATACCCGGGAATGGTCCGTGTGATCACCCGGACCATCCTGGCGTACGCCCCCGGCGCGGGGCCCGGTATTTCTCGGCTGCGGATCGGCTGCGGATCGGCTGCGGACCAGCCGCGGCCCCGCCCGCGGCCACCCGCGGATCAGCCGCGGAAGCCGAGCAGGCCGTGCAGCACGCTTCCCTTCGTGTTCGTGCCCGCCTTCGCCGCCGGGGCGGCCTTCGGTTCCGGCTGGGCGGCGCAGACCGCGTCCGCGCCGCTGCCGCCGCCTGACGGGAGGGTGCCTTCGGTGAGGTAGGCCACCAGGTGCTTGTCCAGGCACCCGTTGCCGCTCAGCGTGATGCCGTGGTTGCCGCCGCCCTGCTCGACGACGAAGCCGGAGCCCTTGAGCCTGCGGCTCATGGTGACGCCGCCCTCGTACGGGGTGGCCGCGTCGTCGGTGGCCTGGAAGATCAGCGCGGGCGGGATCTCGTCGTTGCTGACCCGTACGGGCTCCAGCGGCTCCACCGGCCAGGTGGCGCACGGGGCGTTGTACCAGGTGTTGTTCCAGGTCATGAAGGGTGACTTGCGGTGCGCCTGCCAGGTGTCGTTGCGCCAGGTGCTCCAGGTCCGGGGCCAGCCCGCGTCCCGGCACTGCACGGCCGTGTAGACGGAGTACCCGTTCTCGCCGGCCTTGTCGACGGCGGCGAAGTCCTCGTACGCCGTGGCGAGCGCGTCCTGGTCCTTGTCGTTCACGTACGCCGCGAACGCCTCGGCGAGGCGCGGCCAGTAACCGTCGTAGTAGCCGCCCGGCATGAAGGTGTCCTCGAGCTCGCCCGGCCCGACCTTGCCGGCCGCGGGGTGCTTCCTCACCGCGTCGCGCATCCCGTACCAGGCGGCCTCGACCCTGGCGGGGTCCTTGCCGAGCCCGTAGGTCGCGTCGTTCCTCGCCACCCATGCGGTGAAGGCCTTGTGGCGGGCGTCGAACGCGTGGTCCTGGGCGAGGTTGTCCTCGTACCAGACGCCGTCCGGGTCGACCACCGAGTCCAGCACCAGGCGGCGGACCCGCTCGGGGAACAGCTTGGCGTAGACCGCGCCCAGATAGGTGCCGTAGGAGTAGCCGAAGTAGTTGACCTGCCGGGCGCCGAGGGCCCGGCGGATGACGTCGAGGTCCTTCGCGGCGCTGACGGTGTCCATGTACGGCAGCAGGTCGCCGTGCTTCTCGCCGCACGCGGCGGCGAAGGACGCCGCGCGGTTGCGCGCCGTCCTCTCTGCCTCGTAGGAGTCCGGTACGGAGCCGGGGCGCACGGGGTCGAAGTACTTCGGCAAGCAGTTCAACGCGGGGGTGCTCTTCCCGACCCCGCGCGGGTCGAACCCGATCACGTCGTACTGCGCCGCCAGCTTCGCGGGCAGCGCGGACGCCACGAAGCCCGCCATGGAGAGCCCGCTGCCGCCGGGGCCGCCTGGGTTGACCAGCAGCGGGCCCTGAAAGGTCTTCGCCGTGTGCGGGATACGGGAGAGGGCGAGGGTGACCGGCCTGCCTGACGGGTTGTCATGGTCGAGCGGTGCACGCACGGTCGAGCACTGCAGTGTCGGATACGACTTCGTCCCGCAGCCGGTCCATTTCAGCGGCGCGGCGCCGCCCGGCGCCGCCGTACCCGCCTCGGCCGACGTGGTGGACGGTGCGGACGCGGTGGACGGCGCGGCGGTCACCAGACCCGCGACCGTGGCACCGACGGCGACCAGAATTCCTGCACGTTTCGTCATAGGGCCTCCCGGGGCCGGAGATTGCGGCTGTGGGTGGCACAGCCCCGGCCGCATGCTTCCCGGATCCGCCGGAGGAAGGACACATGTCGCCGAGAGTTGACCCGTTCGGTGAGGAGGTCCCGTGCGGTCAGAGCAGTGACAGCTGGGTGGGTCCGGTCGCGGGGCCGTCCAGGGCCGGCGCCGGGGTCTCGCGGGTGATGCTGCGGGCGCCACCGCGGTCGGCGGGGCCGATGCCGAATTCCGCCGCCAGTTCGTGGACCCGGCGGGTGATGTCGCGCTGGTACCAGGTCGGTGCGTACGCCCCGTCCGCGTACATCTGCTCGTACCGCTCCACCAGGTGCGGATGGCAGCGGCCGAGCCACTGCATGAACCACTCGCGGGCGCCCGGCCGCAGATGCAGGACGAGCGGGGTGACGGAGGTCGCCCCGGCGGCGGCGACCGCGCGGACCGTGTCGCGCAGCTGATCGGGGTGGTCGCCGAGGAAGGGGATGACGGGCGCCATCAGCACCCCGCAGCCGATTCCGCTGTCCGTCAGGGCGCGGACGACGTCCAGCCGGCGTTCGGGGGAGGGGGTGCCCGGTTCGACCGTGCGCCACAGCTCCTGGTCGGTGAACCCGACGGAGACGGAGACACCGACCTCGGTGACCTCGGCGGCCTGCCGCAGCAGGTCGAGGTCGCGCAGGATCAGCGTGCCCTTGGTCAGGACGGAGAACGGGTTCGCGTGGTCGCGCAGGGCCGCGAGGATGCCGGGCATCAGCCGGTAGCGGCCCTCCGCCCGCTGGTAGCAGTCGACGTTGGTGCCCATCGCGATGTGCTGGCCCTGCCAGGTGCGGGAGGCCAGGTGGCGGCTCAGCAGTTCGGCGGCGTTGACCTTGACGACGATCTGGGAGTCGAAACCGAGCCCCGTGTCCAGGTCCAGATAGCTGTGGGTCCTGCGGGCGAAGCAGTACACGCAGGCGTGGGTGCAGCCCCGGTACGGGTTCACGGTCCACTCGAACGGCATGCGGGAGGCCCCGGGCACCCGGTTCACGATCGAGCGGGCCCGGATCTCGTGGAAGGTGATCCCCCTGAATTCGGGGGTGTCGAAGGTACGCGTCGTCACCGCGTCCGCGGCGAAGAGCGCACCACTGCCTTCTTTTGTGGTGTTCTCTGCAAGATTGTCCCAGCGCATGAACGCCTCCTCGGTAGCACTCCGCAGAGAATAGAACATGTGTTCCCTTGATCGTGTGCGGTGGAGTGGGGGACCCGATTTTGAGGGGCCCCACCCGAGGTGGTTGGCTCAGCACGACCCCGAACAACGAGTGCTGGAGGAGCAGGCATGGCGCAGGTCGAGGCCACGACAGAGCGAATCATCGCGGCGGACGCAGAGACGGTGTTCGATGCGCTGGCCGACTACAAGGAGGTCCGGGGCAAGGTGCTGACCGGGCACTTCAGCGAGTACGAGGTCCGCGAGGGCGGAGACGGTGAGGGAACCCTCGTCCACTGGAAGCTCCAGGCCACCAGCAAGCGGGTCCGTGACTGCCTGCTCGAGGTCACCGAGCCCACCGACGGGCAGCTGATCGAGAAGGACCGCAACTCCTCGATGGTCACCACCTGGACCGTCACCCCGGCCGGCGAGGGGAAGTCCAAGGCCGTCGTCTCCACCGTGTGGAACGGCGCCGGTGGCATCGGAGGCTTCTTCGAGAAGACCTTCGCGCCCAAGGGCCTCGGCCGGATCTACGACGAACTGCTCCGGAACCTCGCCGCCGAGGTCGAGAAGTAACCCTGCTCCCCCTGCTGTTGGCGTCGCGGCCGGCCTCACCGGAACGAGTGGTTTTCCGGGGCGGCCGGTTGCGTGCCGCAGAGCCTCCCACCGGCGCATAAGCCCTCCGGGCGCGCCGTGCGCGCGCCCGGTCGCGTTTGCCCCGCCTTGCCGCCTGATGCGAGAAATGGGCGGCGCAGGTGCGACGAGGGGAGCGTCACGTGGTGGGTGGGATCACTCTGGTGAAGGACGAGCCGGGAGGCACGGAGTACGGCCGGGGGACGCCCGGCACCGTGGTGGAGGCCGAGCCGCCCGCACCCCCGTCCGCCGCCGGGCCGCCCGCACCGCCTGACGGGATCAGCCCCCGCAGGGTCCGGCTGGTCTTCCTCGGGCTGATGCTCACCCTGCTGCTCGCGGCGCTCGACCAGATGATCGTCGCCACCGCCCTGCCGAAGATCGTCGGTGAGCTGCACGGCCTGGACCGGATGTCCTGGGCGGTCACCGCCTATCTGCTGGCCTCCACGATCGGCCTGCCGATCTACGGAAAGCTCGGCGACCTCTTCGGCCGCAAGAGCGTCTTCCAGTTCGCGATCGTCGTCTTCGTCATCGGCTCCGCCCTCGCGGGCTGGTCGCGCTCCATGGACGAGCTCATCGCCTTCCGGGCCGTCCAGGGCATCGGCGGCGGCGGGCTGATGATCGGCGTCCAGGCGATCATCGCCGACATCGTCCCGGCCAGGGAGCGAGGCCGCTACATGGGCCTCATCGGGGCGGTCTTCGGCCTCGCCTCCGTCGCCGGGCCGCTCCTCGGCGGATTCTTCACCGACCACGCCTCCTGGCGCTGGTGCTTCTACATCAACGTGCCGTTCGGTGTCGTGACCCTCGCCGTCATCGCGGTCGTGCTGAAACTGCCCAAGCCCGCGGTCCGCCCCCGCCTCGACGTGCTGGGGGCCCTGCTGCTGGCAGCCGCGTCGACGTGCCTGGTGCTGCTCACCAGCTGGGGCGGCACGGAGTACGCCTGGGGCTCGCGGACCATTTTGGGACTCGCCGCCGGAGCTGCCGGAACGACCCTGCTGTTCCTCCTCGTCGAGCACCGCGCCGCCGAACCCGTCATCCCGCTGCGGCTGTTCCGCGACTCGGTCTTCAACGTCACCTCCCTGGTGGGCGCGGTCGTGGGGGTCGCGCTGTTCGGAGCCGCCAGTTACCTGCCGACCTACCTCCAGATGGTCGAGGGTGTGTCCGCCACCGAATCGGGGCTGCTGATGCTGCCCATGATGGGCGGCATCGTCATCGCCTCCGTCGTCTCCGGACAACTGGTCTCGCGCACCGGCCGCTACCGCGTCTATCCGCTCGTGGGCGGAGCGGTGTCCGCAGTCGGGATGTGGCTGCTCTCTCTCCTCGACACGGGGACCTCGGCGCTGGAGTACGGCCTCTGGCAGGCGGTCCTCGGCATCGGTATCGGCCTCGTCATGTCGATCCTGGTCCTGGCTGTGCAGAACTCCGTGCGCCCGTCCGACCTCGGCACCGCCACCAGCGCCCACAACTACTTCCGGCAGATCGGCGGCAGCGTCGGCGCCGCCATCTTCGGCACCCTGTTCGCCGGGCGGCTCGCGGACGCGCTCGCGGTACGGCTCCCCACAGGTGCTGATCTGCCCGACCCGGAGTCGATCACCCCGCAGCTGGTCCACACCATGGAGCCCGCCCTGCGCGACGCCTACATCCAGGCGTACGCCGACGCGATGCCGCGGATCTTCCTCTACCTGGTGCCGGTGCTTCTGCTCGGCCTCTTCCTCGCCTTCTTCCTCAAGGAGAAATCGCTGGTGTCCCACCACACCCCGCAGACGGCTCCCGACCCGGCCGCGGAGCAGTCCACGATCCCCCTGGCCCGCACCGACCCCGGTCCGCCGCAGCCCGGCCCCCTCTCAGGGACCCCGGTGCGCGGATCCGTCCAGCATCCCGACGGCACGGAGGTCGGCCGGGCCGCGCTCACGCTCATCGACGGCCAGGGACGGCAGGTCGGGCGCGGGGCGAGCGGCGCCGACGGGCGTTACGCGCTGAGCGCGCCCGGCGCCGGTTCGTACGTGCTGATCGCCGCCGCGGGCGGGCACCAGCCGCAGGCCGTCAGCGTCACGGTCGGCGAGCGGCCGGTGGAGCTGGACGTGGTCCTGGGCGGGGCAGGGCGGCTCGCCGGAGCGGTCCTCACCCCCGACGGCGCGCCCGTCCGCGACGCGGCCGTCACGCTCACCGACGTACGGGGCGAAGTCGTCGCGACCACCCGTACCGGGCGCGAAGGCGCCTACGTCATCAGCGAGCTGGTGGCCGGTGAGTACACCCTGGCCGCCAGCGCCCCGGCCTTCCGCCCCGCGGCCCTCCCGGTCAGTGTGCAGGCCGCCCGGGAGACCAGGCAGGACATCGAGCTGGCCGGCGGCGCCGTGCTGCGCGGGATCGTACGCGCCCCCGGCGGACGCGCCGTCGAGGACGCCAGGGTCACGCTGCTCGACGCGGCGGGCAACGTGGTCGACACCCTCACCACCGGCTCCGACGGGGCGTTCCGGTTCGTGGACCTGTCGACCGGTGAGTACACCGTGATCGCCGCCGGCTATCCGCCGGTCGCCACCGTGCTCCAGCTCCCCGGGGGCGGGCGGACCGAACGCGACCTCCAGCTGGGACACGAGGACTGAGGGCCCGGCGTGCGGGAGGGGGTGTGCGGCCGCGGCCGCACACCCCCTCCGGCATCTCACGGCAGCAGACGGGGCCTTCGTTTCGCCGCGACGTCCTCGACCCAGCCGAAGGACACCACCGCGACCGCGATCAGCACCCACGCGATGCCGAACTGCACCCACAGGCTGTCCAGCGGCAGGTGCTGCTCCAGTGCGGGCACCTCCCACATCAGATCGATCAGCGGCACCGTGGCCATCAGCGCCACCTCGTGCCAGAGATAGACCGTCACCGCGCGGGCGTTGAACACCGTGACGATCCGGTCGGCCACCGGACGACGCGCGAGCCCGTCGAAGCGGGGCCGGAAACGCAACAGGAGCAGGACGAAGCCCGCCGACCACAGCGCCTGGGCGAGCGGGATGTCGTCCAGGTCGAACGAACCGTCCGCCGGATGCCCGGCGGCCCACCAGGCCCCCGCGGCCATCAGTGGCGCCGCGACGGCCAGGGCGCCGGGGACGCGCAGCCGGTCGAGCACACCGTCGCGGTGCGCGAAGCCCAGCAGCCAGCAGAAGAGGAACACCGACGCGTCGCTGAGCGCGCCGCCCAGTCGCCCGTCCGGGACGCCCGACACCGTCTCCAGCACCACGAAGGGCACCAGCGACAGGGCGAGCACGGGGAGCGGCGCCAGCCTGAAGAGACGCAGCAGGACAGGGGAGAGCAGTACGAACCACAGGTATGCGCGCAGATACCAGAGCACCGCCCAGGCCTGTTCCCCCCACGCGTTGCCGGGCGGGTCGCCGACCGGCAGGACCCAGAGCAGGACGTCCGGCCCCGGTGTCCAGCCGTGCAGCAGCATCGCCACCCCGAGCACGAGACCGAACAGCCACACCGGGATCAGCAGCCTCCGGAGTCTGCTGCGGAGCACGGCGGGAGCCGGCCGCTCCAGCGAGCGGGCCATGAGCGATCCGGCGAGCGCGAACATCACGCCCATGGAAGGGAAGACGTATCCCAGCCACGGCCACTCGAAGGTGTGGTAGGTCACCACCCGGACGAGCGCCACGGCCCGCAGCACGTCGAAGGACCGGTCGCGGCCCGTGGCCGTCGCCGTCGCGGGGGAGGGCGAGGCCGCCGTCCTGCGGTGCGTCCCCGCCACTACGACGCCCCGGCCCGGGGAGTGCCCACCTCGCCGGTGCGTTTCAGCTTCTGCCAGCGCAGCCTGCCGCCGGTCGCCGCCGTCACGCAGGAGTGGATCAGCACGAGGTACATCAACTGCCGGTAGGCGAGCTGCTGGAGGGGCAGCATCAGCAGATAGCGGTACTTCTCCCGGTCGAGGCGGAAGGCGTACGCCGCGCAGAACAGCTGAACCGCCAGGACGGCCAGCCAGGCGAGCAGCGAGGCACGGAAGTCCACGAAGATCATCGCGTAGACGGTGAAGACGTCGATGAGCGGCGCGAAGACGGGCGTGACGATCTGGAAGAGGACGACGAGCGGCATGCCGACCCGCCCGAAGCGTCCGGAGGGCCCGCGGTCGGTGACGGACCGGCGGTGCTTCCACAACGCCTGCATGGTGCCGTAGCTCCAGCGGTAGCGCTGACGCCACAACTGCCCCAGGGAGGCCGGTGCCTCGGTCCAGGCGCGTGCGTGCTCGGCGTAGACGACGCGCCAGCCCGCACGGTGGAGCGCGATGGTGATGTCGGTGTCCTCGGCGAGGGTGTCCTCGCTCATCCCGCCGGCCTCCTGGACCGCTTGGCGGCGGAAGGCCCCGATGGCGCCCGGAATGGTCGGCATGCAGCGCAGCAGGTCGTACATCCGGCGGTCCAGGTTGAACCCGATCACGTACTCGATGTGCTGCCAGGCGCCGATCATCGTGGACCGGTTGCCGACCTTCGCGTTGCCCGCGACGGCACCGATCCCGGGGTCGGCGAACGGCTGGACGAGCTGGTGCACGGCGTCCGGCTCGAAGACGGTGTCCCCGTCCATCATCACGACGATGTCGTACCGTGCGTGCCGCACGCCGTTGTTGAGCGCCGCGGGCTTGCCGGCGTTCTCCTGCCGGACCACCCGCACATTGGGCAGGCCGAGCGCTTCGGCGATCTCCGCCGTGCCGTCCGTCGAGCCGTCGTCGACGACCACGATCTCGATGGGATGGGTGCTCGCGGCGAGGGAGTTGAGGGTATTGGCGATGCACTCCTTCTCGTTGTACGCGGGGACGATCACACTGACCGGCCCGGTCACCTCGGGACCCCAGGTGAATCTGCGCCTGTTCCGCTGCCGGTGGTGGCGCCGGGCGAGCAGGAGCATCATGCCGAAGCGGCCCAGGACCGCGAAGCCGACGACGGCGAGCACGGCGGCCAGTCCCGGCACGCTCCACTCCGCCACGGCGACGGCGGCGAGCAGGGCGCGGCCCTCCCAGATGCTGGCGGTGTCCGCCGTGCGGTGGGCGGACTGCTCGGCGTTGCCCTGCGCCGAGCCCGCCTGGGCGGGGCCGCCCGGCTGTGCGGCGCCGTTCGCGTCCCCACCGGTCTCGCCGGCGGTTGCCGCGTCCTGCTGCTGCGCCCCGCTGACGGTGGTGAAGGTGTACCCCTTCGCCTTCATCTTCTTGATGTACTTCGGCAGCGCGGCCAGTGTTTCGGAGCGGTCGCCGCCCGCGTCGTGGAACAGGACCGAGGCGCCCTCGCCCTCCTCCGGAGTCGCCCACTTGACGATCTTGGAAACGCCCGGCAGCTGCCAGTCCTCGCTGTCGGTGTCGATGAACACGCTGGTGTAGCCCATCGCGCCGAGGCGCTGGTAGACGGGCCAGCTGTAGTCGTCGATCGCATCGGTCTTCGAGGAGTACGGGGCGCGGAACAGAGTCGTAGTGATGCCCGTCGCGCCCGCCAGCGCGAGCTGTGTCTGGGCGATCTCCCGCTTGACGCGGGCCTCGCTCTGGTACGAGAGGTCGACATGGGTGAAGGTGTGGACCCCCACCTCGTTGCCCTCGTCGACCATCCGGCGGACGACGTCCGGGTAGCGCGAGATCATGGAGCCGACGAGGAAGAAGGTGCCCGGCACGTCGTTCTCGTCCAGGATGTCCAGCACCTTCCCGCTCCATTCGGGATCGGGGCCGTCGTCGAAGGTCAGCACGATCGTCTTGTCCGGTACGGACTGGCTGCGGGCGGTGCCGCCGGGGAAGCTCAGGATGGGCCCGCCCTCAAGCACCTCGTCGGGCACCGTGTCCGCCGAGGCGTTCGAGCGCACCCGCTGGTCGTTGCCGACCTCCGCGCGGAGGTATCCGTCCAGCAGCATCGTGCAGACGAGCCCCAGCAGCAGCACCAGGGCCATGATCACGCGGGGCCGGGGAACGGCCGGGCGCCCGACGCGGCCGATCCTGCCCGGAGTGGCGTGGCGGCGGCGCGAAGCGGCCATCAGTTCGCCCCGCCCGAAGCCGAAGCCGAAGCCGAAGCCGAAGCCGATGCCGATGCCGAAGCCGAGGCCGATGCCGAAGCCGAGGCCGTCGCCCGGCCGGACGGGGTCGCCCCGTCGGAGGCCGGCGGTGCGGGTGCGCCGCTCGGGGGTGCGCTGCCGCCCGGCGGCATGCCGTATCCGGGCTGCATCCTGCCGCCCGGTCCGGCTTCCGCGGCCGGTCCGCCGTCGAACGGGAGCAACTGGGAGGGGGTCAGGGAGATGCCGCCCATGAAGGCGAGCCCCAGCACGGCGGCGTAGCCGACACACACGGTGCCCAGCAGCACGCCGGCGCGGCGCAGCAGCTTGGCCCGGCGCCCGGAGCTGTCCACGAAGACGGGCCCCTCCTGGGGCTGTCCGGCCGTGCGGCGACGCTCGGCCGTGCGGGCCGGGCCGGCGTGTGCCCGGCGTCGGCCGCGCGGCGCCGGGTCTTTCTCGATGACGGGGTCGGATTGCATGTGCGCATGGTGGCGAAGCTTGTTGTGCGAACTCTGGAGCTTTTCTGGCCGTCCGCTGTGAAAAGGGCCCGAACCTGTCGGCCGGCTGAGAGTGCGGCGGACGCGGTGAAGCCACCCCGTACCCCTCGAACCCTTGTCCGCAGGGGAGTTGAGGGATTCGGATGACCGGCCGAGGCCCTTTCCCATGAGTTCGCTGTGTCCTCGCCGAGACCCGTGGTGTGAGAGGTTCGAGGTGTCCCGGCAGCACCGGCTGCCGTTCCGGGACACCTTCCGGGAGCAGGTGCACATACGTCATGCAAAGGCGCACACGGGTTTCCTCGGCCCTCGCCGGGCTGATCGCGCTCGGCCTCGCCTGCTCGGCCTGCTCGACGGGCGGTGTCGCCGATCAGGCGAAAGGGTCCCAGCCGCCACCGCCGGCGGCCACCCGCACCGACTACACGCCGTACGTGAGCGCCACGACCGCCGCCGACACCGACGGCGCGGGTGCCCCCGACACGTACAACCTGGCCTTCGTCACCTCCGAGGCCGACGGCTGCACCCCTCTCTGGGGCGGCACCACGGCGATCACCAGTGAGGCGGTCGCGGCCCGCGTCGAGGCGCTCACCGGGACCGGGGCGGACATCCGGGTCTCCTTCGGCGGCGCCGCGGGCACCGAGGCGGCACTGACCTGCGACAGCGCCCGGGAACTGGCCGACGCCTACGCGCAGGTGCTGGACGCCGTCGGCGCCACGAAGGCGGACTTCGACATCGAGGGCGACGCGCTCACCGACACCGCCTCCGTCACCCGCCGCAACGAGGCCCTCGCCCTGCTCCAGGACGAGCGCGACCTCGACGTCACCTACACCCTGCCCGTCATGCCCGACGGGCTGGAGGACACCGGCACCGCAGTCCTGGAGGACGCGTTGGACCAGGGGGTCGAGGTCTCCGCGGTGAACATCATGGCGATGAACTACAGCACCTCCCACGACGGGGACATGGGCGACTACGCCGAGAGTGCCGCGCGCGCCGCCCACGACCAGCTCGTGGACATCCTCGGACTGTCGCAGGAGGCGGCGTGGAAGGCGCTGCACATCACCGTGATGATCGGGGTCAACGACGTCGAGGGCGAGACCTTCACCCTCGACGACGCGGCGTCCCTGCGCTCCTTCGCCACCCGACAGGGAGTCGGCGCCCTCTCCCTGTGGGCGGCCTTCCGCGACCAGAAGTGCGCCTCGGACGAGGACACGGAGACCGCCTCGGACACCTGCAGCGGGGTCGACCAGGAGGCGGGCGCGTTCGCCGAGGCGCTGAGCGGCTGAGACGTCGGCGGCCCGGTTCAGCGCAGCGGGGCCTCCCGGACCAGGGTCATCAGAGCCTTCGCCCCGGGACTCATCGCCCGGGACGGCGGGAGCACGACGACACTCTCGTAGACCGGCCGGTGTGCCCCGGCGACGTCGACCGCGACCAGGCCGCCCGCTTCCTGCTTGCGGGAGAAGTGGTGCGGTACCACCGCGATCCCGAGGCCCTCGTGCACCAGTTCCAGCAGGCTGTGCACGTCGCTGACCTCGAGGGCCACCGTGCGCCGGACCCCCGCCGCGGTGAACGCCTCGTCCGCCGCGCGGCGGGGCCCCCAGTCCGGGTGGAAGTCGATGAACGACTCGCCGCGCAGGTCGTCCCACGCCACCCGTGCCCCCTCCTCCGCGAACCGGTGGCCGGGGGAGCACAGGACGACCATGCGCTCACGTGCCAGCGGTACGAGATCGCCCCGCCACTCCGGCGGGCTGACGGTCGCCGCGAACGCGAGGTCCAGCCGGCCGCCCGCCACCCCGTCCAGCAGGCTGGACGTGCCCTCCTGCCGCAGCCTGATCTCCATGTGCGGATGCTCCCGGTGGAAGGCCGCGAGCAGCCGCGCCGTGCTCACCCCGGCCACGCACTGCTCCACCCCGAGCGTCAGGGTGCCGCGCAGCAGACCCCGGACGGCGTCGACCGCGTCCCGCGCCGCCCTGGCACCCGCCAGGGTGCGCTCGGCCTCGGTCAGCAGGGCCTGCCCGGCCTCGGTGAGCCTTACCGAGCGGGTGGTACGGCTGAACAGCGGCGTCCTCAGCTCGTGTTCCAGCGCCCGCACCGACGCGGACAGCCCCGACTGGGACACCGCCAGACGTTCGGCCGCCCTGGTGAAGTGCTGCTCCTCGGCGACCGCGACGAAGTGCTCCAGCTGACGCAATTCCATGATTGAGCAATTTAGCCGATGAATCCCAGCGCAATCTCCTGTTGGACCGCTGGATCTTTCTCCGCCAGTCTTGAGGACGCGCACCGGACCTGGCGCGCTGGACCGTGCCCCGTGGAGTGCTCGTATGTACCTTCCGTCCGCCGACCGCTACGACGCCATGCCCTACCGGCGCACCGGACGCAGCGGTCTGCTGCTGCCCGCGCTGTCCCTCGGGCTCTGGCACAACTTCGGAGGCGACCGGACCCCCGAGAGCCAGGGCGCGATCCTGCGCCGGGCCTTCGACCTCGGCATCACCCACTTCGACCTCGCCAACAACTACGGCCCGCCGCCCGGCTCCGCCGAGACCGCCATGGGCCGCGCCCTGAAGACGGACTTCGCCGGCCTCCGGGACGAGATCGTCATCTCGACGAAGGCGGGCTACCACATGTGGGACGGCCCGTACGGGGAGTGGGGATCCCGCAAGAACCTGCGCTCCTCCCTGGACCAGAGCCTGAACCGGCTCGGCCTCGACTACGTCGACATCTTCTACTCCCACCGCTTCGACCCGGACACCCCGCTCGAGGAGACGATGGGTGCCCTCGACACCGCGGTGCGCCAGGGCAAGGCGCTCTACGCGGGCGTCTCCAACTACTCGGCCGAACAGACCCGCGAGGCCGCCCGCATCCTGAACGAGCTGGGTACGCCCCTTCTCATCCACCAGCCGCGCTACTCCATGCTGGACCGCTGGGTCGAGGACGGACTGCTGGACGCGCTCGACGAGCTCGGCACCGGCTCCATCGCGTACTCCCCGCTGGAACAGGGAATCCTCTCCGACCGCTACCTGAACGGTGTCCCGGAGGGTTCCAGGGCGGCGGGGAGCAGCCCGTTCCTGTCGGCCGAGGCCGTCACCCCGGACCTCGTGACCCGGCTGGGCGCGCTGAACGAACTGGCGCGGGAACGCGGACAGTCCCTCGCCCAGATGGCGCTCGCCTGGGTGCTGCGCGGCGGCCGGGTCACCTCCGCCGTCGTCGGCGCGAGCAGCGTCGCCCAGCTGGAGAACAGTGTCGAGGCGGTCCGCGGACTGGAGTTCGGCGACGAAGAGCTCGCCCGGATCGAGGAGCTCGTCAAGGGCACCGGCCGCGTCTGATCCCGGAGCCGTCCGCCGCCCGGCACCCGGGCGGCGGACGGCTTCACCGGACTGGACCAGTGACAGATCACCGAGGCCCTGGCCCGGCGGTGCCCCGGCGCGTACCGTGATCCGGCACGAAGATCCTCTTCCCGTGACGGGCGGAGGAACGGCCGACCAGCGACAGGACCGCGCACCGTGAAGATCCTCGTCAGCGCCGACATGGAGGGCGCCACCGGAGTGACCTGGCCGGGCGACGTGCTGCCCGGCACCCCGCAGTGGGAGCGCTGCCGTGCGCTCTTCACCTCCGACGTGAACGCGGCGGCACTCGGCTTCTTCGACGGCGGCGCCGACGAGGTGGTCGTCAACGAGGCCCACTGGAGCATGCGCAACCTGCTCCTGGAGCGGCTCGACGACCGCGTCCAGATGCTCACCGGCCGGCACAAGTCCCTCTCCATGGTCGAGGGCATCCAGCACGGTGATGTCGACGGCATCGCGTTCGTCGGCTACCACACGGGCGCCGGCACGGAGGGCGTCCTCGCCCACACCTACCTCGCCAACTCCATCACCGGGGTCTGGCTGAACGGGGTCCGCGCCAGTGAGGGCCTGCTCAACGCCCATGTCGCGGCCGAGTACGGCGTCCCCGTCGTCCTCGTCACCGGCGACGACCTGACCTGTGTGGACGCCCGCGGCTACGCACCCGGGGCGCGCACGGTCGCGGTGAAGGACCACGTCTCGCGGTACGCCGCCGTGTGCCGCACACCGGCCCGTACCGCCGCCGACATCAGGGCCGCCGCCGCCGACGCGGCCGCGCTGGCCGTCCGCCACGCGCCCGTGACCGGCGGGTCCTGGACGGTCGAGCTCGAGTTCGACGCGGAGCATCTGGCGGCCGCCGCGACCGTGGTCCCCGGCGTGGCGTCGAGCGGCGAGCGGCGCGTCGCCTACACCAGCGGGACGATGTACGAAGGTATTCGCACGTTCAAGGCGGTGACGACGATCGTGTCGGCCGCTGTGGAGGAGCAGTATGGCTGAGGCGGACCACCCCACCGGACCGGTCGACGAGCGTGCGCTCGACGAGTCGGTGACGTTCACCTCCGAACTGATCCGGATCGACACGACCAACCGCGGCGACGGCAGCTGCCGCGAGCGCCCGGCCGCCGAGTACGTCGCGGAGCGGCTGGCCGACACAGGGCTGGAGCCCGCTCTCCTGGAGCGCACACCGGGACGCACGAACGTCGTCGCCCGGATCCGGGGCACCGACCCGTCGGCCGACGCGCTCCTCGTGCACGGCCACCTCGACGTGGTGCCCGCGATGGAGGCCGACTGGTCCGTGCACCCCTTCTCCGGCGAGGTGCGCGACGGCGTCGTGTGGGGGCGCGGGGCCATCGACATGAAGAACATGGACGCGATGGTCCTCGCCGTGGTCAGGGCCTGGGCGCGCGCGGGCGTTCGCCCGCGCCGCGACATCGTCATCGCCTACACGGCCGACGAGGAGGCCAGCGCGCACGACGGGGCCGGTTTCCTCGCCGACCGGCACGCCGGACTCTTCGACGGCTGCACGGAGGGCATCAGCGAGTCCGGGGCCTTCACCTTCCACGCCGGCCCCGGGATGGCGCTCTACCCGGTCGCAGCGGGTGAACGCGGCACGGGATGGCTGAAGCTGACCGCGGAGGGCAAGGCCGGACACGGATCCAAGGTCAACAGGGCCAACGCAGTCAGCAGGCTGGCCGCCGCCGTCGCCCGCATAGGGGACCACGAGTGGCCTGTGCGGCTCACCCCGACGGTACGGGCCGCGATCGTCGAGATCGCCGCGCTGCACCACATCCGCGTGGATCCCGACGCTCCCGGATTCGACGTGGACGAGCTCCTCGGCAAGCTCGGCCCGGCCGCCGCCCTGATCGAGCCGACCGTGCGCAACAGCACCAATCCGACGATGCTGGAAGCCGGTTACAAGGTCAACGTGATCCCGGGCCGCGCCTCCGCCCAGATCGACGGGCGCATGGTGCCCGGTGGCGAGGACGAGTTCCGCGAGACCCTCGACCGTCTCACCGGCCCCGGCGTCGACTGGGAGTTCCAGCACCGGGAGGTGGCCCTCGAAGCCCCGGTCGACTCGCCGACGTTCGCGAAGATGCGCACGGCCATCGAGATGTTCGACCCGGACGCCCACGTCGTCCCCTACTGCATGTCGGGCGGCACCGACGCCAAGCAGTTCTCCCGCCTCGGTATCACCGGCTACGGCTACTCCCCGCTGAAGCTGCCCGTCGGCTTCGACTACCAGGCGCTGTTCCACGGTGTCGACGAGCGTGTCCCCGTCGACGCACTCCACTTCGGCGTCCGGGTCCTGGACCAGTTCCTGCGCACCGCCTGAGGACGCGAGGCGCTCACCGAACCGCACCGACCGACCCAAGAGGGGGGAACCGATCATGGTGTCCACAGAGGCGTACGGCACGTGGCCGTCACCGATCGACGCGGCGCTGACCGCGGCGCAGGACGGCAAGCCGGAATTCGTCGGCACAGTCGGCGACGAGGTGTGGTGGACGGAACCGCGCCCGGCCGAAGGCGGCCGACGCGCCCTCGTGCGCCGCCGCGCCGACGGCGCCACCGGGTCCGTGCTCCCTGCACCGTGGAACCCGCGCAGCCGCGTCATCGAGTACGGCGGAATGCCGTGGGCCGGTGCCCCGCGCCAAGAAGGCGGACCGCTGGTCGTCTTCGTGCACTTCCCCGACCAGCGGCTCTACGCCTACGCGCCGGACGGGCCCGACGAGCCGTGGCCGCTCACCCCCGTGTCGGACATCGGCGGCGGACTGCGCTGGGTGGATCCGCAGTTGCAGCTCGCACACGGTGAAGTGTGGTGCGTGCTGGAGGAGTTCACGGGGGAGTCGCCCACCGATGTGCGGCGGGTGATCGCCGCCGTGCCACTGGACGGTTCGGCCGCCGCCGATCGCGGGGCCGTACGCGAACTCACCGACGACCGGAACCGGTTCGTCACCGGCCCCCGGCTGTCGCACGACGGCAGCAGGGTCGCCTGGATCGCGTGGGACCACCCGCAGATGCCGTGGGACGGCACCGTCGTGAAGATGGCCGACGTCACCGCCGACGGCACCTTCACCGGGGTCCGGCCGCTGGTCGGCGACGTCGACGAGTCCGTCGTCCAGGTGGAGTGGGACCGCGACGGCTCGCTGCTCTTCGTCTCGGACGTCGGAGGCTGGTGGGAGCTCCAGCGGATCAGGCCGGACGCCGTCGCCGACGCGGTCGTCCCCACCAGCCGGCTCTGCGCAGTCAGGAACGAGGAGTTCGGCGGGCCGTTGTGGAGAATCGGGCTGCGCTGGTTCCAGCTCCTGGACAACGGGCTCGTCGCGGTCATCCACGGCCGGGGCACCACGGCGCTCGGTGTGCTCGACCCCGAGACCGGTGAACTCGTCGACGCCGTCGGCCCCTGGACCGCCTGGGCCGAGACGCTCGCCGTGCAGGACACCAGGGTCATCGGAATCGCCGCGAGCCCCCACACCTCGTACGAGGTGGTGGAGCTGGACACCGCCACCGGGCACACCCGGACCATCGGCGCGCCCCACGAGGACGCCGTCGACCCCGCCTACCACCCCGAACCGGTGATCCGCACCTTCACCGGACCGGGCGGCCGGGAGATCCACGCCCACGTGTACCCCCCGCGTCACCCCGACCGCACGGGCCCCGAGGGCGAACTGCCGCCCTACGTCATCTGGGCGCACGGCGGTCCCACCGGCCGCACCCCGCTCGTGCTCGACCTGGAGATCGCCTACTTCACCTCCCGGGGAATCGGTGTGGCCGAGGTCGACTACGGCGGTTCGACCGGCTACGGCCGCGCCTACCGCGAACGGCTCCGCGAGGAGTGGGGCGTCGTCGACGTGGAGGACTGCGCGGCCGTCGCGCTGGGCCTGGCCGAGGAGGGTTCGGCCGACCGGGCCCGGCTGGCGATCCGGGGCGGAAGCGCCGGGGGCTGGACCACCGCGGCTTCCCTCACCCGGACCGACGTGTACGCCTGCGGGGCGATCAGCTACCCGATCCTCGACCTGGAGGGCTGGGCGACCGGTGAGACGCACGACTTCGAGTCGCAGTACCTGGAATCGCTCGTCGGCCCGTACGCCGAGGTGCCCGAGCGCTACCGGGAGCGCTCACCCGTCAACCACACCGACAGGATCACCGCGCCGTTCCTGCTGCTCCAGGGACTCGACGACCCGATCTGCCCGCCCGTCCAGTGCGAGCGCTTCCTCACCGCGATCGAGGGGCGGGGCATCCCGCACGCCTACATCAGCTTCGAGGGGGAGGGGCACGGGTTCCGCCGGGCGGACACCGTGAGACGGGCCCTTGAGGCCGAACTCTCGCTGTATGTACAGACGTTCGGCATCGAGCGTCCCGACGTACCCCGGCTGGAGCTGAGGAAGTGACCCTGGAGCCCCTCGTCCGCCCGGCCCGATTGCGGCCGGGCGCCAGGGTCGCGGTCGTCGCCCCCAGCGGCCCCGTGCCCGCCGAGCGGCTGGAGCGCGGCCTGGACCTCCTCCGGGGGTGGGACCTCGACCCCTGTGCGGCCCCTCACGTGCTCGACACGCACCCGCGGCTCGGCCATCTCGCCGGCACGGACGAGGACCGCGCCCGCGACCTCCAGGAAGCCTGGTGCGATCCGGGCGTGGACGCCGTCCTCTGCGCCCGGGGAGGGTACGGCGCGCACCGTATGGTCGATCTCCTGGACTGGTCGGCGATCCGGGCGGCCGGGCCCAAGGTGTTCGTCGGCTACAGCGACATCACCGTGCTGCACGAGGCATTCGCCCTGCGGGCCGGGTTCTCCACGCTGCACGGTCCGATGGTCGCCACCGACGTCTTCCTGAAGGACGAGCCCACCCGGGAGGCCCTGCGCTCGACCCTGTTCGAGCCCGAGTCGACGCGCACCCTCGGCCTGGACGCGGCCGCTGCGCTGGTCCCCGGCACGGCGCGGGGGATCACCTTCGGCGGCTGTGTGAGCCTGCTCGCCGCCGACGCCGGAACTCCGGGCGCCCGTACCTCCGCCCGGGGCGGGCTGCTGGTGATCGAGGACACCGGGGAGGAGCCGTACCGGCTCGACGGCATCCTCACCCGGCTGTTGCGCATCGGAGCCCTGGACGGGATATCCGGTGTGGTGTGCGGCTCGTGGGAGGCCTGCGGGCCGTACGAGGGGATCAGGGCCGTGCTCCTCGACCGGCTCGGCGGTCTCGGGATCCCCGTGGTCGAGGAGTTGGGCTTCGGGCACGGCCCCACGGCGCTGACCGTCCCGCTCGGTGTGCCGGCGGTGCTGGACGCACCCGCCGACGGCAGCCGGTGCACCCTCACCTCGCAGGTACCGGCGCTGGTCTGACGCGACGGGGGCCGCGGCCCCGGGGGTGGATCTCCCCGGGAAACTCGGCCCCCGTACGTTGACAGAGGTATGAGCTGTGTCACAGCATGGGCCGGGCCCGGTACTTACCGGTCGGTAAGGTGTCCTCGGTGTGGAGGTCCATGTGTCGCGTGCTGTGCCCAGATTCCGTCGTCCACTCACCGTGCTCGCCGGCGCGGCACTGCTCGCCCCACTCGCCCTGACCGGTACTCCTCCGGCTGCCGCGGCCGACCGGTACAGCGTCACCGCGCTGGAGTTCACCGTGCACGCGGGTGACCGGTCCTGCACGGTGGACGCCGATCTCTACAGGCCCGCCGGTGTCGACGCGCAGCACCCGGCTCCGGCCGTCCTCGCCACCAACGGCTTCGGGGGCAGCAAGTCCGACGGCTCCACCGACGTCATCGGCAGGGCGTTCGCCGAACGCGGCTACGTCGGACTCGTCTACTCGGGCCTGGGCTTCGGCAGGTCCGGCTGCCTCATCACGCTCGACGACCCCGCGATCGACGGCAAGGCGGCCTCCGGGCTCGTCGACTTCCTCGCCGGCACCCGCGCCGCCGACGACGGCACCAAGGCCGACTTCGTCACCTCGGACGCGCCCGGCGACCCGGTGGTCGGGATGATCGGAGGTTCGTACGGCGGAGCGATCCAGCTCGCGACCGCCTCCGCCGACCGGCGCGTCGACGCGCTCGTCCCGCTGATCACCTGGAACGACCTGGCGTACTCGCTGGCGCCCAACGCCACCGGGGCGGCCCGGGGCGTCTCCTCCGACACCCCCGGTGTCTTCAAGTGGCAGTGGACCAACGGCTTCTACCTGATGGGCGAGGGGCAGCCGCTGCTCGTCCCGAGCCTCGATCCGTCGCGCTTCGGCAGCCTCGGCTGCCTCCACTTCGCGGCGCGGGCCTGCGACACCATCCGTCTCCTGAACTCCGGACGCTATCCGGCCGCCGCGACCCAGGAGATGCTGACGTACGCGCGGAGCGTCTCACCGGTGTCCTACCTCTCCGGTGTCACCGCACCCACGCTCCTCGTCCAGGGCCAGGCCGACAGCCTGTTCAACCTCAACGAGGCCACCGCCACCTACCGGGCGCTCAAGTCCCAGGGCACCACGGCGAAGATGATCTGGCAGGCGTGGGGCCACAGCGGCGGCCAGGTGCCCGGCGAACTCGACCTCTCCACGGGGGATCTGGAGTCCAGTTACGTCGGGCGGCGCATCCTCGACTGGTTCGACCGCTACCTCCACCACGACGAGACGACCTCCACCGGACCCGAGTTCGCCTACTACCGGGACTGGGCGAGCGGCTACGGCACCGCGGCCTCCGTACCCGCCCCGTCCCGTACGATGTACCTCTCCGGCGACGGCTCCCTCGTGGACAGCCGCTCGGAGGTCGCCCGCGGCAGTCGCCGGTACACCAACTGGCTATTGCCCACCAGCCATTCGGAGAGCTCTCTGGCCGGGATCATCGGCCTGTCCGATCCCGCGCCCTACGACACCAAGGGCACCTACCTGGGCTGGACGAGTGCTCCGCTGACGGAGCCGGTGGACGTGGTCGGCGCGCCGAAGGCCACCCTGAAGGTCGTCTCGCCGAAGACGGAACGGCTCCGGAACAGCGGTGACGCCGCGGACAAGCTCGTACTGTTCGCCAAGGTGTACGACGTGGCGCCCGACGGGACCAAGGAGCTGGTGAACCGCCTGGTCGCCCCCGTACGCGTCCCCGACGTCACCCGTCCCTTCACCGTCGAACTGCCCGGCATCGTCCACCGGTACGAGGCCGGGCACCGGCTGCGGTTCGTGATCGCCGGGAGTGACACGGCGTACTTCGGCAACCGGGGTGTCAAGCCGGTCACCGTGGTCAGCTCTCCCCAGGACACCGGCGTGCTGGAGCTCCCGGTGGTCCGCTGACCGTCACCCGTACGGCCCTGCTCCACCGCTCCCCGGGTCCGTGACGGGGTCATCCTGGGGTCCGGGACCGCCCTTCCCGGCCCCGGACCCCAGGACCCAGTGAAAGGGCCGCCCATGAGCCCCAAGGACGTATCCAGCGGGAGCAGCGGCGCCTTCAGCCCCGCCCGCATCGCCGTCACCCTCCTGGCGGTGCTGACGATCGTCTTCATCTGCGTGAACACCGCCGAGGTCACCATCCGGGTGATCATTCCGAAGGTCACGATGCCGCTCTGGGCCGCGCTGCTGGGAGTGTTCGTGGCAGGCGCGCTCTGCGGCGCCTATCTGTTCCGCAGGCGGGCCGCGCGCTGAGGGCTGCCCCGCAATCTCTGGTGGAACAGCGCGCGGCGTCAGATGCGGTGCATCGCAAGGCGGAGGGACACCCGCATACTGGACGTATTCGAGTGTTCCGGCAACGCGGCGAGGTGCCGTAGCTGTCGTCGTGCGCCCGCCAGGGATTGCGGGACAGCCCTTAGGCGTACCGCTCTCTCCGCCCGGCAGTCTGAAAGGTGACGCCGGGGGTACGCGCGTCTCATCACGCCCCAGGGCGTGCCGGACGACTGCGGGCGGCGGAGAGGACATGAAGGTGCGGACTGTGGGTGTCGAGGAAGAGCTCCTGCTCGTGGACGCGGGAAGCGGTGACCCCCGGGCGCTGTCGACGGCGGTACTGGCCCTGGCGGAACGCCGCGCCGAGGGTGACTCCGTGTTCGAGTCCGAACTGCACGACCATCAGCTGGAGTTCGCCACCGAGCCGCGCGGTGCGATGGGAGACCTGGCGCAGGAGATACGACGCTGGCGCGCCGAGGCGGCGGACAGCGCGGCCGAGGCGGGCGCCGCCGTCGCCGCCCTGGCGACCTCGCCGCTGCCCGTCAGCCCCGCCATAGGGGAGGACGAACGGTACCGGTGGCTGGCGCGGCGCTTCGGCCTGACCGCGCAGGAGCAGCTGACCTGCGGCTGCCATGTGCACGTGTCGGTGGAGTCGGACGAGGAGGGCGTCGCCGTGCTCGACCGGGTGCGGCCCTGGCTTCCGGTCCTGCTGGCCCTGAGCGCGAACTCCCCTTTCTGGCAGGGGCAGGACACCTCCTACGACAGCTACCGGAGCAGGGTCTGGGGCCGTTGGCCCTCGGCCGGCCCGGTGGAGGTGTTCGGCTCGGCGGACCGCTACCACGAGCAGGTCGGGGAGCTGATCGGCACGGGAGTCCTGCGGGACAAGGGGATGATCTACTTCGACGCACGGCTCTCGCACCGCTACCCCACGGTGGAGTTCAGGGTGGCCGACGTGTGCCTCGATCCGGCGGACACCGTGCTGCTCGCCACGCTCGCACGTGGCCTGGTCGAGACGGCGGCACGTGCCTGGCGGGCAGGTGACGCGCCTGACCCGGTGGCCGTGAGTGTGCTGCGCATGGCCGACTGGCAAGCAGCCCGCTCCGGCATGGAGGGACGGCTGATCCATCCCCTCACCAGGCGCCCCGAACCGGCCGCCGACGTCGCGCACGCCCTGCTCGACCACGTCCATGACGCGCTGGACGACAGCGGGGACCTCGCGTCCGCACAGGCGGCCCTGCGGGCCCTGCTGGAACGGGGGACGGGGGCGCGGATCCAGCGGGACCTGCTCGCGCGTTCGGGCAGTCTCCGCACCGTCGTGACCGACTGCGCGGCCAGGACCCGAGGCTGACCGCCACGTCACCCGATCGGCCCAGTCGGGCCCTGCGTTCCCGGGGCGGGCCGCGGCGTCTCTCCCGTGCCCGGAGCCGGTGCATCCGCTCCCGGTCCTGCTCGCCCCACCGGCGTACGCGCGGTAGACCGGACGGGGAACACCCCGGCGATCCACTCGGACGAGCGAGGAGAGCGCATGCGTGCACTGACCTGGCAAGGGCGGCGCGACGTCCGTGTCGAGACGGTCCCCGACCCGGTCCTCCGGGACCCCACGGACATCATCGTGCGGGTCACATCCAGCGGAATCTGCGGATCGGACCTGCATCTGTACGAGGTGCTCGGCCCCTACCTCGATCCGGGCGACATCCTGGGGCACGAGCCGATGGGCGTCGTGGAGGAGACCGGAGGCGAGGTGACCGCCGTCAGGCGGGGGGACCGCGTCGTGGTCCCGTTCAACGTCTCCTGCGGTGACTGCTTCATGTGCGGCCAGGGGCTCCAGTCGCAGTGCGAGGCCACCCAGGTGCGCGAGTACGGCAGCGGCGCCGCCCTGTTCGGCTACACCAAGCTCTACGGTCAGGTGCCCGGCGGACAGGCGGAGCTGCTGCGCGTCCCGTTCGGCAACACGCTGCCCGTCAAGGTCCCGGACGGCCCGCCCGACGACCGGTTCGTCTATCTGTCGGACGTACTTCCGACCGCCTGGCAGGCTGTGGAGTACGCGGCCGTGCCCCCGGGCGGCAGCCTGACGGTCCTCGGGCTCGGACCGATCGGTGACATGGCCGCGCGGATCGCCCTGCACCGCGGGGCCGGGCTCGTCATCGGAGTGGACCTGGTGACCGACCGTCTGCAGCGCGCCGCGGCGCGGGGCGTGCACACCCTGGACCTGCGGGTGTACGGCAAGGACGTGGGGGACGCCGTGCGGGACCTCACCGGCGGCCGGGGCACCGACGCCGTCATCGACGCGGTGGGCATGGAGGCGCACGGCGCGGTGGCCGCCAAGGCGGGGCAGTGGGCCGTGAACAAGCTGCCCGATCCCGCCGCCCGCGTCCTCATGGAGAGGGCGGGCATCGACCGCCTCAGCGCGCTGCTCACGGCCGTCGACGCGGTGCGCCGGGGCGGCACCGTGTCCGTGTCCGGCGTCTACGGCGGGGCCGTGGATCCGCTCCCCCTGCTCAAGATGTTCGACAAGCAGATACAGCTGCGCATGGGGCAGGCCAACGTCAGGAACTGGGTGCCGTCCATCCTGCCGCTGCTCGTCGACGACGATCCGCTCGGTGTGGACGGCTTCGCCACCCACCATCTGCCGCTGGAGGACGCGCCGAAGGCGTACGAGACGTTCCAGAAGAAGGCGGACGGCATGGTGAAGACGCTGCTCAGGCCCTGAGTGCCCCGTATCCGCGGGCGGCGACGGACGGGACGCGGGCGACTTCGGCGATCGGAGTACGCCCTCCGGCCGGGTCGGCGAGGATGGGCCGCATGCGCACACGAGTGGTCCGCGACGCTCCTTCCAACCTGGGACTGCGGCCTCCCGCGCCCGGCACCGTCCCCGGCTGCCACAAGCTGGCCGGAGCGCTCCGCGAGCGGCGCATCGTGCAGCGCCTCGGGGCGTCCGAGGGTGGTGTCGTGGTACCGCCGCGCTACGACCGCGGCGACTGGAAGGAGGGTGACGGCGTCTTCAACGCCGACGCCATAGCCGGTTACACCCGCACCCTCGCCGACCGTATCGAGGGGCACGTCCGGGCGGGCGAATTCCCGGTCGTCCTCGGCGGTGACTGCTCCATCCAGCTCGGTGCCACCCTCGCCCTGCGCCGTATCGGCCGGTACGGCCTCGCGGCGATCGACGGCTCGGCGGACTTCCGTCACCTGGGCAACGGTGGCGGGATCGGTGCGGCGGGTGGAGAGGAGCTGGCGATCTCCACCGGACGCGGGCAGGCCGACCTCGCCGACATCGAAGGGCTGGGGCCCTACCTCAGGGACGAGGACATCCGGCTCTTCGGCATGCGGGACCACGACGAGGACCGCGCCGAGATGGCAGCGCTGAAGATCTCCAACGCCACGGTGGGCGAGATCAGGGAGCGGGGGCCCGATGCCGTCGCCCGGGCTGTGGTGCGGTCCCTGGAGGCGCCCGTCCTCGACGGCTTCTGGGTCCACCTGGACGCCGACGTGCTCGACCCGAGCGTGATGCCGGCCGTCGACAGCCCCGACGACGGCGGACTGTTCCCCGACGAACTCGCCTCCCTGCTGCGCCCGCTCGTCGGTTCACCCCGCTGCGTGGGGCTCAACGTCACGATCTACGACCCGGATCTGGACCCCGACGGCACGGCAGGCACACTGCTCACCGACCTCGTCGTCGGCGCCTTCGCCGAGCCGGAGGGCGGCACGGAGAGCCGTTGATCACCCGGCGTCTCCTTCTGTACGTGCCCGCGCCCGTCCGGAAGGCGAGGCGCCGCGCACACGGGCCCTGAGTCCGCCGTTCGCCGTTCGCCCGGACGGTCAGGCGGGCACGTTCCGGTCGACGTACTCGAAGACCGAGCCGTCCGGGTGCAGAGCGATCAGATTACGGCCCGCCGGGGTGGGCAGCGGGCCCGCGACGACCCTCGCGCCCACCCGGGTGAGAGCCGCGTGCGCCTCGTCGACGTCCTTGACCGCGATGGTCGCCGACACCTTGCGCAGCACCTCCAGCTCCGCCTCCGGTCCGCTCATCAGGAGGAAACAGCCGATCGCGGCCACCGAGACCCCGCCGCGCTCGAAGCGCAGCGCCGGGGTGCCGGTCAGGCCTTCGTAGAAGGCCACCGAGGCCTCCAGGTCGTCGACGCAGATTCGTAGCGTGGTTCCCAAGATCTCCATGCACACGAGGGTAGTTCGGGCGCGAGTCGTTGGGGGCGGGAAGCCGGGACGGGGCGGACACCGGCACATCCGAAAACAGTAGCCATGGACATGGTAGCCATGTACGTTATTTGTCATGAGCAAGGTTCCGCCGGGTCCCACGCCCGGTTTCCTGGTGTGGCGGGTCGCGAACAAGTGGCGGGTCGCGGTCGATCGCGCGGTGGCTCCACTGGGCCTCACCCACGCGAAGTACGCACTGGTCGCCTCGCTGTACGGCATGCGGCACAGCGGTGAGCGGCCCAGTCAGCGCGAACTCGCCGACCACACCGGCCTGGAGGCGCTGTACGTCTCGAAGCTGGCGCGCGCCCTCGAGGCGGACGGTCTGATCGAGCGGACCCGCCACCCACGCGACCCGCGTGCCGTGCAGCTCGCCCTCACCGGACAGGGGGAGTCCGTCACGCGGCAGGCCGTCACGGTGGTCCAAGGGCTGCTCGAACAGCTGCTGGAGCCACTCGGTGGCCTCGACGCCCCACGGACGCGCGCGTTCACCGACGAGCTCACCACTCTGCTCCACGCACCTCTCGCCCCATCCCGACCGAACGACGAGAGCACTCAGGGGACGACACCATGACCGCACCCACGCCCACGCCCACGCCCACACCCACATCCGCCGCGCCCGCCGCGAACGCCCGTACCCTCGGCCTGGCCCACTACGCGGCCCGCGGCGTCCTGGAGCACTTCCTGTCCCTGCGCGGCCTGACCTTCCAGCAGCACCTCACCCTGCGGACCGCAGCCGGCGCCGACGCGCCCCAAACGCGGGAGCGGCTCGTCGAGCAGGTCCGGAGCTCCATCAAGGCCGACCCGGCGGGCATCCGTGCCACTCTCGACGAACTCCTGGCCGCAGGCCTGCTCGTCGAGGACGGCGCTCGCCTGCGCCCGACGGACGCGGGGCGTGAACTGCTCGCCGCCGTCGCCGAGGAGGTCGCCCCCGTGTCCGCCCGCATCTGGGGCGGGCTGCCCGCGGACGACATGGCCGCTGCCGGTCGCCTCCTCGCGCTGATCGCCCGGCGTGCCGACGAGGAGCTCGCGACGCTGACCGCCTGACCCGCGGGCCGTGGGACAACCGCTCACGCCCGCATCGGCGGTGCGTGAGCGGGCCGCCGACGCGGGGTCACGCGCGGCAGAGGACCTCGCCGTGGGGGACCATGAACCACCCGTCGGGCTCCTCGCCCCAGGCGCGCCAGGCGTCCGAGACCGCCGTCAGCTGTCCGGTGCTCGCGTGGCCGCCGTCCACCGCCAGCTTCGCGTACACCGACGCGGTCGTGCGGTCCGACCACAGACCGCTCCACCAGGCACGGTCCTCCGGGGTGGCGAAGCACCATGCCGCCGCGGTCGGAGTGATGTCGGTGAAGCCCGCCTGCCGGGCCCAGGAGAGCAGGCGCCGTCCCGCGTCGGGCTCACCGCCGTTGGCGCGGGCGACGCGGCCGTACAGGTCCAGCCAGTCGTGCATGCCGGGCACCTCCGGGTACCAGGTCATGGCCGCGTAGTCGCTGTCGCGGGCCGCGACGATGCCACCGGGCCGGCAGACCCGCCGCATCTCGCGCAGCGCCTGCACCGGATCGCCGACGTGCTGGAGCACCTGATGGGCGTGCACGACGTCGAAGGAATCGTCCGGGAAGTCCAGGGAGTGGACGTCGGCGGTGGCGAACTCGACGTTGTCCACGCCGCGTTCCGCGGCGGCCTCGGCCGCGCGGTCCAGGATGTCGCTGCTCGTGTCGACCGCGGTCACCCGCCCGGGCGCCACCAGCGCGGCGATGTCCGCGGTGATGGTGCCCGGGCCGCAGCCCACGTCCAGGACCGCCTGGCCCGGGCGGAGTCCACCGATCAGGTACGCCGCCGAATTGGCGGCGGTCCGCCACTGGTGCGAGCGCAGCACCGACTCGTGGTGACCGTGTGTGTAGACAGCTGATTCCTTCGGCATGGCCGTACGTCCTCTCTCGGACCTCAGTCGCAGGCGATGACGTCGACGGTACGCCGCGATGTCGTATCCTGAGATCGGCATCTCACCATGTGATCACGCTAGATGGGCATCGGGCAGTACACCGTCAGTGCCTCGGGCAGTTTGTCGATCAGCAACTCCGTCCCGCTGTGCGCCACTTCACCGTCGAAGGCGTAGGGGGTGCCCGGTGTGAGCCCTGCGAGCCGGACCCTGCGGCGCCGTACGGCCGCGTGGACGGGTGACCGGGTCAGAGGTCCGGCCACAGCCGCGGCGAGCAGTCGGAGGCCGGGGGTGCGGCCGCCGTGCACCACGCGGACGTCCAGCAGCCCGTCGGCCAGGTTGTGGCGGCGGCCCGGGGCCGGACCCACCCGCTGGAACAGTCCGTTGCCCACGAACAGGAGCCACAGGGGGCGCCGCCGGCCCTGGAGTTCGGCGGTCAGGGGGCGTGAGCCGCGCAGGGCCTCGCCGGCCGCCAGCACCCCGGCGGGCCAGCCGCCGATCCTGGGCGCCCACCGCTCCCGGGTCCGCACGAGCTCCGGGTACACGCCCAGGCTGAAGGCGTTGAGGAAGTAGCCGGGAGCCCCGTCCGGTCCCTGCGGCCCGGGCCGGAAGCGGCCCAGGTCGACCCGGACCGCGTCGCCCGCGGTGAGGGCCCGCACGGTGTCCTGCACGGTCTCGATGCCGAGGTCGTAGGCGAAGTGGTTGAGGGTCCCGCCGGGGAACACGGCGAGCGGCACGCTGTGGGTCGCGGCCACGGCCGCCGCCATGTTGACCGTTCCGTCGCCCCCGCAGACACCGAGGGCCTTGCCCTGGCGTGCCGCCTTCTCCAGGCACCCCTGCAGATCGGCGGGTGCGCACTCCACCGTCTCCGCGAGCGGCAGTGCGTCGCGGATCAGGGCCGCCGCGTTGGTCGCCGAGCCGGACTCGCGGTTGACGACCACCACCAGGTCCTTGCCCGCGGCCAGTGCCGGGGCTTCCGTCGGGGGGCGGCCCGGAGCCGGCAGCTGTCCCCGGGTCGGTACGACACCCCGCAGTGCGAACGCGGCACCGACGCCGAGTGCGGCACCGGCCACCACATCGCTCGGATAGTGGACCCCGGTGTAGACGCGGGATGCGGCCACGGCGGCGGCCACGGGGGCGACGACCGCACCCCAGCCCTTCGACTCCAGCGCGACCCCCGTCGCGAAGGCCGCCGCGGACGCCGCGTGACCCGACGGGAAGGAGGTGGTGAACGGCTGGCGCTTCAGCTGCCTCATGACCGGGACCATGTCCAGTATCGGGCGCTCCCTGCGTACCGCCTGCTTGCCCACGGTGTTGATCGCCGCCGAGGCGACGGCCAGCGAGGCGACCCCGCGCAGGGCCGCCCTGCGCGACCGCGCACTGGAGCCCAGCGCCGCCATGCCCGCGGCGGCTCCGAACCACAGCAGCCCGTGATTGGCGCTGCGGCTCAGCCGGGGCAGCACGGCGTCGGCGCCGGGCCAGTGTCTTTCGGCCACACCCCGGAATGCGGCGACATCGCGTTGCAGGAACCGGGCGCGCCAGTAACCGGGGGAGGAGGGACTGCTGTGTGTCGACATGGGACAGCGAATACCCTGCGACCGGATGGTGAACCAGGAGGCGCGCGCGGCGTGCTCCGTCACACACCGGTCGAACCAGTCGAACGGGATGAAGTATGACGAATTGCCGTCGTCCTTCCCGATCCGTCGTGCCCAGGGCGTTGCCCGGACAAGATCCGGCCCGTTAGCCTGCGTTCGTGATTCCGGTCATTGGCCGGAGTGTCGAACGAGATTGGCGGGCGATCATGGGGCGACTCGTCCCTGCGGTGACCAGGGCGCTGGATGTTCTCGAACTCTTCCTCCAGGGCGAGGGGACCCTCTCCGCCCCCGAGGTCACCCGCAAGCTCCAACTGCCGCGGACCACCGTCCACGAACTGCTCACCACGCTCGCCGCACGGTCCTATCTGGTCACGGTCCCGGAACAGCCGGGCCGCTACCGGCTGGGTGTGCGCACCTACCAGCTCGGCAGCCGTTACGCCGAACAGCTCGACCTCGCAGCCGAGGGGCAGCAGGTGGCCCGTGAGGTCGCCGAGACCTGCGGCGAGACGGTCCACGTGGCGATCCTGGAGGACACCGAGGTCATCTACATCGCCAAGGTCGACTCCACGCACGCCGTGCGCATGGTCTCCGCCGCGGGCCGCAAACTGCCCGCCCACTGCACGTCCGTCGGCAAGCTGCTGCTCGCCGCACTCCCGGAGGCGGAGCTCGACGCCCGTCTGGACGGACGAGAGCTCATCGCCATGACCGACAACAGCCTCACCGACGCCGTGGAGCTTCGGGCCGCGCTCGCCGTCGTCCGCAAGCGCGGGATAGCGGTCGAGCACCGGGAGTCGAACCCGGACGTGAGCTGTGTGGCCGCCCCCGTACGGGACCGGTCCGGACGGGTCGTCGCCGCGCTCTCCATCTCCGTGCCGGTGATCCGCTGGAGCGAGGAGCGCGAGGCGGAACTCGCGCAGCTCGCGGCGGGCGGCGCGGACGCGCTGTCCGGGCGGCTGGGACACCACCGGGGCCAGATGTGAGGCCGGCCCCGGAGGTTGCGGTGCGCGAGACCGCCGAGCTCGGTGAGGGCCCCACCTGGGACCCGGCCGTGGGACGGCTGATCTGGGTCGACATCCTCTCCGCCCGTGTGCACACCTACGACCCGTCGACCGGCCGCCGCACCGTCATGGCCACCGGCCAGCACGTCGGGGCCGCGAAACCGAGGAAGGACGGCGGCCTCGTGGTCGCGCTGCGGGACGGAATCGGAATGTACGGCGCCGACGGTGCCTTCTCCTGGCTGGTCCACGACCCGGTCCCCGGTCGGCGTGGAAACGACGCCGCCGTCGCGCCGGACGGCTCGCTCTGGGCGGGCACGATGCGGTACGACGAGGCCGAGGGGGGCGGCACCCTGTCCCGGATCGCCCCGGACGGCAGGGTGAGCCCCGTCCTCGACGCGGTGACGGTCAGCAACGGCACCGGATGGAGCCCGGACGGCCGGCTCATGTACTACATCGACACCCCCACGCGCCGCATCGACGTCTTCGACGTGGACGGTGAGCGTGTCCTGAACCGGCGCCCCTTCGTCGGCGTCGAACACGGTCCCGGATGGCCCGACGGGCTGACGGTGGACGCAGAGGGCTGTGTGTGGGTCGCCTTCTGGGACGGTGCGGCGATCCGGCGCTACACCCCCGACGGCCGGCCGGACCTGGTCGTGGACCTGCCGGTCCGCAGGCCCACGGCGTGCGCGTTCGGCGGGTCGGGGCTCCGCGACCTCTACGTGTCCACCGCCCGGACCGGCCTGGACGCCCCCCACCCGCTCTCGGGCTCCCTGCTGGTGCTCCCGGACCTGGGCCAGGGGCTGCCGGGGACGCCGTTCGCGGCGTGAGCCGGCGGGCCGCCCGAGTACGTGTCGGGGCGGGTGCCGGAGTACGTATTTCTGTCGCCCTCCGGCGCCGGTCCGGGGGCGGAAGGCGGGGAACCTCCGTATAAAGGGGCCTGAGAGCGACTCAGGCGGAGGGAGGCCCCGGGATGCACTGGAGCGAGCGGGAGCCGCCCCGCCCCCTCGGCGAGGACCACGGACCCGTCCGGTACGGGCCGCCCGCACCCGACCCCGGTCTCCCCGTGCTGCCCGAGCTGGCCGCCGTACTGGCCGCTTCGGCCGCGCGGACGCGGCCCGAGCCACCCGGTGGCGGAACGATCCTGCGTGAGGCTGCCTGCGCCTACTGGGAGCGACGCGGCCTGCACGGCGGGCCCGGGGACGTCGCCGCGGCCCCGGGCGTCCAGTCACTCGTGCTCGCGCTGATCGCCGCGTACGGGGGCGATGTGCTCATGCCCCGGCCGTGCCCCGCCACATGGATGCCCCAGGCACGGCTGCTGGGCCGGCCCGCCTACCACGTACCGACGCCCGCCGAGTGCGGCGGCATCCCCGACCCGTACGCACTGCTGGAGACGGTACGCAGGGTCCGTGCCGAGGGGGGCCGCCCCCGACTGCTCCTGATCTCCGTGGCCGACGACCCGACCGCGACCCTCGCCCCGCCCGAACTGGTCCGCGAGGCCTGCGAGGCCGCCGTCTCCGAAGGGCTGCACATCGTCAGCGACGAGACCTGGCGGGACACCCTCCACCGGCCCCACGACACCGTCATGCTCAGCCCCGCGGAGATGTGCCCCGACGACGTCACCGTCGTGTCCGACCTCGCCGGAGCGCTCACCCCGTCGGCCTGGCCGGTCGCCGTCGCGCGTTTCCCGGCCACCGCACGTGCCTCGGCGCGCCGCGCCCGGGTCCTCGACATCCTCACAGCGCTCGGCGCCCTCGTCGCCGAGCCGGTGGCCGGGGCCGCCGCCCACGCCCTGCACGAACCCGACGCCGTCACGGAGAGGATCCGGCAGGCGGCACGCCTCCAGGCCCAGGTCGCCTCCGCCGCACACCGCGCGGTGCTCACCGTGGGCGCCCTCGCCAGGCCGCCGCAGGCCGGCCGTCATCTCTACGCCGACCTCGGCCCGCTGCGCACACGGCTCGCCGCGCGGGGCGTCACGGACTCCATGGAGCTCGAGGACTACCTGACGAAACGTATCGGCGCCCCCGCTCCCGGCGGACACCGCTTCGGGGACGAACTGGGAGCGCTGCGCGTGCGGCTGAGCACCGGACCACTGCTCGGCTCAACCCCGGAGCAGCAGACGGAGTCCCTCACTGCGGTGGAGCCCTTGAAATTGCCGCACGTCGCCCGGGCGCTGAGCATTTTCGCAGCAGCCCTCGATGAACTCCGATGACAGGAGCCTCTCGATGACGGAACAGACCGAGCGCCCGTTCGCCGGAACCGGCCCCGCGCCCGTCGGCCGTCCCGTCGCCGCTCCGCGCCGTCTCGGCGAGCTCCGGACCTGGCCCCGCAGCTTCGCGGACCGGCTCACCGCTCCGCTCCCGGGTGTCAGGGGCATGACCCGTCTGGCCAGGGAGCGCGCCATGCGGCCCAACGCCGAGGGTCTCCGGGGCATCCACCGGCTGCCGTACGCCCCCCAGCCACTGCCCGAGGCGGGCCCCGGCACGATGGCCGTCACCTGGGCAGGACACGCCAGCTGGGTGGTCCGCATCGGCGGGCTCACCGTCCTCACCGACCCGGTCTGGTCGCGGCGCATCCTGGGCACCCCGGCCCGGATCACCCCCGCAGGAGTGCGCTGGGAGGAACTGCCACCCGTCGACGCGGTCCTGATCAGCCACAACCACTACGACCACCTGGACGCGCCCACGCTGCGCAGGCTCCCCAGGGACACCCCGCTGCTGGTGCCCGCGGGTCTCGGCCGCTGGTGCCGCCGCCGACGCTTCACCTGCGTCACCGAACTCGACTGGTGGGAATCGGTGGAGCTGGGGGGCGTCCGGTTCGACTTCGTGCCCTCCCACCACTGGTCCAAGCGCACCCTCCTGGACACCTGCCGGTCCCTGTGGGGCGGCTGGGTGATCGATGACGGGGGCGGGCGCCGGCTCTACTTCGCGGGGGACACCGGCTACGGCCACTGGTTCAAGGAGATCGGCCGCCGCTACCCGGACCTGGACCTGGCCATGCTGCCCATCGGCGCGTACGAACCGCGCTGGTGGCTCTCGGACGTGCACACCGACCCCGAGGAGGCCGTGCAGGCGTACGCGGACCTCGGCGCCCGGGCCATGGCGCCGATGCACTGGGCGACGTTCCTGCTCTCCGCCGAACCGGTGCTCGAACCACTGACCCGGCTCCGCACGGCCTGGCAGCAGGCCGGATACCCGCGGGGTGACCTCTGGGACCTGCCGGTCGGCGGCTCACGTGTCCTGGAGAACTGAGGTGCCACCCGGCCGCACCGCCGGCTCCTCAGTCGGCCGTGCGGGCCCTCAGCCGCCGCCAGAGCGCGGGGGTCCCGCTGATCAGCAGCGTCAGCACGACCGCAGCGAGCACGCCCTCCCACGGCTCCGGGAACAGCGAACCGCCCAGGATCCCGATCAGCTGATACGTCGCAGCCCAGGCCAGACACGCCGGTACGTCTCCGCGGGCGAACTGCCGCAGCGGCATCCGGCCGAGCAGACAGGCCAGCATCACGGGTATCCGCCCGGCCGGCACCAGCCGGGACAGCACCAGGACCATCGTGTCGTGGTCGTCCAGCTTCCGCTGCGCCTGCGCGAGCCGCTCCGGAGCGGCCCTGCTGGTGATCGCCTCCAGCCACTTCGAACCGTGCTCCGAGCGCACCCCCCGCTGTCCCAGCCAGTACAGGCATATGTCCCCGAGGAACGCCGCACCCGACGCCACGGCGAACACCACGAGCAGGGCGAACGGTGACGTCTGGTGCAGCGTCACGACGGCCGCCGTACTCACCAGCGCCCCCGTCGGAATCACCGGCACCAGCGACCCCAACGCCACCAGCAGGAACAACGTCGGGTAGCCGACGGCCTGCTGCGTCGACTCCGTCGGCAGCTGCCCCAGCACTTCATCGATCACCTACGGGCCTCCGGCCTCACATGCTCGCCGTGCCCCAGCCGGTGCACCGCCACCTCCGGTGCGAGCAGGGACGCCTGCCGCACGAATTCGTCACCCGGCGCGTGGAACTCGTGAGGCCGGACCCCGTCCATCCCGATCGGCCAGTACGTGCCGTAGTGCACCGGCACCGCGGACCGCGGCCCCAGCAGGGTCAGCACCTGCGCGGCACGCGCCGCGTCCAGATGGTGGTGGCCCAGGTTCGGCCCCCAGCCGCCGACCGGGAGCAGCGCCACGTCCACCGGCCCCACCGCGTCGGCCATGGTGTCGAAGAGCCCGGTGTCCCCGGCGAAATAGGTGCGGGCCTCGCCCTCGACGACGTATCCGAGAGCGGGCACCCTGTGCGGGCCGACCGGGAAACGGCGTCCGTCGTGAAGGGCGGGGACCGCGCGGACCAGGACCTCGCCGACCCGCACCGTGTCCCCGGCGGCGACCTCCGAGATCCGCAGCCCGCGCATCCGGCGCAGCAGGCGCAGGCCCGGGACGGCCCCGACGGCACCGCGGGGCACGATCAGCAGGCTGCCGGGGGCGAGGCGGGCCAGGGAGGGGAGATGCAGATGGTCGGAGTGCAGGTGGGAGATCAGTACGGCGTCGGCGACCGAGGCCTGCGCCGGCGGGACCTCGCCCCGTCGGCGGCGCAGATGCGCGAAGCGCCGCGCGAACAGCGGGTCGGTCAGCACCCGGACCCCGGAGTCCTCGATCGTGCAGGTGGCATGACCCCACCAGGTGACCTCCACCGCCCCGCCTCCTCGTCCGTGCCCACGACAACGCCGTACGCGTACGAGGGTAGGCGGTCCGCGCCCCTCCCACGCCGGAGTGCTCCTTCGCGCCGGACGCGGCACGGAACCGAGCGGCTACGGAGGGCTACCTCGCGGGTAGGGTTGTCACCTGCATCCGAGCTCGGGGGGACCGGTTCATGGGCGACGTCGTCGCGGACGTACGGGTGGCGGCCATCGCCAGCCTCACACCGCTGGAAGAGCTCGACGGTGACCCGTTCCTCGTCGACACCCGCAGCCAGCACGCCATGTGCGCACGCTGGGCGGCGGAACACGGATACGTCGTCACGCGGCAGCTCCGTGTCTACGGGCTGCGCCCCGATCACCAGGCCCTCTGGACGGACGTCGAGAGCGGACAGGTCGACCTGTTCGTCGCCCCGAACGACCGGGTGCTGGCGCGGGCACTCGTCTCGGTGCCGGACTTCGAGGACGAGTGCGAGCGCCGTGGTGTGCGCTTCGAGTTCGCCGGCCTCGAAGAGCCCGTCTACACCGCCCGCAGCAAGGCCAGCGTCCACCGCAGGCTCTCCATGCCGACCGCAGGATACGACGGCTGCTGAGCCCCGCGGACGGCCCGGGGCCCCACAAGGCTCCCGGCGGGCTATGACAGGCTTGACGCGGATCCATGACGCACACCGGGTCCGGACGTGAGGTGGAACGGCGTGAATGACGGGCGATGGCGTAAGGCGGGGGGAGCCCTCGTACGGGTGATCTCGGTGTGGGCCGTCTCCACGCTCACCATGCTGGCACTGGCGGGAATCCTGCCGGACTTCCAGCTCCAGGCCGACGACGGTGACACGGTCACCAGGACCGCCTTCACCGCGGCCTGGGGCGCCGGCGCGTTCGGCCTGCTCTCCGCCCTGGTGTGGCCGGTACTCGTCAGGGCGCTGCTCATCGTGCCCGCCCTGGTGCTGGGAGCCCTGGTCTTCTTCCTCAACGGATCGCTGCTGCTGATAGCCCTGCGGCTCATCCCCGACGGGCGCGGCGACGCCAACCCGGAGACCGCGGTCGTCGTGGCGGCCGTGATGTCCGCCGTCGCCTCCGCCACCTCCACCGCCCTCGCGGTCCGTGACGACGACGCCTACCGGCGCCGGCTCTCCCGGCTCGCCGACCGGCGCCGCAGACGCAGCGGCATGCCACGGAGCGCGGACGGAGGGCGCGGCGGACCTCCCGGCATCGTGTTCGTCCAGCTCGACGGTGTCGGCCACGACGTACTCGAACAGGCGGCGGCGGCCGGTGTCATGCCGACCGTCGCCGGCCTGCTCGCCGACGATGCGGGCCACCGGCTCACCCCGTGGAGAACCGACTGGTCCAGCCAGACCGGCGCCAGCCAGCTCGGCATCCTGCACGGAAGCAACTTCGACGTCCCGGCCTTCCGCTGGTTCGAGAAGGAGACCGGCACCGTCATGGTCTCCAGCAGACCGGCGAGCGCCCTCGAACTGCAGCGCAGAGCCATAGCCCGCACCCATGACGGCGGCCTGCTCACCGTCGACGGCGCGAGCCGGGGCAACCTCTTCAGCGGCGGCGCGGAGGAGCTGGCCCTGGTCCTGTCGATGGCCGCCAGGCTCGGCAAGGGGCGCGGCTCGCGCGCCGGCTACTTCGCCTACTTCTCCGACCCCGCCAACGCCGTCCGTACGGCCCTGTCCTTCGTCGCCGAGGTCGCCCGCGAGATCGGCCAGTCCGTCCGGGCCCGGGTGCGGAAGGAGTCCCCCCGGGTCAAGCGCGGTGGGCTGTACCCCTTCATCAGGGCGTTCGCGACCGTCGTCGAACGCGATGTGGTCGTCGCCGCCGTGATCGGCGACATGTTCGCGGGACGCACCGCGGTCTACGCCGACCTGGTCGCCTACGACGAGGTGGCCCACCACTCCGGGCCGCACAGCCGCGACGCGGAGAAGGTCCTGAAGCGGCTCGACCGCTCGCTGGGCCTCATGCTGAAGATCGCGGACCACACCCCCCGCGCCTACCGGATCGTGCTGCTGTCGGACCACGGCCAGAGCCCGGGGGAGACCTTCGCGGGACGGTACGGTCTCACGCTCAAGGACCTCGTACGGGCCGGCTGCGGGCTGCCCGTACCCCGCAGGGCGCAACGCACCCGCAGCGCCTCCGAGGCCCGCGACGCCGTGCGCATCGCGCTGCACAGACCGGTCGTCGGGGAGCAGGAGGCGCAGCACCCCGCCAAGCCCTCCGACCCGGTCGTGCTCGCCTCCGGAAACCTCGGGCTGCTGTCGTTCCCCGACATCGAGGGGCGGGCCTCGCGCGAGCAGCTCGACCGCCGCTACCCCGCGCTGCTCGGCACCCTCGCCGCCCATCCGGGGATCGGCTTCCTGCTCGTACGCAGCCAGAAGCACGGATCGGTGGTGCTCGGGCGGGGCGGGGCCGAGATCCCGGTGGCGGAGCTGAGGGACGGGGACGGACCGATCGCGGCCTTCGGGCCCGGTGCGGCGGACGCGGTACGGCGGACCGACGGCTTTCCGCACGTCGCGGACGTGATGGTCAATTCGATGTACGACCCCGAGTCCGGCCGTGTCCACGCCTTCGAGGAGCAGATCGGTTCGCACGGAGGGCTGGGCGGCGAACAGTCGCGGCCGTTCCTGCTCTGGCCGCGGACGCTGACCGACCCGCTCGACGCGGTGGCGGCCGACACCCCGCGGGACGCGACGCCGGACGCCACTGCGGGGGTGCCCGCTCCCGGACCCGCCGGCTCTGTCGCTCCGGCGGGGCCGGCCGGTCCCGTCGTCGGGGCGGAGGCGGTGCACCGGGTGCTGGCGCGCTGGCTCAGGGAGCTCTCCGGCCCCCAGGTACCGCTGCGGCAGGAGGGCTTCACAGGGGCGGACCCGGTGGACGAGCCGTTCCCCGACGAGCCGCCCGCCGACGGACCGGTCGGGGGACCGCGCGGGCCGGTCGGCTCCGGATCCCCGGGCAGCCGGTCCGGGGAGGGGGCCGAGGGGCCGGTCCACGCGCTGCGCCCTCAACCGCCCGTCCCGGATCCCGGTGACACCGTGCCGGGCGCGCGGGGATGAAGGATCAGGCGCTCTCGCGCCGGACCAGGGTCGGATGGAACACCACGGACGGCGCGGGGCCGTCGGCCGGGCTGCCGATCTGTTTCAGGAGGAGCCGCGCCATCTCGGCCGCCATCTCCTCCACCGGCTGACGCACGGTCGTGAGCGGCGGATCGCAGGCCACCGCCGCGGTGCTGTCGTCGAAACCCACCACGGCCACGTCGCCGGGCACGTCCCTGCCGGCCCGCAGCAGCACGGGCAGCGCGCCCTGGGCCATCAGGTCCGAGGCGATGAACACCGCGTCCAGACCGGGACGTTCACGCAGCAGCTGCCGCATCGCCGCCGCACCGCCCGCGTGGGTGAAGCCCCCTTCGGCTGTCACCACGTCCCCGATGCCGTGCTGCTCCAGCGCGTCCAGGAAACCCGTCAGACGCACCTGGCCGGCAGGCATGTCCTGCGGGCCCGCGATCGTCCCGATGTTCCGTCGCCCCAGGGCCGCCAGGTGGTCCGCCGCCATCTGGGCCCCGGCCCGCTGGTCCGCCTCGACGTAGGTGAGGGGCGACGGGTTGCGGGGCCGGCCGGCCAGTACGGCCGGCAGCCGGGTGTCGTGGAGCAGGGCGGGCAGCGGGTCGTCGGCGTGCGAGGAGATCAGCACCACTCCGTCGACGTGCCCCTGGCGCAGGTACGACAGGAGCTGATTGCGCGACGTCTCGTCGTCGGACAGCATCAGCACCATCTGGATCCCGGCGGGGCGCAGTACGTCCATCAGCCCGGCGACCACACGCCCGAAGTGGGGGTCGGAGAACATCCTGCCGATGAACGGCTCGGAGACCGGGCGCCGTTCGCGCTCAGACACGACCAGCGCGACCGAATCCGTCCGGCGGGTCACCAGGGAACGCGCAGCCCGGTTGGGGACGTAGCCCGTCGTGGCCACCGCCTCCTCCACGACCCGTCGCAGCGCCGGGTCGACCGTGGTCGCACCGTTGATGACACGGGACACTGTCGCCCGGGAGACGCCCGCCACCGCGGCCACGTCCTCCAGGGTGGCGGGGCGTACGGGCGGTTGGACATCGGCAGTCATGCAGTCTTTATACCGGGTGATCCTCCGGGCATGCGAAGGGTTCCGGCACGTCAGCGGCCTTGCCCGCGCACAGCGACGTCAGGGCCGCCAGCTGTTTCCCGCGTGCGGCGACGAGCTCCCGGGCGCGCGTCGTGGCCCGCGTCCCGCTGCCGGCCGCCGTCTCCGAGCGTGAGACCTGTTCCGACTGGCGCAGATGTTCGCGGATCTGCGACACGAGCAGGCGGTCGAAGGAGGCGCCCCCGGCCGCGCGGGCGGTCCTGAGATCCGCCGCCGTCACCATGCCGGGCATGTCGTGTCCCTCGTGCAGATCGGTGTCCGGCAGTCCCATCCGTGTCCGCAGCCGCCGCAGTTCCGCCAGTTCGGTGGCCTGGTCGCTCCGCAGCCGGGCGGCCCAGGCCCGCAGCCGCGGGCCGGTGGCCTTCCGCGACGCCATGTCCAGCAGGGCGACAGCCTGTTCGTCCATCGGGATCATCAGCTGGACCCACGCGGAGTCGGTCGGATCGGCGGACGGACCGGGAGCGGCAGCCGTGCGGGACGGCACGGTTCCCGATTCCGCCGCCCGTCCCTCCTGCCGGGCGCACCCGGTCAGGACGGTGAGCAGGAGGAGCAGTGCTGCGACAGGACGAGCGGGCATGGGCGGGGTCCTTGCGCGGAGGTGCCTGCCCGGGCCGGAAGGACCCGGACAGGCACCGATGGGCGGGGGACGGACGAGCGGTCAGGGTGTGCCGTCGGCACCGCACTTGATGATGGCGTTGATGCAGTCACGCACCCGTTGTGCCATCTCCGCCTCCGGCCACACGTTGAAGAAGTCACCGTGCATCGTGTAGCCACGACCCGAAGCCAGCCGTAACCGTGCCGGGTCGCCGTTGACGGGGTAGCGCAGGACCTGGCGCAGTTTGGGCACCGGAACGGGGTGGGTCGACGGGCAGGCGCCGCCCACCGGATAGGCCATGTGGCTCTTGTGGTCGGCCGAGTCGAGATCCCGGCCGTTCCAGCACTGCGGGAAGTCCAGGTAGCTCTCCATCATCGAGCCCGCCGGACAGTTGACGAAGTCGTGGGACGGGTCGACCTCGCCGTGGTGCAGGCAGGACCAGCGCGAGATCGTGTTGTCGTCGGGGCCGGTCGCCTTCGCGTTGCCCGCGACGATCCGGAGTCCGCGCGGGAACGGCTTGATCGTCCTGATGATGTCGTCCCGCACGCCTTCGCCGAGGTAGTAGAAGGTGGTGCCGGTCGGCTCCACCTCCTTGTCGCCGTCGTACAGCGTGGGGACCCAGTACGAGGAGAGGTCGGTCCTGGGCGCGCAGCTGGTGCCGGCCTTCTCCAACGAGGCCAGGTCGGAATGGGCGTTGGTGGAGTCGTTGCCGAAGAAGCTGTGCATGTGCGAGGCGCCGGGCAGACCGGGCAGCACGATCGGGTCGTCCGGAGCCCGGTGGGTGTAGGGACACTCCGCGAGGAATTCGGCGACCCTGACCACGTCGGCGACGGCCGCCGGTGCCGACGGGGCGGTCCGGTCCCCTGCCGCGTTGCCGGTGGTGGCCTGGACGAGGGACAGAGCCAGTGCGGCGGCGGCCAGCCCGGCGACGCGGTAGCGCCACGGGGGCAGGTTCCTGCGTCCGTGGTGTTGCTTCGTACGTCTGCGTAGGAAGAGCACGGCACTCCTGTTCCGAGGAAGTGGGGATTCCTCTGACCGGGGCCCGGCCAGGGGAGAGAGCGCTCTCTCATGGAACGTAGAAGCGTGACGCAGGCATGTCAATACATTGCGCTGAAGCCCCATTTGGCTTGCATTTGAACGAAGTTGACACGCCTGATCATGGGAGAGCGCTCTCTCGTCGCTGGCTCCCGATGGCGGTGGGAGGGCGTTGTCAGTGGTGGACGGCAGGATGGTGCCCATGACGACGAACACAGCTGGTCCGCTCGCCGACACCGCCGCCTACGCAGCTGCGGTGGAAGAGGCCGAGCGCGCCGCAGCCGCGTACTACACCGCAGGTGAGAGCGCGCTCGACGACGATGCGTACGACCGGCTGGTGCGGGCGATCGCGGCCTACGAGGAGGAGCACCCGCAGGAGGTGCTGGACGCCTCGCCGACGGGGAAGGTCGCCGGCGGCGCGGCCTCGGGGGACGTGCCGCACACCGTGCCGATGCTCTCGCTCGACAACGTGTTCTCCGCCGAGCAGTTCGTCACCTGGACCGCTTCCGTCGAGCGGCGTATCGGCCGGCCCGTCGCGGCCTGGAGCGTGGAGCCCAAGCTCGACGGTCTGGCCGTGGCCGCGCGCTACCGCCTGGGCCGGCTCGAGCAGTTGATCACCCGGGGCGACGGGACGGCCGGCGAGGACGTCTCCCACGCGATCGGGACGGTGCTCGGCCTGCCCGAGCGGCTGGGCGCTCCCGCCACGCTGGAGATACGCGGCGAGATCCTCATGACCAACGAGCAGTTCGAGACGGCGAACACGGTGCGCACGGAGCACGGCGCCGCCCCCTTCGCCAACCCGCGCAACGGCGCGGCCGGCACCCTGCGCGCCAAGGACCGCCCCTACCGCGTGGAGATGACCTTCTTCGCGTACGGCGCGCTCGCGCTGCCGGATTCCGGCGAACTGACGGACACCCTGGCCGAACTCCCGCACAGCGAGGTCCTGGAGTACGTCGCAGGGATCGGCGTGCACACCGCCGCGGACACCGCGGTCGCCCCGCGCACCGTGACCACGGTCGAGGAGGTCCAGGCGGGGGTGGAGGACATCGCCTCGCTGCGCGCCTCGCTGCCCTTCGGTATCGACGGCATCGTGATCAAGGCGGACCTGGCGGCCGACCAGCGTGACGCGGGCTCCGGGACGCGCGCGCCGCGCTGGGCCATCGCGTACAAGCTCCCGGCCGTGGAGAAGGTCACCCGGCTTCTGGGGGTCGAGTGGAATGTCGGCAGGACCGGCATCATCGCGCCGCGCGCCGTGCTGGAGCCCGTCGAGATCGACGGGTCGACCGTCAGCTACGCCACGCTGCACAACCCCGCCGACATCACGCGCCGGGACCTGCGCCTGGGCGATCACGTGATGGTCTACAAGGCGGGCGACATCATCCCCCGCATCGAAGCGCCCGTGGCGCACCTGCGGACGGGCGAGGAACAGCCGATCGAGTTCCCCGAGGCATGTCCCCGGTGCGGTTCCGAGATCGATGCGAGCGAGCAGCGCTGGCGCTGCACCCGGGGCCGTGACTGTCGCCTGGTCGCCTCCATCTCCTACGCGGCAGGCCGTGACCAGCTGGACATCGAGGGGCTCGGCGCCACGCGCGTCGTCCAGCTCGTCGACGCCGGCCTCGTCCAGGACTTCGCCGATCTCTTCACGCTGGAGCGCGAACAGCTGCTCTCGCTGGAGAGGATGGGGGAGACCTCGACCGACAACCTGCTCGCGGCCATCCGGACCGCCGCGAGCCGTCCCCTGTCGAGGGTCTTCTGTGCGCTCGGCGTGCGTGGCACGGGGCGTTCCATGTCCCGCCGGATCGCCCGCCACTTCGCCTCGATGGACCGGATCGTCGCCGCCGACGCCGACGCGCTGCAGCAGGTCGACGGCATCGGGACGGAGAAGGCGGCCGCGGTCGTCAGGGAACTGGAGGAGCTCGCTCCGCTGATCGCCAAGCTGGTGGCCGCCGGGGTCAACATGACGGAGCCCGGTGCCACTCCGCCGCCGGAGCCCGGGGCCGCGCAGGAGGGCGACGCCGAGGACTCCGCGACGACCGGGCTGCCGCTCGCCGGCATGACGGTCGTGGTCACCGGAGCCATGACCGGGGCCCTGGAGAAGCTCTCGCGCAACGAGATGAACGAGCTGATCGAGCGGGCCGGAGGGAAGTCCTCCTCCAGCGTCTCCAAGCGCACGAGTCTGCTCGTCGCCGGGGAGAAGGCGGGATCCAAGCGGACCAAGGCCGAGGATCTCGGAGTGCGGATAGCGGCGCCCGAGGAATTCGCCGAGCTCGTCGAGGCGTATCTCGCTGTGGAGGTGTGAGAGCTCTCGCTGTGGAGGTGTGACAGCCGCTCATCGGCTCGCACCCTTGAATTGTCGAGGCGGTGGCCTTTTCGTGCCTTGTATTGCATAGTGAGGGTTCGATCTGACCTCGCTATCAGCGGGCCGGTGCGTGCCGGTCCGCTGTGGCGGCAGACCTGAGGACGAGGGCCGATGCGTACTTCACGTGACGGGCGGCGAGGCCGGCCGGTCCTCCGGCGGCAGGACGCACATGCCGCCCGCGCCGCCGGCCGGCCCGGTCCCGCCAAGGGGCTGGCCATCGACCTGGGCAGCTCCGGAATCCGCGCCTGGGTCGCGGGTCAGGGGCTCGTCACCGGCGGACCGGCCGGCTGGGAGCACAGTGCCACGCGGCCGGTCCGACGAGGCCGCATCGTCGACGCGGAGACATGCGCCGGGCTGCTCGGACGTCTTGCCGACGTCGCGTTGGGCGCCGACCGTGAGGGCGGCGTCGTGGTGCTCAGCCATCCGGTCCTGGCCGGACAGGAACACCGGGCGACGGCGAGGGAACTCGTCGCGTCCCTCGGGGTGTCCCGTGCGGTGGTCCTCAACAGTGCCAGTGCCGCGGCCGGGTGCACCGGCGATCCGGCCGGCGGCCCGGTGCTCGTCGTCGACATGGGTGCCGAACTGACCGAAGTCGCCCTGCTCGTCGACGGAACGGTCGTCGACGCCCGTCAGGTCGACGCGGGCCTCAGCGACCTCGACCCGGGGTCGGTGCCCGCCGAACTCGTCGGAAACGTCATCGATATGATCACGTCCATGTGGCGTGAGGACCGGCACGGAGCGGTACGCGGAGCACTGCGCCGCGGGCCGGTGCTCACCGGTGGCGGCGCGCTCCGCCATGATGTCACCGACCGGATCACGGGCCGCCTCGGTGTGCCGGTGCGCATCGCCCCCGACCCGTCGACCGCTGTCGTGCGGGGCGCCGCCCTGTTCCTGGACTCCGTCCTGTGCCCCGCCGCCGCAGGCGCGGTGTCCGTCCGCCCGGTCCGGCTGAGGTGAGCCCCCTCCCGGGGGCACCCCGGGGGAACGCGCCCCCGACGGGGCCGCACGACACAGCACCGCACGACATGGCACCGCACCGCACATCGCGGCACCGCACGACGTCCCACCAGGTGCGGCACATCCTCGCGGCATTGCTCCTCGGTGTCCTGGCACTTCTCGGCGGCACGCCCGCGACGGCCGCGAACGCACTTCCGGTACCGGGGCACAGCGGCGGACACCCCGTCGGCTCCGCGGCGTACTCCGCCGGCCCCGTGGGGCACGGCGCAGGTACCGCCGTCCCTCGCGGTGACCCCGCGGCGGACGGCTCCGGTCCTACCGGCTCCGCCGCGCACACCGCCGGCCTCGTCGTCCACGCCTCGGGGCCGGACGCAGCCGTCCGGTCCGACGATCCCGCCCGGTGGGCGGAGGCCGGCCCCCTGCCGGGGCCCCGTGCGGGCGCCGACCGCCCGCACGCTCCGCAGCACCTCCCCCCGCCCGGCCACGGCGCCCTGCCGCCGCGCCCGCAGAACCTGCTTCCGCCCCGCGGCTCCGCTCCGGGAGCCGCGGGTGCGAACCCCTTCCTCGTCGCACGGGCCCGGGCGGCGCTGCCCGGTGTGCGGGGCCCTCCTGGGGTGACGGCCGGTCAGCCGGCCCGTCACCGGTCCTGTTCCGCAGACCTGTCGTCGCGCCCCTCCCCCTGAGGCACGGGCGGACGACGCCCACTCGAGGGGATACCCATGACTCGCGCCACCACGGTGCGAGCGGTTCTGGCTGCCGCCGTTCTGCTCGTGTCCGTGTTCATCACCCTGACCCAGTCACCCAGACTCGGCCTCGACCTCCAGGGCGGCACCCGGATGGTGCTGCAGGCCAAGGACTCCGCCACCGCGACGGCGGACCGGGAGAGCACCGACCGCACCCTGGAGGTGCTGCGGCAGCGCATCGACTCACTCGGCGTCGCCGAGCCGACCCTGACCCGCTCGGGTGAGGACCGGATCATCGTCGAGCTGCCCGACGTCCAGGACCCGAGGCAGGCCGCCGACGTCATCGGCCGGACGGCCCAGCTCGGTTTCCACCCGGTCCAGGGCCCCGGTACGGAGGGCGACGACGCGCAGGAGACGCTGTCCGACGAACAGGGCGGCCTCCTCGCGCTCGGCCCGGTGCAGCTCTCCGGCGCCGGGGTCAAGGACGCCACCGCCGAGTTCGACGCCCAGCAGGGCACGGGCTGGGCGGTCTCGCTCGACTTCCACAAGGACGCGGGCCGGGAGTGGAAGCGGCTCACCGGCGACGCCGCCTGCCACCCCGCCGGCGACGAACGGCGCCGCGTCGCGATCGTCCTCGACGGAAAGGTCATCTCCTCACCCCAGGTCGATCCGTCGATCGCCTGCGAGGCCGGACTGCCCTCCGGTTCCACCCGGATCACCGGCTCGTTCAGTGCCGAGGAAGCACAGGACCTCGCCCTGCTCATCAAGGGCGGCGCGCTCCCCGTGCCCGTCGAGATCGTCGAACAGCGGACCGTCGGACCGACGCTCGGCGCCGCCGCCATCGACGCGAGTGCCCGGGCCGCTCTCATCGGCGCCGCGGCCACCGCCCTCTTCATCACCCTCATGTACCGGCTCTTCGGCGCCCTCGCCGCGGTGGCGCTGGCGGCGTACGGCGTGATCTCCTACGCCGTCCTCGTCGCGCTGGGGGTCACCCTGACCCTGCCGGGTCTCGCCGGCTTCGTCCTCGCCATCGGGATGGCGGTCGACGCCAACGTCCTTGTCTTCGAACGGGCGCGCGAAGAGTACGCGGACCGTGGCCGCGGTTCGCTGCGCTCCGCGATGACCGCCGGTTTCCGGGGCGCCTGGAGTGCCGTCGCCGACTCCAACGTCACCACGCTGATCGCCGCCGCGCTGCTCTTCTTCCTCGGCTCGGGGCCGGTCAAGGGCTTCGGGGTCACGCTCGCCATCGGCGTCCTGGTCTCGATGTTCTCCGCGCTCGTCATCGCCCGCGCCCTCACCGAGATCGCGGCGGGGTCCCGGTTCGTCAGCGACTACCGCGGTGTGAACGGCATCGCCCGGCCGGGCCGTGTCCGCACGTGGCTGAACAAACGCGAGCCCCAGCTGTTCAGGTCGCCGCGCCGCTGGCTGCTGACCTCCACCGCGCTCGTCCTCGTCGCCGTGACCGGCATCCTCGTGCGGGGTGTCGACCTTGGTGTCGAATTCACCGGCGGGCGGCTCGTGGAGTACTCGACGAGCCGCCCCGTCGACGTCGAGACCGCCCGGGACGCGATCGCGGCCGCGGGGTTCGACGACGCCGAGGTCACCACCGCGGGCGAGCAGGACCTCTCCGTACGCACCGGGCAGCTGGACAACGACGGGGAGCACGCACTGAGAGCCGCGCTGGCCGAGGAGGGCGGTGCGACGGAGAAGGTACGCGACGAGCTGATCGGGCCCAGCCTCGGCGACGAACTGCGGCGCAACGCCCTGATCGCCCTGGGCGTGGCCGTGTTCGTGCAACTCGCCTACCTCGCGGCACGGTTCCGCTGGACGTTCGCCGTCTCCTCGGTCGGGGCCCTGGTGCACGACGTCATCATCCTGATCGGCGCCTTCGCCTGGCTCGGACGGCCCGTCGACGGGATCTTCCTGGCGGCCCTGCTCACCGTCATCGGCTACTCCGTCAACGACTCGGTGGTGGTCTTCGACCGGGTACGTGAGCTGTGGGCCAGGAACCGGCGCACACCGGTCGCCGACATCGCCAACCGGGCCGTCCTGCAGACGGTCCCGCGCACCGTCAACACGGGGATGGGCGCCCTGTTCATCCTGGTGGCCCTCGCCGTGCTGGGCGGGGACTCCCTCGCGGACTTCGCGCTCGCCCTCCTCATCGGCATCTGCGTGGGCACCTATTCCTCGGTGATGACCGCCGTGCCGGGGGCGCTCCTTCTGGAGAGGAGCAGCAAGGCTCCGCCGCCGGCGCGTAAGCGGGCACCCGGCCGCAGGACCGGAGCCGGACGCGAGCGCCGGGATCCCGCCGACAACGGCGCGCGCGTGTAGGGCCGGCGCCCGGCGTGCCGGGCGGGGCCGATGCGGTCCCGCCCGGCGCGTACGGCCGGCAGTGGCGGCGGGCTGCGGCACAATCCCGACCACAACGAGTGATCGGAGTGTGCCGCTCATGTCCGTCGTGCTGCGTGAGGCCCGGGACACGCTGGTACCCGACATGAAGGGACCGCAGGGGCCCCTGCCACCGGTGCTGCTCGCCCTGACCGTGGTCACCGGCCTGGTCGACGCGTTCAGTTATCTGCTCCTCGGTCAGGTCTTCGTGGCCAACATGACGGGCAACGTCGTCTTCATGGGCTTCGCCCTCGCCGGCGCACCGGGCTTCTCGACGCTCGCCTCGGCCGTGGCGCTCGCGTCGTTCGCGGCCGGGGCGCTGGCCGGCGGCGTCACGGTGCACCTGGCGAGGGCGCACAGGGGCCGGCAACTGCAGCACGCGCTGCTCGTCCAGACGGCCTTCGTCGTCGCCGCCCTGGCCGTCACACTGATCTCGGGCGCGCCGTACACCGGGGGCGTCCGTTTCGCACTCATCGTGCTGCTGGGCGTCGGACTCGGCGTGCAGAACGCCGCCGCCCTGGCCCTGGGAGTTCCCGACCTGACCACGACCGTGCTGACGCGCACCCTCACCGGTGCCGTGGCCGAAAGCACGCTCGCCCGGGGGCCGGGCAGCCGGGCGGGACGCCGTGTGCTCTCCGCCGCGGCCATGCTGACCGGCGCCTTCGTCGGTGCGCTGGCCGCGCTGCACGTGCACCCGGCGCTGCCCCTGCTGATCGCCGTGGTCCTGCTGGCGGTCGCGGTCGCGGCTGTCACCCTGTTGTCCCGGAGCGACGCCCCCTGGACGCGGCCGTCCACCGGGAGGTGAGCGGCGCGGGCGGCAGAGCGGTGCTCTCCCGCGCGAGGTCCGTGTCAGGCGCGACAGCCGACGCACCCGGACCGTAACGTCCACCTGCATCGACGTTCATCCGCATCGACGTCCATGTGTACCCACGTCACCTTGCACCGACGTCACCTTGTACCGACGTCCGCCAGCGCCGCCGACCGTACCGACACGCCTCAGGAGCCGCCGTATGCCCGCCGAACCCCTGTCCGCCCAAGACGTCGAGGCCGGGTTGCGCGAACTGCCCGGGTGGCAGCTGGAAGGGGACCGGATCACCCGTACATACCGGCTGCCCTCCCACTTCGCCGCCGCCGGGCTGACTGTCCACGTCGCCCGGATCCAGGACGAGCTCAACCACCACTCGGACCTGACCCTGGGCTACAACACCGTGGCCCTCGCCGTGCACACCCATGACGCGGGCGGCGCCGTCACCCGCAAGGACCTCGCGCTGGCCGCGCGCGTCGAGGCCGTCGCCGCCGGACACGGGGCGCAGTAGCCGGATCCGCTCGAACGAACTCCGGGAACACGACTGCGCCCCCACCGCGCGGATGCGGTGGAGGCGCGGTCGTCGGAGCGGTGCGGGGCGGCTCAGGCGCCTACCTCGGCCGGGTCGGAGCCGATGCGCTTGCCCTCGTCGAGCGCGGCGAACGCGGCCAGGTCGTCGGCGTCCAGCTCGAAGCCGAAGACGTCGATGTTCTCCGCGATCCGGGACGGCGTCACGGACTTGGGGATGACCACGTGACCGGTCTGGAGGTGCCAGCGGAGCACTGCCTGGGCCGGGGTCCGGCCGTGCTTCTGCGCGACGGCGACCACCGTCGGGACCTCCAGGAGGCCCTTGCCCGAGCCGAGCGGCGACCAGGCCTCGGTGACGATGCCGTGCTCGGCGTGGAAGGCGCGGGACGTGGCCTGCTGGAACTGCGGGTGCAGCTCGATCTGGTTGACCGCCGGGACGACGGACGTCTCACCGAGCAGGCGCTCCAGATGCTCCGGGTTGAAGTTGGACACGCCGATGGCCTTCGCCCGGCCGTCGGCGAGGATCCGCTCGAAGGCCTTGTACGTGTCGACGTAGGCGTCCTTGGCCGGAACCGGCCAGTGGATGAGGTACAGGTCGACGTAGTCCAGGCCCAGCTTGTCCAGCGACGCGTCGAAGGCGCGCAGCGTCGAGTCGTGGCCCTGCTCGCTGTTCCACAGCTTCGTGGTGACGAACAGTTCCTCGCGGGCCACACCGGACGTGGCGATCGCCTTGCCGGTGCCCGACTCGTTGCCGTAGATGGCAGCGGTGTCGATGCTGCGGTACCCGGCCTCCAGGGCCGTGGTCACGGCGGTCGTGGCCTCGTCGTCCGGCACCTGCCAGACACCGAAGCCGAGCTGCGGCATCTCGAGACCGTTGTTGAGCGTGATGGTGGGGACCTGGCTCACGAGCAGTCGATCCTTATCGTCGTCGGTTGATACTCCAGGATGGAACGAACGACGGTGCCGGAGCATTCCCGGTGGCCGGATCCCGCGCACCGCGTTCCGCACGTCCTACTCCCCGTCAGATCCCGCGGGCGGCGGTCACCGGTAGAGGGCGTCCACCTCGGCCGAGTACGCCGTCTCGATCGCCTTCCGCTTCAGCTTGAGCGACGGGGTCAGCAGACCGAGCTCCTCGGTGAACTGGTGGGCCAGGATGCGGAAGGTCCGGATGGACTCCGCCTGGGAGACCGCCGTGTTCGCCGCGACCACCGCCCGCCGGACCTCCATCTCCAGGTCGGGGTCGCGCACCAGGTCGGCGGGTCGCATGGCCGTGCGGCCCTGCATGGCGAGCCAGTGCTCCACCGCCTCGTGGTCCACGGTGACCAGGGCCGCGACGTAGGGCCGGTCGTTGCCGACGGCGATGCACTGCGCGACCAGGGGATGCGCGCGGACCCGCTCCTCCAGGCCGCTCGGGGCCACACTCTTGCCCCCGGAGGTCACCAGGATCTCCTTCTTGCGCCCGGTGATGGTCAGGTACCCGTCCTCGTCGAGCGCGCCGATGTCGCCGGTGGCCAGCCAGCCGTCGTGCAGCACCGCGTCCGTGGCCTTGGGATCGCCCAGGTACCCGGAGAACACATTGGCGCCGTGCACCCAGATCTCGCCGTCCCGCGCGATGTGCACCGTGGATCCGGGGATGGGCTGCCCGACGGTGCCGTAGCGGGTGCGCTCGGGCGGGTTGGCGGTGGCCGCGGCGGTCGTCTCGGTGAGTCCGTAGCCCTCGTAGACGGCGACGCCCGCACCCGCGAAGAACAGTCCGAGCTGCCGGGCCATGCCGGAGCCTCCCGACATGGCGTGCCGCACCCGGCCGCCCATCGCCTCCCGGACCTTGCGGTAGACGACCTTGTCGAAGAACTGGTGCTGCATCCGCAGACCGGCGGACGGACCCGGTCCGGTGCCGAAGGCCCGCTCCTCCAGCGCCTCCGCGTACTTCACCGCGATGTCCACGGCCTTGTCGAACGCCCCCACGCGGCCCTCGGACTCAGCCTTGCGCCGGGCGCCGTTGAAGACCTTCTCGAAGATGTACGGCACCGCCAGGATGAAGGTGGGCCGGAAGGACACGAGGTCCGGCATCAGCGCCTTCGCGGACAGCTCCGGCTGGTGCCCCAGCTTCACCCGGCCGCGCAGGGCCGCGATCTCCACCATGCGGCCGAAGACGTGGGCGAGCGGCAGGAAGAGCAGCGTCGCGGTCTCCTCACCGGGCTTGGAGAGGAACACCGGATGCCAGCGGGCGACCATGGTGTCGGCCTCGAACATGAAGTTGGCGTGGGTGATGACGCAGCCCTTGGGGCGCCCGGTGGTGCCGGAGGTGTAGATCAGGGTCGCCACCGAGTCGGGTGTCACCGCGCGCCGGTGCCGGTGGACGACCTCGTCGTCGATCAGTGCCCCGGCGTCGACGAGCTCGGTCACCGCGTCCGCGTCCAGCTGCCACAGCCGGCGCAGGTTCGGCAGCCGGTCGATCACCGAGCCGATCGTCATGGCGTGGTCCTCGTGCTCGACCATGACAGCGGCGACCTCGGCGTCGTGCAGCATCCACAGGACCTGCTCGGCCGAGGACGTCGGGTAGATCGGCACGGACTGGGCGCCCACCGTCCAGAGGGCGAAGTCGAAGAGGGTCCACTCGTAGCGCGTACGCGACATCAGCGCGACCCGGTCACCGAACCGGACCCCCTGTGCGATCAGCCCCTTGGCCAGAGCGAGCACCTCGTCGCGGAAGGCGGCCGCCGACACGTCGTGCCACCGTCCCTCCGCGTCCTTGTGGCCGAGGGCGATCCGCTGGGGATCCTCCTCCGCGAAATCGAAGACGGTGTCGGCAAGACCGCCGACTTGAGGGGCAGCGGCCATGGGTGGGACAGTGAATTCGCGCAATGACCTGCTCCTTGTGGCGCTCCGCACGGCGCCGCGACGCTACCTCACCGCGCGAGGCTGCGGGAGGGGTCAGAAGTCTCCGGAAAACGTGACATCTGGCCAGGCCAACCGTAGAAATCGGGCCAGATGGGCAAGGCTCGGGCGCACTTCTGACCACGGAGTAAGTAGCTCGGGCGGGAATCTCCACCGAATCTGTACGCGGAACCTACGCCTGATCCGGGTGCGGAGGCAGGACCGGAGCGCGGTGGAGGCGGTCGCCGCCTGCCAGGATCGCCGCCGCGAGAGCGTCCGCGGCGTCCTGCGCGGTGTCCCTTCGGCGCCCGTGCAGCAGCACGAAGTCCACATCTCCCAGATCCGGCAGACCGGCCCGGGACGGCACCGGCACGAGCCCGGGCGGGATGAGCCCCCGGGTGTGCGCCATCACCCCCAGACCTGCCCTGGCCGCCGCGACGAGCGCGCTCAGGCTCGCGCTCGTGCACGCGAAGCGGAACGCCCTGCCGTGCTCCTCGAGCACCTCCAGCGCCCGTGCGCGGGTGATGCCGGGAGGGGGAAAGGCGATCAGTGGCAGCGGGCGGTCGGGGTCGATCCGCAGCTGCGGCGCGCCGATCCAGGTGAGGGTGTCCTGCCAGACCAGCTCACCATGGGTGTCCCCGGCACGGCGCTTGGCCAGCACCAGGTCGAGCCGGCCCGCCGCGAGCTGCCGGTGCAGGGCACCGGACAGCTCCACCGTCAGCTCCAGCTCCACCTCGGGATGCTCACGCCTGAACGACTCCAGGATCTCCGGCAGCCGCGTCAGGACGAAGTCCTCGGACGCCCCGAAGCGCAGCCGCCCGCGCAGCCGGGTGCCCGTGAAGAACGCCGTCGCCCGCTCGTTGGCCTGGAGGATCGTCCGGGCGAAGCCCAGCATGGCCTCGCCGTCCTCGGTGAGGTCGACCCGGTGGGTGTCCCGGCTGAACAGCTGCCGGCCGGCCTCGGACTCCAGCCGGCGGACGTGCTGGCTCACCGTGGACTGCCGCACGCCGAGCCGGCGCGCGGCCTGGGTGAAGCTCAGGGTCTGGGCGACGGCCAGGAAGGTGCGGAGCTGGACGGGGTCGTACACGGTCCGAGGTTATCGCGAATCGTGATGACAGTCAGTGCGGTGTACGGGATTCCCGATCGCGGTGTTCAGGAGCAGGATGGGGAGGCCACGATTCCACCGAGAGAGCACGGAGCACATGAACCGCCGCACCAGCCGCCGTATCCCCGCGCTGCCGTCCTGGCTGCCGGTCGACCCCTACATCCTGGCGCTGATCGGCACGGTGGTACTCGCGGCTCTGCTGCCCGTGTCCGGGACCGGTGCGGATGTCGCGGGCGGCGCGTCGACCGGCGCCGTGGCCCTGCTCTTCTTCCTCTACGGAGCCCGGCTCTCCACCGCCGAGGCCCTCGACGGCCTGAAGCACTGGCGGCTCCACCTCACGGTCCTGGCCTGCACCTTCCTGGTCTTCCCGCTGTTCGGACTCGCCAGCCACGGGCTGGTGCCCTACGTCCTGACCCCCCAGCTCCAGGACGGCTTCCTCTTCCTGTGCCTGGTGCCCTCGACCATCCAGTCGTCGATCGCCTTCACCTCGATGGCCCGCGGCAACGTGCCCGCCGCCATCTGCGCGGGCTCCTTCTCCAGCATCGCCGGGATCCTGCTGACGCCGCTGCTCGCGGCGGTACTGCTCGGCGGGAGCGGGGGAGGGTTCTCCGCGGACTCCCTGCTGAAGATCGTCCTCCAGCTGCTGGTGCCCTTCCTCGCCGGACAGCTGCTGCGCCGCTGGGTCGGCGGCTTCATCGGCCGCCACCGCAAGGTGCTGGGCTACGTCGACCGGGGCTCGATCCTGCTCGTCGTCTACACGGCCTTCAGCGAAGGCATGGTGGCGGGCATCTGGCACCAGGTCACCCCGCTCCGTCTCGGCGCGCTGCTCGGCGCCGAGGCCGTACTGCTGGCCCTCATGCTCGCGGTGAGCTGGTACGGGTCGAAGCGGCTGGGCTTCGGCAGGGAGGACCGCATCGCCATCCAGTTCGCCGGCTCGAAGAAGAGCCTGGCGGCGGGCCTGCCGATGGCCAGCGTCCTGTTCGGCGCGCACGCCAGCCTCGCGGTGCTGCCCCTGATGCTCTTCCACCAGATGCAGCTGATGGTCTGCGCGGTGATAGCCAAGCGCCGCTCCCGCGACCCGCTGCCGGACGGCGAACAGCCGTCGCAGCAGGCCGTCCCGGTGGGCTGACCGGCTACGGGCGTTGAGGGGCCGCCGAGTCCGGATGCCGGGCCGTCACCGTCCGAGGTCCTCTGCCCCGTCGTTGCGCGGGGAGCCCCGTATGCCGGCGAGCCCGAGGCCCGTGCGGCTACGAGCGTTGGCCTCGGCGACGCGGGCGCTCAGCAACTCGGCCGGGCCGAGCGGCCGCAGACGGGACGGATCCGCGTCCCACTCGCGGCCACCTCCGAGCGGGCGGAGCTGGAGGTACGGGCCTTCGTGGCCCATCACCAGCCCCACCCGGCCGCTGTCGCCGTCGTGCACGGCTGTCCCGACGCGGAGGGCGCCGCCATCCGTCACCTGGCCGCCCCCTTCCTGATCACCGCCGCGAGGGCGTGCGCCACGGGGGCGGAGCAGACGCCGAGGTGAACGAGGGCGTAACGGGCCGGCCGTGAGCTGTCCTCGCCGTCCGTGTCCGGCCAGGGGGTGCGCACATCCATCATCGGCAGCTGGACGCCGGCGCCGCTCAGCGCGGCGGCGAGGTCGTCGCGCGCGGCCACGGCTTCCTCGACCTTGGCCGTTGCCGGGCGTCCTGCCCGGGGTGTCCTGCGGGGGAGGGGCGGCTTCTGCTGCGACGACGTCATGCTGTCTTCCTTCGGCTGTTCTTTCGCGGATTCCTCTGCCTGGCCACACCTCCGCGAACTACTTTGCGTGAGGGGCTCGTTACGAGAATGGCCCGGTCAGGGCCGTGACACACCGAGGGCGGGGTGTGCCTCTCCGGCGGGTCCCGTACGTTCCACACGTTCCACGGAGGACAGGATGCCGACGAGGCGAGCGGTTACGGGCCGCAGCAGGGAACCACGTGCACGGTTCGCGGAGGAGCTCCGGAACCTGCGTACCGAGCGCGGCGACAGTCTTCGCCAGCTCGGCGAACGGCTGGGCTGGGACTGGTCGCTGTTCGGGAAGATGGAGAAGGGCGAGACGGTCGGCGGCCCGGAGGTGGTGCAGGCGCTGGACCAGTACTACGGCACACCAGGCCTGCTGCTGGCCATGTGGGAGCTGGCGATCAGCGACCACTCGCAGTTCAAGGAGCGGTATCAGCGGTACATGGCGCTGGAGGCCGAGGCGACGAGCCTGTGGCACTTCGCGGTGAGCGTGCTGCCGGGGCTGTTGCAGACGCCGGGGTACGCGCGGGAGTTGCTGGCGTCCGGTGGGTTGAGTGGGGAACGGCTGACACAGCAGGTGGAAGCGAGGATGGGACGGAGGAGCCTGCTGGAGGGAGAGGGCGCACCGGCGTTCCGGACCATCCTGTCGGAGGCGGCTCTTCGGACGGCCCTGCGAAGTACGGAGGAGTGGCGAGACCAGCTCGCTCACCTGTCGGAGATGGCGGAGCGGCCGAATCTGGCGCTTCAAGTGCTGCCGCAGAGTGCGGGGTTGCACGGGTTGTCGAGTACGGACGTCTGGTTTCTTCGACTGCCGGACAGCCGTACTGTGGCGTACACGGAACACGGGTACGGAGGGGAACTCCACGAGGAGAGCGCTGCTGTGGAGCGTATGCAACGTGCGTACGATGCAACACGTGACCTCGCACTTTCCCCAGTCGAGTCGCAAAAATTCATCCTGCACGTGTTGGAGGAACTGTCGTGCGATCCATCGACCTGAGCGCCGCGACCTGGCGCAGGAGCAGCCACAGCAACCAGGACGGTGGCGCATGCGTCGAGGTCTCCGACGACTTCACCGCCGTCGTCCCCGTCCGTGACAGCAAGAACCCGCACGGCCCCGCGCTCATCTTCGCGGCGGACGGCTGGTCGTCGTTCGTCTCCGCGCTCAAGGACGGTGCCGTGGGCGCCTGAGCCGTCAGGAGAGGGCCCGGCCGGCGCAGGGGGCGCTCCCCGTCGGCCGGACCTCTGCCCCGTGCAGCGGGTGGGCCGGATCAGCCCTGGCCCACCGTCGCCCCGAGGGCGATGCGGTGGTCACCCGCGTACACGTTCATGGACTGCCCCCGCAGGAAACCGACGAGGGTCAGTCCGCTCTCGGCCGCGAGGTCCACGGCCAGCGACGACGGTGCCGAGACCGCTGCGAGCATCGGGATCCCGGCCATCACCGCCTTCTGCACCAGCTCGAACGAGGCGCGTCCCGACACCAGCAGGATCGACTGCGAGAGCGGCAGCCGGTCGTCCGTGAGCGCCCGCCCCACGAGCTTGTCGACCGCGTTGTGGCGTCCGACGTCCTCCCGTACGTCGAGCAGCTCGCCCTCCGGGGAGAACAGCGCGGCGGCGTGCAGGCCCCCGGTCCGGTCGAACACCCGCTGCGCGTCACGCAGCCGGTCGGGGAGGGCGGCGAGCTGCGCGGGCGTCACCCGGACCGGGGGAGTGTCGGCGACGGGATGGCGGGTCGTGGTGCGGACGGCGTCGAGACTCGCCTTGCCGCACAGGCCGCAGGACGACGAGGTGTATACGTTGCGCTCCAGTGTGATGTCGGGGACCACGACACCCGGGGCGAGCTTCACGTCCACCACGTTGTAGGTGTTCACGCCGTCGGCCGTCGCCCCGGCGCAGTACACGATCGACTGCACCTCGGAACCCTCACCGATCACGCCCTCGCTCACCAGGAACCCCGCCGCGAGCGCGAAGTCGTCGCCCGGAGTGCGCATGGTGATGGCGAGCGGCTTGCCGTTCAGCCGGATCTCCAGGGGTTCCTCCGCTACGAGGGTGTCGGGGCGTGTCGTGACCGCCCCGTCCCGGATGCGGATGATGCGGCGACGCTCGGTGACCCGTCCCATAGCCGTCAATCCCGATTCTGTACGTGTTGGAAGCCGAAACGGCCCTTTATACAGAGGTTGCCATGGGTCACCGGGTTGTCGTGCGGCGAGGTGACCTTGACGATCTCGTTGTCCTGCACGTGGAGGGTCACGTTGCAGCCCACACCGCAGTAGGCACACACCGTCGTGGTCCGCGTCTGCGCGGTCTCGTCCCACGTCCCCGCCGCCCGCATGCCGAACTCCGAGCTGAACGAGAGAGCCCCCGTGGGGCAGACCTCGATGCAGTTCCCGCAGAAGACGCAGGCCGAGTCGGGGAGCGCGGCATCGTGTTCGGTGGAGATACGGGCGTCGAAACCGCGGCCCGAGACGGCGATGGCGAAGGTGTTCTGCCACTGCTCGCCACAGGCGTCGACGCACTTGTAGCAGAGGATGCACTTGTCGTAGTCGCGGACGTACAGGTCGTTGTCGACCTTCGGCTGTTCGTCCACCCGGGCCGCGTCCGTCCCGAAGCGGTCGGGCTCCGCCTCGTACTCCTCGATCCACTCGGCGGCCCGCGGCGTCGTCGACAGGTCCGTGGACGAGGCCAGCAGCTCCAGCACCACCTTCCGGCTGTGCCGGGCCCGCTCGGTGTCCGTCCGGACGGTCATGCCCGGCTCGGCACGCCGGGAGCACGCGGGGGCGAGCGTACGGGCACCCTCCACCTCGACCACGCACACCCTGCACGCGTTCTTCGGGGTGAGAGTGTCGCCCTGGCACAGGGTGGGAACGTCCCTGCCGGCCGACCGGCAGGCGTCCAGGATCGTCGAGCCCTCCGGGACCCGGGTCTCCTCGCCGTCCAGCGTGAACGTGACGAGGCGGCGAGGCGGCTGAAGCGGTACTGCGGTCACCTGTAGACCCCCAGACGGTCGATGGCGGACTCGACGGCGTTCCACGCGGTCTGGCCGAGACCGCAGATCGAGGCGTCCCGCATGGCCTGCCCCACCTCTCTCATCAGCGCGATGTCCTGGGCGGCCGCGGCGCCCGTACGGTCCACGATCCGGTGCAGCGCCTCCTCCTGGCGGACCGTTCCCACGCGGCACGGCACGCACTGGCCGCACGACTCGTCGCGGAAGAACTCCGCGATGCGCAGCAGGATCCTGGGGAGTTCCACCGAGTCGTCCAGGACCAGGACCACACCCGAACCCAGCGTCGTCCCCGCCGCGCGGGTGCCCTCGAAGGTGAGCGGGACGTCCAGCTCGTCGGGGCGTACGAAACCTCCCGCCGCCCCGCCGAGGAGCACGGCGCGCAGTCGCTCGGGCGGCCCCGCGAGGTCGAGCAGCTCCCGCAGACTCGCGCCGAAGGGCAGCTCGTAGACACCGGGGCGGTCCACCTGCCCGGAGACGCAGAACAGCTTGGTGCCGGTGGACGTCTCCGTGCCGGTGGCCGCGTACGCCACGGCCCCCCGCTCCAGGATCGGCAGCACGTTGACGAGCGTCTCGACGTTGTTGACCGCGGTCGGCTTGCCGAAGAGGCCCTTCTCCACCGGGAAGGGCGGTTTGGAGCGCGGCTCGCCGCGCTGCCCTTCGATCGAGTTGAAGATCGCGGTCTCCTCGCCGCAGATGTAGGCACCCGCACCGCGCCGGATCTCGATGTCGAAGGCGTACCCCTGCCCGAGGACGTCCGGGCCGAGCAGCCCACGGGTGCGGGCACCGCGCAACGCGTGGTCGAGGCGTTCGTACGCCCGGGGGTACTCGCCCCGCAGGTAGATGTAGCCCTGGCGGGCTCCTACCGCGTAGCCGGCGATCGTCATCGCCTCGACCAGGGCGTACGGATCACCCTCCATCAGCACCCGGTCCTTGAAGGTGCCGGGCTCGCTCTCGTCCGCGTTGCACACCAGGTAGTGCGGGCCGTCGGCCTGCTGCGCGGTGGCCTGCCACTTGCGTCCGGTCGGGAAGGCCGCGCCGCCGCGGCCGACGAGCCCGGCGTCCAGCACCTCGCGGATCACCCCGGCGGGGCCGAGCTTGAACGCGTGGCGCAGCGCGGTGTAGCCGCCGGTCGAGCGGTAGTCGTCCAGCGAGGCGGGGTCCACCGTGCCGATCCGCCTGAGGAGCACGAGGGCTGGATCGCCGGCCTGGGGGACGGCAGCGGCGGCCGGGGGCTCCACGGGGGCCTCCAGGGGTGCGCGGACCGCGGTGACCAGCCCAGGTGCGGTGGCGGGGGCGACCACGGCGGAGCAGCGGACCGGGCCTGCGGCGGGCGCTGGAGGGGGCAGAGGGGCTGTATCCGCCGGATCCGTCCCCGCCTGGAGCAGCAGTGCCGCCGGGGCCCGCTCGCACAGGCCCAGACAGGGGCTCTCCTGCCAGACCGCGCCCTCGGCCGGGGTGCCAGGAGCCCCCAGGCGCTCGGTGAGGTCCGCGCACACAGCAGCCGAGCCCCGGGCCGCGCAGGCCAGGTCCGTGCAGACGTGGAGCACCTTCGCCGGGCGGGGCCGCACCGAGAGCAGGGAGTAGAAGGTCGCGACGCCGTACGCCTCGGCGGGGGCGACCGTCAGCCTGCGGCAGATGTGGTTCAGCGCGCCCTCGCTGATCCAGCCCACACGGTCGTTCACCGCGTGCAGTGCCGGCAGCAGCTGGTCGCGGCGGTCCTTGGCCGCGGCCGCACCGCCCCTCGCCCAGCGCAGGTCCTTGTCCGTGCGCTCGGCGGCGCCCTCCCAGCCGGACGGCGGGGGTCCCAGCAGGGCGTCCACGGCTTCCCGCTCGGCGTCGGTGGGGACGGCGTCCGTGTATCTCAGGTCCATGCGGGCACCAGCTTCTCTATCCGTACGGCGGAGGCCTTGAACTCGGCGGTACCGGCGATCGGGCAGTTCGCCTCGATGGTCAGCTGGTTGGTGTCGACCTCGTCCGGGAAGTGCATCGTCATGAAGGCGAGCCCCGGCCGCAGCCCGGAGTCGATCCACACGGGAGCGGTGACACTGCCCCGCCGCGAGGAGACCCGCACCTCCTCGCCCACGACGACGCCGTAGGACTCCGCGTCCTCCGGGCAGAGCTGGATGTACTCGCCCCGGCGCAGAGGGGACGCGTAACTCCCGCTCTGTACACCGGTGTTGTACGAATCCAGTCGTCGCCCCGTGGTGAGCCGTAGGGGATAGGAATCGTCGGTGAGGTCGACCGGCGGGTCGTGCCGCACCAGGCCGAAGGGCGCCGCGGGGCCGCGCCGCACGGGATCGGTCTCCCAGAGCCGGGCGTGCAGGAAGCCGGACGGCAGCTTCTCCGTGTCGGGGCAGGGCCATTGCAGCCCCTGGTGCTCCGCCAGCCGTTCGTACGTCATCCCGAAGTGGTCGGGCGACAGGGAGCGCAGCTCGTTCCAGACGGTCTCGGCGTCGTCGAACTTCCAGTCTTGGCCCAGCAGTCCGGCCATCGCGCAGATGATGTCGATGTCCTCGCGGGCCTCGCCCGGCGGGGTGAGCGCGGCGCGGACCCGCTGCACCCGGCGCTCACTGTTCGTCGTGGTCCCGTCGGTCTCCGCCCAGGAGGCGGTGGCGGGAAGGACGACGTCGGCCAGCTGCGCGGTCCTGGTCAGGAAGATGTCCTGCACCACCAGATGGTCGAGTGCCTCCAGCCGGCGCACCGCCTGGTCGCTGTCGGCCTCCGACTGTGCCGGGTTCTCCCCGATGCAGTACACCGCGCGCAGTTCGCCGGTCTCCATGGCCTCGAACATCTGGGTCAGCGTCTTGCCGTACCGCGGCTGGATGACGGTGTCCCAGGACCGCTCGAACTTCTGCCTGACGGGCGGGTCGAGGATGTCCTGGAAGCCGGGCAGCTTGTTGGGGATGGCGCCCATGTCCCCGCCGCCCTGCACGTTGTTCTGGCCGCGCAGGGGCTGGACCCCCGCGCCGTAACGTCCGACGTGCCCGGTGAGCAGGCAGAGGTTGATCAGCGCGCGGACGTTGTCGGTTCCGTTGTGGTGTTCGGTGATGCCCAGGGTCCAGCAGAGCTGGGCGCGTTCGGCCGTGGCGTAGGCGTGGGCGAGGTCCCGGATCGCTTCGGCCGGCACCCCGGTGACCTTCGCGGCGGCGGTCAGGGTCCAGGGCTCGACGAGGGCGGCGTACTCCTCGTACCCGGTGGTCGCACGGTCCACGAAGGCCCGGTTGACGAGTCCCGCGTGGATGATCTCGCGGCCGATGGCGTGGGCGAGCGGGATGTCGGTGCCGACGTCGAGGCCCAGCCAGCTCTCCGCCCATTCCGCGGTCGAGGTCCGCCGCGGGTCGACTGCGTGCATGCGCGCCCCGTTGCGGATGCCCTTCAGCACGTGCTGGAAGAAGATCGGGTGCGCGAAGCGGGCGTTGGAGCCCCACATCACGATCAGGTCGGTGTGCTCCACCTCCTCGTAGGAGGAGGTTCCGCCCCCTGAGCCGAAGGCGGCCGACAGACCTGCCACGCTCGGGGCGTGGCAGGTGCGGTTGCAGGAGTCGACGTTGTTGGTGCCCATGACGACCCTGGTGAACTTCTGGGCCACGTAGTTCATCTCGTTGGTGGCCCGCGCGCAGGACAGCATCGCGAAGGCATCCGGGCCGTGGGTCTCGCGGGTCCGCCGGAATCCCGCGGCGGCCCGGGCCAGCGCCTCGTCCCAGCTCGCCCTGCGCAGCACCCCGTCCTCCCCGCGAACGAGAGGGTGGGTGAGGCGTTCGTACGTCTTCGGCTGCCGGCCCCTGCGGTTCCCGCCGCCTGTGCGTTCGCTGTTCATGGTGCGCTCCCTGCCGGTGCCGAGGACGTGGTGGCGAGGAGATCCGCGAGCGCGTGCACGGCGCGCAGCGTCGGTACGGGCGTCCCGGCCAGCTCGGCCAGCTCGACGACGGCCGCGAGCAGCACGTCGAGTTCGAGGGGTTTGCCCTTCTCCAGGTCCTGGAGGGTGGATGTCTTGTGGTCGCCGACGCGCTCCGCGCCCGCGATGCGCCGCTCCACGGACATCCCGGGGCGGCAGCCGACGGCCGCCGCGACGTCGAGGGTCTCGCGCATCATCGACTCCACGAGTGCGCGGGCGTCCCGATGGCGGCAGATCTGGCCCATGGTCGCGCGGGCCAGCGCGCTGATCGGGTTGAAGGAGATGTTGCCGAGCAGTTTGATCCAGATGTCGTTGCGCAGATCCGGTTCGACCGGGCACTTGAGCCCGCCCGCGACCATGGCCTCGCTGAAGTCCAGACAGCGCGCGGAGACCGAGCGGTCCGGCTCGCCGATGGAGAACCGGGTGCCTTCGAGGTGGCGTACGACGCCGGGTGCTTCCAGTTCGGTGGCGGCGTAGACCACGCATCCGACGGCACGTTCCGGAGGCAGTGCGGCGCTCACCGAACCTCCCGGGTCGACGCTGTCGAGCCGGCGGCCCGTGTACGGGCCGTCCAGGCCGTGGAAGTACCACCAGGGGATGCCGTTCTGCGCGGCGACCACCGCGGTGTCCTGGTGCATCAGCGGATGGACCAGTGGCCCTGACATCGCGTACGAGTTGGCCTTGAGTCCGAGGAAGACGTAGTCGACGGGCCCGACATCCGACGGGTCGTCGGTGGCGGCGGGCCGTGCGGTGAAGTCACCGCGCGGGCTGAGCACGCGCACACCGTCACGGCGCATGGCCTCCAGGTGCGGGCCGCGGGCTATGAGATGGACCTCGGCGCCTGCGCGGTGGAGCGCGGCCCCGACATAGGCGCCGATGGCTCCGGCGCCGACAACTGCGACTTTCACGGGGCTCTCCGTTCGGTGAGGAGGACCGAGCGAGGGTGTCAAGTCGACAGAATATTGTCTACAGTATGCCTTCGTGAGGGGTCAATACTCGTGACAGCGGGTGTGCCTCGTCCGTCCGCGATTCCGTGTGGCTGCCGGAGTGTCCGCGAAAGTTCCCGGGTAGCTGTTCGAGACGCTCCAACCTCGGGCCCGGATTCCTGTGGGGTTAGGTGCCCTTGTACCGGTCGGTAGCAACCAAGACTGGATAGTTCCTGCCAAACGTAGCGAGGGGAACCCGTACATGACCGGCTCACGTGTCGTGGCGCTCGGCCACTACCAGCCTGCCAAGGTCCTCACCAATCAGGACCTGGCGGCCATGGTCGACACCAGTGACGAGTGGATCACCAGCCGTGTCGGCATCAGGACCCGGCACGTGGGCGGCCCCGACGAACCGGTGGACGAACTGGCGGCACACGCCGCGGCCAAGGCGCTCGCGTCGGCCGGCCTGCAGCCCTCGGACATCGACATGGTCCTCGTCGCCACCTCCACGGCGATCGACCGCTCGCCGAGCATGTCCGCCCGGGTCGCCGCGCGTCTGGGTATGGGATCTCCGGCCGTGATGGACATCAACGTGGTCTGCTCGGGGTTCACCCACGCGCTGGCCACCGCCGACCACGCCATCCGTGCCGGAGCGGCCACCCGGGCCCTCGTCATCGGCGCCGACAAGATGGGCGACATCGTCGACTGGACGGACCGCTCCACCTGCGTCCTGATGGGGGACGGCGCGGGGGCCGCGGTCGTCACCGCCGACCCCGACGGAGGTGACAGGCCGGGGATCGGCCCCGTCCTGTGGGGTTCGGTGCCCGAGATGGGCAACGCCGTCCGGATCGAGGGCACGCCCCCGCGGTTCGCGCAGGAGGGGCAGTCCGTCTACCGCTGGGCCACCACCCAGCTGCCGCCGATCGCCCGCAAGGTGTGCGAGCGGGCCGGTGTCACGCCCGAGGACCTCGCGGCCGTGGTGCTGCACCAGGCCAACCTGAGGATCATCGAACCCGTCGCCCGGAAGATCGGCGCGGTCAACGCGGTCATCGCCCGGGACGTCGTGGACTCCGGCAACACCTCGGCCGCGTCCATCCCGATGGCGCTGTCCAAGCTGGTGGAGCGGGGCGAGGTCGAGAGCGGCGCTCCGGCCCTGCTGTTCGGCTTCGGCGGGAATCTTTCCTACGCGGGTCAGGTGATCCGCTGCCCCTGACGCCCCCGCTGCGGCATTGCGCTCGGTAGACTGTAGACGATAAGCAATTGCCGGGCGCCCGGAGGGGGACCGCGATGTTGTCCGCAGGACTGCCGCAAGGAACTGTGCCGAAGCTGGAGCGGCCGGGGCCGTTGCGCGAGCGCGTCTACGAGGCGCTCCTCGAGCTGATCACCACGCGTGCCCTCCGTCCCGGCCAGCACCTGGTCGAGAGCGAACTGGCAGGGCACCTCGGGGTGTCGCGGCAGCCGGTCCGCGAGGCGCTCCAGCGGCTGAACACCGAGGGCTGGGTCGATCTGCGCCCCGCGCAGGGCGCGTTCGTCCACGAACCCACCGAGGACGAGGCGGACCAGCTGCTCTCGGTCCGCACCCTGCTGGAGGCCGAGGCCGCCCGGCTCGCCGCCGCCCATTCCGGGCGGCCGGGCATCGAGGCGCTGGAGGAGCTGTGCTCGCAGGGCGAGCGAGCCGTCGCCGCCGACGACGTGGACCTCGCCGTCGCCACGAACGCCGCGTTCCACGCCAAGGTCATGGAGCTGGCCGGCAACGTCGTGCTGTCCGAGCTGGCCGCCCAGGTGGACCGGCGGGTGCGCTGGTACTACACACCGGTGGCCAGGCAGCGCGGCACCCGGTCCTGGATCGAGCACCGTGAGCTGATCGCGGCGATCGCGGCCAGGGACGAGCAGCGGGCGACCGAGATCATGCGGACGCACACCGAGCACACGCGCCAGACCTATCACGAACGCGAACAGTCCTGATCCCGTTCGCGGACACCCGCAGATCCTCCTGACGGGAGGAGGGCGGGTGACCGCGGTCGTTCGAAGGAGGCCGGGGCGCGATGCCCCGGCCTTTTTCGTGTCCCGGCGGGAGTCCGGCCGTGGTGGACAGCTCTCCGTGTCGATCTCCCGCGGTGCCTCGCCGGCCCTCGCGAGGGACATCTTTGTCCTGAGTGTGGAGAAAGTTGGAGCGGATTCATGCGCAACTTCTTCCCACTCAGGTAAACCGCTGCTACGTTCCCCTCGAAAGCCCGACGGACTGGCCGATGTGGCGGGGAGGGACGCGTGAGACGCATGACGGCACGACCCGCGAACACGCACCAGGCTCGACTGCTCAGACTGTTGCGCGACGGAGGTCCCAACTCCCGTGCACAGCTGGGCGATCAGATCGATCTGTCACGGTCCAAGCTGGCCGTCGAGGTGGACCGGCTCCTGGAGACCGGACTCGTCGTGGCCGACGGGCTCGCCGCGTCACGCGGCGGTCGCCGCTCCCACAACATCAGGCTCGCCCCCGGACTGCGTTTCCTCGGCGTCGACATCGGGGCCACCTCCGTCGATGTCGCCGTCACCAACGCCGAGTTGGAGGTCCTCGGACACCTCAACCAGCCCATGGACGTACGGGAGGGTCCCGTCGCGGTCTTCGAGCAGGTGCTGGCTATGGCGGCCAAGCTCAAGGCATCCGGGCTCGCCGAAGGGTTCGACGGCGCCGGCATCGGCGTCCCGGGGCCCGTCCGCTTCCCCGAGGGCATACCGGTCGCTCCGCCGATCATGCCGGGCTGGGACGGCTTCCCGGTCCGGGAGGCGCTCAGCCAGGAACTCGGCTGCCCCGTCATGGTGGACAACGACGTGAACCTGATGGCGCTGGGGGAACAGCACGCGGGTGTCGCCCGCTCCGTCGGCGACTTCCTCTGCGTCAAGATCGGCACGGGTATCGGCTGCGGCATCGTCGTCGGCGGTGAGGTCCACCGCGGCACGACGGGCAGCGCGGGCGACATCGGCCACATCCAGGTGGAACCGGACGGGCGCGCCTGCGCCTGCGGCAACCGGGGTTGCCTGGAAGCACACTTCAGCGGCGCCGCCCTGGCCCGCGACGCCGAGGACGCCGCCCGCGCCGGCCGCTCCCCCGAGCTGGCGGCCCGGCTCGACGGCGCCGGAAAGCTCTCGGCCGTCGACGTGGCCGCGGCCGCCGCGGCCGGTGACCCCACGGCACTGGACCTGATCCGTGAGGGCGGGAACAAGGTCGGCCAGGTCATCGCCGGACTCGTCAGCTTCTTCAACCCGGGCCTCGTCGTGATCGGCGGAGGCGTCACCGGGCTCGGCCACAACCTCCTGGCCAGCGTCCGCACCCAGGTCTACCGGCAGTCCCTGCCCCTGGCCACGGGCAACCTCCCCATCGTCCTCGGTGAGCTGGGGCCCGTCGCCGGAGTGACCGGTGCGGCCAGGCTCATCAGCGACCACCTGTTCTCGCCGGCCTGATGCACGGGCCGGTGCGCCGTTCGGCACGCGCACCACAGCCACCTCCGTAAGCAGCCTGTCCCGAGCTCCGCCCGCAGGACCGCACCGCACGAGCACAGCAGCACCACCCAGCAGTACCGCACCGCACGAGCACAGCAGCACCACCCAGCAGTTCCGTCAGCAGTACGGCACCGCCGGCACTGCACCCTGCCCGCTCACCGGCCTTCCCCGCGCTCCCGGCTTCCCGCCCGGGCGGGGGAGAACCGATCCGCCGAGGGGATCCGTCATGGCACCAGAACCACCTCTGCTCACGATGTCCGGCATCACCAAGTCGTTCCCCGGAGTACGCGCCCTCGACGGCGTGGACCTGGAGGTCGTCGCCGGTGAAGTCCACTGCCTCCTCGGCCAGAACGGCGCCGGCAAGTCGACCCTCATCAAGGTACTGGCCGGGGCCCACCAGCCCGACGGCGGCGCCATCACCTGGGGCGGCGAACCGGTCCAGCTGACCTCGCCCATCACCGCGATGCGCCTCGGAATCGCCACCATCTACCAGGAACTCGACCTGGTGGAGGGCCTGTCGGTCGCCGAGAACGTCTTCCTCGGACACGAACCGACCAGCGCGGGCTTCGTCGTCCGCAGCCGTGAGGCCCGCACCCGGGCCGCCGCGCTCCTGGGGCGCCTCGGACACCCGGAGATCGACCCGGCCCGCCTGGTCGGGGACCTCTCGGCCGCCCACCAGCAGATCGTCTCCATGGCGCGGGCCCTCTCCCACGAAGTGCGGCTCATCGTGATGGACGAGCCGTCCGCCGCCCTCGACCCCGACGAGGTCGACAACCTCTTCCGCATCGTCGACGGACTGACCGCCGACGGTGTGGCCGTCGTCTACATCTCGCACCGGCTGGAGGAGATCCGGCGCATCGGTGACCGGGTGACCGTGCTCAAGGACGGCCGTGCCGTCGCCGTCGGCCTCCCCGCCAAATCCACCCCCACGCGGGACGTCGTCGCCCTGATGACCGGCCGCAACGTCGAGTACGTCTTCCCCGAGCGGCCCGCCCCCGGCGCGCGAGCCGCTGCCGAACCCGTGCTGAAGGTCGAAGGACTGTCCCGCAAGGGCGAGTTCGAGCCCGTCGACCTGGAACTGCGGCCCGGCGAGATCGTCGGCCTGGCCGGGCTCGTCGGCTCCGGACGCTCCGAGATCCTGGAGACCGTCTACGGCGCCCGCAAACCCACCACGGGCCGCGTCCTCGTCGACGGCGCACCGCTGCGCGCCGGCAGCGTCAGGGCCGCCGTGGCCGCGGGCATCGGCCTGGCCCCCGAGGAACGCAAGGCCCAGGCACTGCTGTTGACGGAATCCGTCACCCGCAACGTCTCGGTCTCCTCACTGTCCCGCTTCGCCCGGGCCGGCTGGCTCGACCGGGGCGCCGAGCGCGAGGCCGCCAGGACGGCGACCCGTGAACTCTCCCTGCGGCCCGACAACCCGGACGCAGCCGTCCGCACCCTCTCCGGCGGCAACCAGCAGAAGGCGGTCCTGGCCCGCTGGCTGCTGCGCGGCTGCCGGGTCCTGCTGCTCGACGAACCGACCCGCGGCGTCGACGTCGGCGCCCGCGCCGAGCTGTACGCCGTGATCCGCCGGCTGGCCGACGAAGGCCTCGCCGTTCTGCTCGTCTCCAGCGAAGTGCCCGAAGTCCTGGGCCTCGCCGACCGGGTGCTGGTGCTCAGGGAGGGCCGTGTCGTGCACACGGCCGACGCCCGGGAGCTCGACGAGCACCGTGTCCTCGACCTCGTCATGGAAGGGAGCCCGACGTCATGACACAGCCCGCACCGTCGGCGCAGCACCACGGGCCGGAGAAGGGGACCGTGCCCGGCCCCGCGGCCGCACCGCCCTCGAAGAAGGGCGGCGGCCTGCGCGCCCTCGGCCTGCGCGTCGATGTCCGCAACCTGTCGCTGCTCGGTGTACTCGCCGTACTGATAGCCGTCGGCGGCATCACCGAGCCGGAAGCGTTCCTGGACACCGGGAACCTCCAGCTGATCCTGACGCAGTCCTCCGTCATCGGGGTCGTCACCGTCGGCGTCACCTTCGTGATCATCAGCGGCGGGATCGACCTGTCCGTCGGCGCGATGGTCGCCCTGGCCTCCGTCTGGGCGACGACACTGGCCACCCAGGAGTACGGCTTCGCGGGCATCCTCTTCACCGCCGTGGTCGTCGGACTCGCCGCGGGACTCGTCAACGGGCTGCTGATCTCCTACGGCGGCATGGTCCCGTTCATCGCGACGCTCGCCATGCTCGCCTCGGCGCGCGGCCTGGCCCTCCAGATCACCGACGGGAAGACGCAGATCGTCACCGTCCAGTCCGTGCTGGACCTGGGCCTCCCCGACAGCTACGTCCTCGGCATCCCGCCCCTGGTCCTCGTCTTCGCCGCGGTGACCGTGGCCGGCTGGCTGATCCTCAACCGGACGACGTTCGGACGCCGTACGGTCGCCGTCGGCGGCAACGCGGAGGCGGCCAGGCTCGCGGGCATCGACGTACGCCGCCAGCGGCTCTACCTCTACCTGCTCTCCGGCCTCTGCTGCGGCATCGCCGCCTTCATGCTCGTCATCCTGTCCGGATCGGGCCAGAACACCAACGGCAACCTGTACGAGCTCGACGCCATCGCCGCCGCGATCATCGGAGGCACTCTCCTGAGCGGCGGACGCGGCACCATCGTCGGCTCCGTGCTCGGTGTCCTCGTCTTCACGACGATCACCAACATCTTCGCGCTGAACAACCTGCAGAGCGACGTCCAGCAGATCGCCAAGGGCGCGATCATCGTCGCCGCCGTACTCGTCCAGCGCCGCACCCTGCGCGGCGGCGAGACCTGATCCCCTCCCCGGCGACGGAGCGCTGACCTCCGTCGGCCGCACAGCACCTGACACCACCCGCAGTTCCGTATGCACCGCACCGGATGAAGGGTTTGACAGCCATGCCAGAAACCAGCCGCAGAGGACTGCTCTTCGGCACCGCGGCCGTCTCCGCGGGAGCCTTCCTCACCGCCTGTACCAGCAACGAGCCCAAGGAGAAGGCGGCCGCGCAGAGCAATCAGCCCGCCGCCGACGACAAGCCGGGAACGCCCGTCACCATCGGCTTCGCCGGCCCCCAGGCCGACCACGGCTGGCTGAACGCGATCAACGTCAACGCCAAGTCGCGGGCCGAGAAGTACTCCGAGGTGACCCTGGAGATCACCGAGGGATCCAACGACACCGCCGCCCAGATCGGCCAGGTCAAGACCCTCATCAACAAGAAGGTCGACGTGCTCGTCGTCCTCCCCGCCGACGGCAAGGCGCTCACCCAGGTCGGCCTGGAGGCCATGAGGGCCGGCATCCCGGTCGTCAACCTGGACCGCGTCTTCGCCTCGCCGCAGGCCTACCGCTGCTGGGTCGGCGGGGACAACTACGGCATGGGACTCAACGCCGGGCACTACATCGGCGAGCAGCTCAAGGACAAGGCGGACGCCAAGGTCGTCGAGCTCGCCGGCATCGACAACCTGGAACTCACCAAGCAGCGCAGCCAGGGCTTCGCCGACGCGCTGAAGAACTACTCCAACATCAAGCTGGTGGCCCGTCAGGCGGCCGACTTCACCGTGGAGTCGGGCCAGGCCAAGATGGCGCAGCTCCTCCAGGCGCAGAAGCAGTTCGACGCCCTGTGGAACCACGACGACGACCAGGGCGTGGGCGCCCTGCGGGCCATCCAGCAGGCCGGCCGCGACGAGTTCATCATGGTCGGCGGGGCGGGCGCGAAGTCCGCCATGGACGCCATCAAGGCCGACGACAGCGTCCTGAAGGCCACCGTGCTCTACCCGCCCACGATGGCCGCGTCCGCGATCGACCTGGCCCGTGCCCTCGGCCAGAGCAAGGGTGTCGCGGGACTGGCCGAGATGGAGATCCCGACCTCGCTGACCCTGTACTCGGCCGTGGTCACGAAGGAGAACATCGACCAGTACCTGCCGACGGGCTTCAGCTGAGCCGGCACCACCGCCGCCACCGAACCACCGACGAGGAGGAAGTCCGCATGGCCCGTAGGGAAGAGACCGAGCAGGAGACCGGGGCACCGCCGCCGACGGCGACACTCGGCGTCGGCATGGTCGGATACGCGTTCATGGGCGCCGCCCACTCCCAGGGGTGGCGCACCGCGGGACACGTCTTCGACATGCCGGTGAGACCCGCTCTGGCCGCGATCTGCGGACGCGACCGCACGTCCGTCGAGGCCGCCGCCGCCCGGCACGGGTGGGCGGCGGCGGAGACGGACTGGCGCGCCCTGATCGCCCGGGACGACGTGCAGCTGGTCGACATCTGCACCCCGGGCGACAGCCATGCGGAGATCGCCATCGCCGCCCTCGAAGCGGGCAAGCACGTGCTGTGCGAGAAGCCGCTCGCCAACACGGTCGCCGAGGCCGAGGCCATGGCGGAGGCCGCGGAACGGGCGGCGGCCCGCGGCCAGGTGGCGATCGTGGGCTTCAACTACCGCAAGGTGCCGGCCCTCACCCACGCCCGCGCGATGATCGAGGAGGGGAGGCTCGGGAGGCTGCGGCACGTCCGGGCCACCTACCTCCAGGACTGGCTCGTCGATCCGGAGTCGCCGTTGACCTGGCGGCTGGAGCGCGAACGCGCCGGATCGGGCGCGCTGGGGGACCTGGGGGCGCACATCGTCGACCTCGCCCAGTACCTGGCCGGGGAACCGCTGGTCGGGGTGTCGGCGGTGAGCGAGACCTTCGTACGCGAGAGGCCCGTGCTCGTCGGCGCGGCAGCCGGGCTCCCGGGCTCGGCGGACGGTGCCGCACGGGGGGCGGTCACCGTCGACGACGCCACGCTGTTCACCGGACGGATGGCGTCGGGAGCCCTGGCCTCCTTCGAGGCGACCAGGATGGCGGCGGGACGCAAGAACGCCCTGCGCCTGGAGATCAACGGGGAGCTGGGGTCGATCGCCTTCGACCTGGAGCGCCTCAACGAACTCTCCTTCCACGACCACACGGAACCCGCCACCAGCGCGGGCTTCCGCCGGATCCTCGTCACGGAACCCCAGCACCCCTACCTGGAGGCGTGGTGGCCGCCGGGCCACGGCCTGGGCTACGAGCACACCTTCGTCCACCAGGCCCGTGACGTGGTGCGCACGATCGTCGAGGGCCGTGCCCCGGTGCCCTCGTTCGCCGACGGGCTCCAGGTCCAGCGGGTGCTCGCCGCAGTCGAGGAGAGCGCCGCCAAGAACTCCGTACACACCCCGGTCCCCTTCTAGGAGGTTCCGCGCATGCCCCGTCCCTTCACTCTCTTCACCGGCCAGTGGGCCGACCTGCCACTGGAGGAGGTCTGCCGGCTCGCCCGGGACTTCGGCTACGACGGACTCGAACTCGCCTGCTGGGGCGATCACTTCGAGGTCGACAAGGCCCTGTCCGACCCCGGGTACGTCGACGGGCGGCGACAGCTCCTCGACAAGTACGGCCTCAAGTGCTGGGCGGTCTCCAACCACCTGGTGGGCCAGGCGGTCTGCGACAGCCCGATCGACGAGCGCCACCAGGGCATCGTGCCGGCCCGCATCTGGGGGGACGGGGAGCCCGAGGGCGTACGCCGGAGGGCGGCTGAGGAGATCAAGAACACCGCCCGCGCGGCCGCCGCCTTCGGGGTCGACACGGTCATCGGCTTCACCGGGTCCTCGATCTGGCACCTGGTCGCCATGTTCCCGCCGGTCCCGCCGCACATGATCGAGCGCGGCTACGAGGACTTCGCGGAGCGGTGGAACCCGATCCTGGACGTCTTCGACGCCGAGGGGGTGCGCTTCGCCCACGAGGTGCACCCGAGCGAGATCGCGTACGACTACTGGACCACGCACCGCGCCCTGGAGGCCGTCGGCCACCGGCCCGCGTTCGGGCTGAACTTCGACCCGAGCCACTTCGTCTGGCAGGACCTCGACCCCGTCGGGTTCCTGTACGACTTCCGGGACCGGATCTACCACGTGGACTGCAAGGAGGCCCGCAAGCGCCTCGACGGGCGCAACGGGCGCCTCGGCTCCCACCTGCCGTGGGGCGACCCGCGGCGCGGCTGGGACTTCGTCTCGGCGGGGCACGGTGACGTGCCCTGGGAGGACGTCTTCCGGATGCTGCGGTCCATCGGTTACGAGGGCCCGGTCTCCGTGGAGTGGGAGGACGCCGGCATGGACCGGCTCACGGGGGCGCCGGAGGCGCTGGCCTCGCTGAAGCGGTTCGACTTCGACCCGCCGAGCGCGTCGTTCGACGCGGCGTTCGGCGGGGGCAACTAGCCGGCAGCGGGGCCCGGGCCCCGCTCCTCCGTCGCCAACGGCGGGCGACCTGGCCCCGTGGTGTCCGTGAGAGGACTCCAGGGGCCGGTCAGCCGTGCCCTGAACCGGCTTTGTCCTGGCCTCGGCGGAAGTTCGACCCAGTCCCTGCGCAAGGGCTTTTCGTACCGGACGAACGCAGCTACCGTCCCATACGTGTACACGACATGACTCGCGTCACCGGGTCCCCCACGCCCCCGGTGACGAGCGCGGCAGTCCCCGCGCGGATCGGCAGACCTCACCCGCCCGAACAACCGGCACACTCCGGAGGACGCACGTGCACAGAAGCAGCAGACGGCTCCGCGCCCGTAAGACACTCGCCCTCTTCACCGGCGGACTGCTCGCCGCCGCGACCCTCACCCTCGGCTCCTCGCCCGCGGCCACCGCCGACGCCTCTCACGCCGCGGCCGCGCAGGACGCCGCCGAAGACTTCCAGCAGGTCACCCTCGCCAAGGGGGCGGCCGAGACCGGCGAACCCATGTCGCTGGCGGTGCTGCCCGACCGCAGCGTGCTGCACACGGCCCGCAGCGGCGAGCTGCGGATCACGGACAGCTCCGGCAACACTCGCGTCTCGGGCACCGTCCCCGTCTACTCGCACGACGAGGAAGGTCTCCAGGGCGTCGGGATCGACCCGGACTTCGCCGAGAACCGGGCGATCTACCTATACTACGCGCCTCCGCTGGACACCCCGGCCGGCGACGCCCCGGAGAACGGCACCGCCGCCGACTTCGCGAAGTTCGACGGTGTGAACCGGCTCTCCCGCTTCGTGCTCAAGGAGGACGGGACCCTCGACAACGCCAGCGAGAAGAAGGTCCTCGACATCCCGGCCACGCGCGGCATGTGCTGCCACGTCGGCGGAGACATCGACTTCGACGCACAGGGCAACCTCTACCTCTCGACGGGTGACGACTCCAACCCCTTCGCCTCCGACGGGTTCACGCCGATCGACGACCGCCCGGACCGCAACCCGGCGTTCGACGCCCGACGCACCGCCGGCAACACCAACGACCTGCGCGGCAAGGTCCTGCGCATCAAGGTCGCCGACGACGGCTCCTACACCGTGCCGGAAGGCAACCTCTTCGCGCCCGGCACCGACAGGACCCGTCCCGAGATCTACGCGATGGGCTTCCGCAACCCGTTCCGCTTCAGCGTCGACAAGGCCACCGGCATCCTCTACGTGGGTGACTACGGCCCGGACGCCGGCGCGGCCGACCCGAACCGCGGGCCGGCCGGACAGGTGGAGTTCGCCCGGGTCACCGAGGCCGGCAACTTCGGCTGGCCGTTCTGCACCGGCGCCAACGACCCCTTCCGCGACTACGACTTCGCGACGAAGACGTCCGGACCGGCCTTCGACTGCGCGGCCCCGAAGAACGAGTCGGCGCACAACACCGGCCTCGTCGACCTGCCGCCCGCGCAGGCCGCGTGGATCCCGTACGACGGTGCCTCGGTGCCCGAGTTCGGCACCGGCTCGGAGTCCCCGATGGGCGGACCCGTCTACCACTACGACGCGGACCTCGACTCGCCGGTGAAGTTCCCCGAGGAGTACGACGGCGACTTCTTCGCCGGAGAGTTCGGCCGGCAGTGGATCAAGCGCGTCGAGCAGGACACCGACGGTGCCGTCCAGTCGATCAACGACATCCCGTGGACCGGCACGCAGGTCATGGACATGGCCTTCGGACCCGACGGGGCGCTCTACGTCCTGGACTACGGCCTCTCCTGGTTCGGCGGTGACGAACACTCGGCCCTGTACCGCATCGAGAACGCCACCGGCGGCCGCTCGCCCATCGCCGAGGCCTCGGTGAACAAGACGTCCGGTGTCGCACCGCTCAAGCTGAAGTTCTCCTCCGCCGGCACCTCCGACGGTGACGGGGACGCCCTGACGTACGCCTGGGACTTCGGTGACGGTGGCACGTCCACGACCGCCGACCCCACGTACACGTACAAGAAGAACGGCACCTACGTCGCCACCCTGACCGTCGAGGACCCCACGGGCCGCACGGGATCGGCGAGCGTGCACGTCACCGTCGGCAACACGGCGCCCACCGTCGTGCTGCGGGCACCGGCCGACGGCAGGCCCTTCGAGTTCGGCGACGAGGTGCCCTTCGAGGTGACCGTCACCGACCCCGAGGACGGGACGATCGACTGCTCGAAGGTCGAGGTCAAGTTCACCCTGGGCCACGACAGCCACGGCCACGACATCACCACCGAGCACGGCTGCGAAGGCACCATCAAGACCGCCATGGAGGGCGGCCACGACCCGAACGCCAACATCTACGGCGGGATCTCCGCGTCCTACACCGACGGTGGCGGCGGCGGACAGGCCGCACTGACCGGCCGTGACGGGGCGAAGCTCCAGCCGCGCCACCGCCAGGCGGAGCACTTCGACGACTCCTCCGGCATCACCACCCCGAGCAAGACCAGCGCGCACGGCGGCCGGACCGTCGGCGACATCGACAACGGCGACTGGATCTCCTTCACCCCGTACATCCTCGACGGCTCCACGAAGCTCACCGCCCGTACCTCGTCGGCCGGCGCCGGAGGGTTCCTCGAAGTGCGGGCCGGGTCGCCCACCGGCAAGATCCTCGGCTCCGCGCCCGTCCCGGTGACCGGCAGCTGGGACACGTTCCAGGACATCGACGTGCCGCTGCGCGGAGCGCCGAAGAAGGCCACGGAACTCTTCCTCGTCTTCAAGGGAGGAGCCGGAGCCCTGTACGACGTGGACGACTTCGAGCTCTCGAACAGCCCGGTCGACCGCACCGCGAAGCGCGTCCTCGTGTTCTCCAGAACGGGCGGGTTCCGGCACGACTCGATCCCCGAGGGCGTCGCCGCGCTGAAGGAACTCGGCAAGGACACCAACATCACGGTCGACTCCACCGAGGAGGCCGCCCAGTTCACCACCAGCAACCTGGCCCGCTACGACGCCGTCGTCTTCCTCTCGACCACCGGGAACGTCCTGAACGCCGACCAGAAGAAGGCGTTCGAGAACTTCGTGTCCACCGGCGGCGGCTACATGGGCGTCCACGCCGCAGCCGACACCGAGTACGACTGGGAGTTCTACGGCGGCCTCGTCGGGGCCTACTTCGACTCCCACCCGCAGATCCAGCCCGCGACCGTCCGCGTGGAGAACCACGACCACCCGGCGACCGCGCACCTGGACGAGGCCTGGGACCGTACCGACGAGTGGTACAACTACCGCTCCAACCCCCGGGACAAGGCCCAGGTCCTCGCCACCCTGGACGAGACCACCTACACCGGCGGCACCATGAAGGGCGACCACCCGATCTCCTGGTGCCAGGCGTACCAGGGCGGCCGCTCCTTCTACACCGGCCTCGGCCACACCAAGGAGTCCTACGCCGAACCGGCCTTCCGCCAGCACCTGCTGGGCGGTCTGCGCTACGCCGCCGGACAGGTGAAGGCCGACTGCAAGCCGGACACCGGCTACCGGTCGATCTTCAACGGCAAGACGCTCGAAGGCTGGAAGCAGGCCGGCCCCGGGAAGTTCGCCGTCGTCGACGGTGAGCTGCGCACCGAGGGCGGCATGGGCCTGCTGACCTACCAGGCCAAGGAGCTGAAGTCCTACTCCCTGAAGCTCGACTGGAAGATGGAGGGCGACGACAACTCCGGCGTCTTCGTCGGCTTCCCCGAGTCCGACGACCCGTGGTCCGCGGTGAACAACGGCTACGAGATCCAGATCGACGCGACGGACGCCGCCGACCGCACGACCGGCGCCGTCTACACCTTCAAGTCCGCGGACATCAAGGCCCGTGACCGTGTCCTGCGTCCGCCCGGCCAGTGGAACAGCTACGAGATCAAGGTCCAGGGCGAGCGGCTCCGGGTCTTCCTCAACGGCGTGAAGATCAACGACTTCACCAACACCGACCCCGTCCGCAGCCTCAGGGACGGCTACATCGGTCTCCAGAACCACGGAGCCGACGACCAGGTGTCGTTCCGCGACATCCAGCTGAAGGAGCTGCCCTCCACGTAGGGCGGCAACCTCCTGCGACGCGGCGGGCGGGGAAGCACGAATCTTCCCCGCCCGCCGCCCACCACCCCTCTTCATCCCCCCTGGGAGGCAGCCCGTGACCGCACACGCCGCTCGTACCGGAGTCTGGTTCATCGGAGCACGCGGCTCCGTCGCCACCACCGCCACCGCGGGGTGCGCGGCCGTCGCGGCAGGGCTCCACCCGCCGACCGGCATGGTCACCGAGACGCCACCGTTCAACGGCACCGGGCTGCCGCCGCTGACCTCCCTCGTCTTCGGGGGCCACGACACCCTCGACTGCCCGCTGCCCAAGCGTGCCGAGGCCCTCGCGGCCGGGGGAGTGCTCCCGCACGGCCTCCCCTCGGCCGTACAGTCCGAACTCACCGCAGCCGACGAGGAGATACGCCCCGGCGGACCGCTCCCCGGCGACACCCGCACCGACGAGGAACTCGTCGCGGCCTTCGCCGCGGACATCCAGGACTTCTCCCGACGTCACGAGCTCGCCCGTACGGTCGTCATCAACGTGGCCTCGACGGAACCCGCCCCCGGCGAGGACGACTCCCGGCTGCCCGCCAGCTCCCTCTACGCGGCGGCCGCGCTCCGCGCGGGCTGCCCGTACGTCAACTTCACCCCGTCCACCGGGCTGCGCAGCCCGCACCTGCGGGAAGCCGTCGACTCCTGCGGACTGCCCCACGCCGGACGCGACGGCAAGACGGGCCAGACACTGCTGCGTTCCGTGCTCGCCCCGATGTTCGTCCAGCGCGCACTGCCCGTGCGCGCCTGGTCGGGCACGAACCTCCTGGGCGGCGGGGACGGGGCGGCGCTGGCCGACCCGGCCGCGGCGGCCGCCAAGAACGCGGGCAAGGAACGCGTACTCGCCGACACCCTCGGATCCGCGCCGGAGGGCGAGGTCCACATCGACGACGTACCGGCGATGGGGGACTGGAAGACGGCGTGGGACCACATCGCCTTCGACGGTTTCCTGGGCTCCCGCATGATCCTCCAGACGATCTGGCAGGGCTGCGACTCCGCCCTCGCCGCACCGCTGGTACTGGACCTGGCCCGTCTCCTGGCCCGCGCCCACGAGAGCGGACTGACCGGGCCGCGGCCCGAACTCGGCTTCTACTTCAAGGACCCCGACGGCGGCCCGGCCGGACTGCCCGAGCAGTTCCAGGAACTGCTGGCCTTCGCCGAACGCCTGCGGGCGGCCCGATGAGGCCCCTCCGGCTGCTCGCGGCCCTCACCGGCTCCCCCCGGCTGCTGGGCACCGCACCGCGCACCGGCGCCGGCCCGGTACGCGTCCCCCAGGACAGCCTGTCCGGTGCGGGCGGGACTGCGCCCGCACCGGACAGGCCCCGCACCCGCGCCCGCCTGCGCGCCTGGGCCGAACTGCTGCGCGTGTCAGCGCTGTTCACCGTGCCCGGTGACGCGCTCGCCGGCGCAGCGGCCACCGGGCGCCGTCCCGGCCGGGGCACCGCACTCGCCGTGGGCGCGTCGCTGTGCCTGTACGAGGCGGGCATGGCCCTCAACGACTGGGCCGACCGCGAGGAGGACGCCGTCGACCGCCCGCACCGCCCGATCCCCTCGGGGCGGGTCGCGCCGGGGGCCGCACTGGCCGCGGCGGGCGCACTGACGGCGGCAGGTCTGGCCCTCGCCGCCCGCGCCTGCCGGCCCGCCCTGGCCGTGGCGTCCGGGCTCGCGGCCACGGTCTGGGCCTACGACCTGCGCCTCAAGCACACGAGGCTGGGACCGGCCGCGATGGCCTCGGCCCGCACCCTGGACCTGCTGCTCGGTGCGACGGCGACGTCCGGGACCTCGGCCGCCGCCTCCCGGCCCACCGGCGCCCACGCCGCCTCCCGGCCCACCGGTGCCCGCACACCGGCCGCCGCGCTTCCCGCCGCCCTCGCGCTCGGCGCGCACACCTACGCCGTGACCGCCGTCTCCCGGCACGAGGTCCAGGGCGGCCACACCGCCGCGCCGCTGGCGGCGCTCGCCGGAGTCACCGCGATCGGGACCGCCGTCCTGCGCGGGCGCCCCGCGGAGGGGGAGCCACCACCGGTGCCGGCCACCGGCAGGCTGCTGCTCCCCGCCTTCGCCGCCGCGTACCTCCGTACCTCCGGCGTCCCCCTCCTCCACGCCGCCCTCAACCCCTCCCCGCCCCTCACCCAGCGCGCCGTCGGAGGTGGCATCCGGGCGATGATCCCGCTGCAGGCCGCGCTCGCGGCGCGGGCCGGGGCACCCCTCGTCGGGCTCGCGGCCATGGGGCTCGTCCCCCTCGCCCGGGCGCTCTCCCGGAAGGTGAGCCCCACATGACCCTCCGCCTCGGTTACGGCACCAACGGACTGACCGACCTCCGGCTGGACGACGCCCTCGGCCTCCTCGCCGACCTCGGCTACGACGGGGTCGGCCTGACCCTCGACCACATGCACCTGGACCCCCTGGCACCGGACCTGGCCGCACGCACCCGACAGGTGGCCCGCAGACTGGCCGGTCTGGGGCTCGGCGTCACCGTCGAGACCGGAGCGCGCTACGTCCTCGACCCCCGCCGCAAACACGGCCCGTCCCTCCTCGACCCCGACCCCGACGGCCGTGCCGCCCGCACAGCACTGCTCGTCCGGGCCGTCGAGGTCGCCGCCGACCTCGGTGCCCACGCCGTGCACTGCTTCAGCGGCATCACGCCGCCGGACACCGCGCCGGACACCGCCTGGCAGCGTCTGACCGGCGCGCTCACCCCCGTGCTGGAGGCCGCCGACCGCGCGGGCATCCCCCTCGCCGTAGAACCCGAGCCCGGCCATCTCCTCTCCACGCTGGCCGACTTCCACCACCTCCGCACCCTCCTCGGAGACCCGGGCCCCCTCGGGCTCACCCTCGACATCGGCCACTGCCAGTGCCTGGAGCCCGCCTCACCCCCCGACTGCGTGAAGGAGGCCGGCCCCTGGCTGCGCCACGTCCAGATCGAGGACATGCGCCGAGGTGTCCACGAACACCTGCCGTTCGGTGACGGCGAGATCGACTTCCCGCCGGTGCTCGAAGCGCTCGCCTCCACCGGATACGACGGCCTGACCGTCGTCGAACTGCCCCGGCACTCCCACGCGGGCCCGGAACTGGCCCGCACCTCCTTGGATTTCCTGCGCCGGGCCGCCGGGACGACGGACGGAGCCGCACCGTGCTGACCAGCCGCAAGGAACTCGACGACCTGCTCGGCGGGGCGGCCAGAGCCTGGCTCGACGAAGCGCTCGCCGAGGCCGCCCACGCCGCGGCCCACCCCGGCACCGACAGCGGCAACCCGCCCTGGGAACTGCGGTTCGCCTCTGCGGGCAGACACTGCGGACTCGAACACGCCGACTCCGTACGCGCGCTGCTGCTGGTCGAGGCCCGGCCGGCGCTGCCCGCCGTGACGAGGCTCTACGAGCAGGGCACCGCCGCCGAACGCCGGGCCGTCCTCCTCACCCTGCACCGGCTCGACCTCGGCGCCACCGCCCTCCCGCTCGTCGAGGACGCCCTGCGCACCAACGACACGCGGCTGGTCGCCGCCGCCGTCGGCCCCTACGGCGCCGCCCACCTCGACGCGCACGGCTGGCGCCACGCCGTCCTCAAGTGCCTCTTCACCGAGGTCCCGGTCCAAGCCCTCGACCGGCTGGCGGAGCGGGCCCGCGGTGACGCCGAACTGGCCCGCATGCTCGGCGACTTCGCCACGGAACGCACAGCGGCGGGACGCCCCGTACCCGCCGGACTGCGGACCGTCCTGGAACTCACGGCCCCGGCGCCCGCCCCCGCCCCCACGTCCACGGAGGAAGCCCGATGAGGATCTTCGACCCCCACATCCACATGACCTCCCGCACCACGGACGACTACCAGGCGATGTACGACTCAGGGGTCCGCGCCCTCGTCGAACCCTCCTTCTGGCTCGGCCAGCCCCGCACCTCTCCCGCCAGCTTCTTCGACTACTTCGACGCACTCCTCGGCTGGGAACCCTTCCGTGCCTCCCAGTACGGCATCGCCCACCACTGCACCCTCGCCCTCAACCCGAAGGAGGCCAACGACCCCCGCTGCACCCCCGTCCTGGACGCCCTGCCCCGCTACCTCGTCAAGGACTCCGTCGTCGCCGTCGGCGAGATCGGCTACGACTCGATGACCCCCGCCGAGGACACCGCCCTCGCCACCCAGCTGCAGCTCGCCGCCGACCACGGACTGCCCGCGCTCGTGCACACCCCGCACCGCGACAAACTCGCCGGGCTGCACCGCACCATCGACGTCGTCCGCGAATCCGACCTCGCCCCGGAACTGGTCCTCCTCGACCACCTCAACGAGACGACTGTGCGGGACGCCCTCGACAGCGGATGCTGGGCCGGGTTCTCCATCTACCCGGACACAAAGATGGACGAGGACCGCATGATCACGGTCCTGCGGAACCACGGCACCGACCGGATCCTCGTCAACTCGGCCGCCGACTGGGGAAAGAGCGACCCGCTGAAGACCCGCAAGGTCGCCGACACCATGCTGAAGGCCGGATTCGACGAGGACGACGTCGACAAGGTGCTCTGGCGCAACCCCGTCGCCTTCTACGGACAGAGCGGCCGGCTCCAGCTCGACATCGCCGCCCCCGGCCCGCTCCACGAGGGCAACTCCATCCTCCGCGGCGGGGAGTGACCATGCGCTTCCGCCACCCCGACGGCTCCACCGTCCACCTCGCGTACTGCACCAACGTGCACCCCGCCGAGACCCTCGAAGGCGTACGCGCCCAGCTGCGCGACCACTGCGAACCCGTCCGAAGACGGCTCGGACGGGACCGCCTCGGCATCGGCCTCTGGCTCGCCAGGGACGCCGCCCGCGCCCTCATCAACGACCCCGCCGCGCTGCGCTCCCTGCGCGGCGAGCTCGAACACCGCGGCCTCGAAGTGGTCACCCTCAACGGCTTCCCCTACGAGGGCTTCGGAGCGCAGGAGGTCAAGTACCGCGTCTACACACCGGACTGGACCGACCCCGAGCGGCTGTCCCACACCACCGACCTGGCCCGGCTGCTCGCCGCCCTGCTCCCCGACGACGTCACCGAAGGCACCGTCTCCACCCTGCCCATCGCCTGGCGCACCCCGTACGCCGACGATCCCTCGGCGGCCGGAACGGCGCGGAAGCAGCTCACCGCACTCGCGCAGCGGCTCGACGCCCTCGCCGAGCTGACGGGCAAGTCCATCAGGATCGGCCTCGAACCCGAACCGGGCTGCACCGTGGAGACCACCGCCGACGCCATAGGCCCCCTCACCGCGGTGGGCCACGACCGCATCGGCATCTGCGTCGACACCTGCCACCTCGCCACCTCCTTCGAGGACCCGGACACCGCCCTGGACGCCCTGCGCGCTGCCGGGATCACCGTCGCCAAGGCACAGCTCTCCGCCGCCCTGCACGCCGAGAACCCGCACCTGCCCGAGGTGCGCGCCGCGCTGGGCGCCTTCGCCGAACCGCGCTTCCTGCACCAGACACGCACCCTCACCACGGCCGGCCTCCGGGGGACCGACGACCTCGACGAGGCGGTGTCCGGCGGCGCGCTCCCCGACGCGACGCCCTGGCGCTCGCACTTCCACGTCCCCCTGCACGCTCCGCCCGCACCTCCGCTCACCTCCACACTCCCCGTACTCCGGTCCGTGCTGAACCGGCTCGTCGGCGGGCCCGCGCCCCTCACCCGGCACCTGGAGGTCGAGACGTACACCTGGCAGGCGCTCCCCGCCGAACTGCGCCCGCGCACCCGAACCCAGCTCGCCGACGGGATCGCCGCCGAACTCACCCTCGCCCGCGACCTCCTCGCCGACCTCGGACTGAAGGAGCTCCCATGACAGCACCCGGCACCTCGCCCACCCCGCTCCTCGTCCTCGACGTCGTCGGCCTCACCCCGCAGCTCCTCGGGCACATGCCGAACCTCAGGGCGATGGCCGGATCGAAGGCGCCCCTGGCCACGGTGCTGCCCGCCGTCACCTGCGCCGCCCAGTCCACCTTCCTCACCGGCACCACCCCCGCCGAACACGGCATCGTCGCCAACGGCTGGTACTTCCGCGAACTCGGCGACGTCCTCCTGTGGCGCCAGCACAACGGGCTCGTCGAGGGGGACAAACTCTGGGACGCCGCCCGGCGCGCCCACCCCGGATACACCGTCGCCAACATCTGCTGGTGGTACGCGATGGGCGCCGACACCGACTGGACCGTCACCCCCCGCCCGGTCTACTACGCCGACGGCCGCAAGGAACCCGACTGCTACACCAGGCCCCCGGAGCTGCACGACGAACTGACGGAGAAGCTCGGCACCTTCCCCCTCTTCCACTTCTGGGGCCCCGGCGCCGACCTCGTCTCCTCGCAGTGGATCATCGACGCCACCCGGCAGGTCCTCACCACCCGCAACCCCGACCTGGCCCTCTGCTACCTCCCGCACCTCGACTACGACCTCCAGCGCTACGGCCCCGACGACCCCCGCTCCCACCGGGCCGCCGCCGACCTCGACCGTGCCGTGGCGCCCCTGCTCGACGACGCGGCGGCGGCCGGCCGCACCGTCGTCGCGCTCTCCGAGTACGGCATCACCCGGGTCGACCGGCCCGTCGACATCAACCGCGCCCTGCGCCGCGCCGGTCTGCTGGAGGTCCACACCCAGGACGGCATGGAGTACCTCGATCCGATGGCCTCCCGCGCCTTCGCCGTCGCCGACCACCAGCTCGCCCACGTCTACGTGCGCCGGCCCGAGGACCTGGAAGCCACCCGCGAAGCCCTCGCGGACCTTCCCGGGATCGCCGAGCTCCTCGACGACGACGGCAAGAAGGCCCACCACCTCGACCATCCCCGCTCCGGCGAACTCGTCGCCGTCGCGGAGAAGGACGCCTGGTTCACGTACTACTACTGGCTCGACGACGACCGCGCACCCGACTTCGCGCAGCTCGTCGAGATCCACCGCAAACCGGGCTACGACCCCGTGGAACTCTTCATGGACCCCCAGGACCCCTACGTCCGGGTCAAGGCGGCCTCGGCGGTGGCCCGCAAGAAGCTCGGCATGCGCTACCGCATGGCGGTCGTCCCCCTCGACCCCTCACCCATCCGCGGCAGCCACGGCCGACTTCCCGCGAGCGACGACGAAGGTCCGCTCATCCTCTGCTCCACCCCCGATGCCTTCGACGGCCGAGTCCAGGCCACCGAAGTGAAGTCCCTGCTCCTCCAGCTTGCCGGACTGCACCGGCAGTCCGCCCCGCCCGCACGTTCACAGGGAGATTTGTGATCATGAGCCGCACCCCGAAGGACCCCGAGCTCGCGAGCAGGCTCAGCCGCCGCAACGTCCTGGGCGTCGCCGCAGGAGCCACGGCCGCGACCCTCCTCAGCGGCGCAGCAGCGCAGGCCTCCAGCCAGGACGGCGGCCACGGCAAGGACCACGGCCCGGGGAAGGGCCACGGTCACGGCAAGGGCCGCGCCGTGCTGCCGCCCGGCCGCCTCGGCATCCAGCTGTACAGCCTCCGCGACAAGGTCTCCACCCTCGGCTTCGCCCCCGTCTTCGCCGAGCTGGAGAAGTACGGCTACGACGAGATCGAGTTCGCCGGGTACACCCAGGGCTCGGCCGGCGCCATCACCCTCGCCCAGCTCAAGAGGCTGGCCAAGGACCACGGCCTCAACCCCATCGGCAGCCACGTCGGCTACTACGACGACAACAACCCGGGCGCCTACACCTTCGCGCAGAACCTCACCAAGGTCCTCGACGAGGCACAGGCCCTCGGCCTCAAGCACATCGGCACGGCCTCCGGCCCCTTCCGTTACGGCTCCACCGTCGACGGCTGGAAGCGGGCCGCCGAGGACTTCAACACCTACGGCGCCGAGGCCCGCAAGCGCGGCATGAAGTTCTACCAGCACAACCACGCGGAGGAGTTCTCCTTCGCGACCGACAAGCCGAAGGTGCGCCTCTACGACGTCCTGCTCGCGGAGACCGACCCCGACCTGGTCTACCTGGAGATGGACATCTACTGGGCGTTCTGCGCCCAGTTCCGCTTCGGCAAGCGGGTGGACGGCACCCCGGCGCCCTTCAACCCCATCGACTACGTGCTCAAGCAGCCCGACCGCTACCCCCTCTTCCACGTCAAGGACGGCACCCGGAACGACGCAGCCCGCGACGGCTACGACATGACGGACGTCGGTGACGGCGACATCGACTACAAGAACTTCCTGAGCCGGGTCACCGCGCGCACCCATCCCCAAGGTCTCGGCTCCGCTCGACCAGGGGAGACCCCATTCGGTCGCACCTACCACCACTGGCAGACCGAGCACGACAACCCGGTCGAGTCCCTCGCCTTCGCCCGCAAGTCCAGCGAGCACCTGCACTCGCTCCGCGAGAGCCGCTGCGGCGACTGACGCCCGAGGGCACACACGCGTGGGGCCCGGTTCCAGGAACCGGGCCCCACGCGTGTGCCACGGGCATGCGATCAGTCCGTCTCCCGGATGACCGGTGCGGGCCCGGCCTTCACCAGTGGGTTGCCCTTCCGGTCGCGGCCGGGTGCCGCGAGGAACAGGGCCAGGAATCCCGCGAAGAACGAGATGCTGCCCGCAAGGATGAAGGCGCCGTTGAGCCCCCAGGCGTCGACGACCAGGAAGCCCATCCCCGCCCCGAGCCCGGAGACCAGCTTGGAGCTGTAGACCATGCCGTAGTTGGTGGCGTTGTTGTTCTCACCGAAGTAGTCCGCCGTCATCGCGGCGAACATCGGGAAGATGGCGCCGCCGCCGAAGCCGGAGACCGCGGAGAAGAACAGGAACAGCGGCAGGCTCTTCATCTCGGCCGACCAGATGATGCCGAACTGGGCGAGCCCCAGGATGACGCAGACGTGGAGCAGGCACTTCTTGCGGCCGTAGAGGTCGGAGAGCCACCCGATGACGCCCCGTCCGGTGCCGTTGACGATCGCCTTGAGCGACATGGCGGTGGCCACGATCCCGGCGGCGAAGCCCGCGTCCTGGCCGATGTCGACCTGGAAGGCGATCCCGAAGATGTTCACGCCGGACGTACAGGCGAGGCAGCACCACATCAGCGCCACGCGGCCGGTCCGCCATGCCTCGCCCGGCGAGTACTGCTTCATGGCCGGCGGGTTCTTCTCCAGTGCCCGGCGGGCCCGAGGGTCCGCCGGCGGGTTGAGCGGGTCGACCTCGGCGGGCCACCAGTTCTTCGGCGGGTCCCGGAAGAAGAACCCGGCGCAGGCCACGAGCGCGGCGAGGAAGAGACCCGCGGAGACCAGGACCCACCTGAAGTTGGTGATGTCCATGAACCCGGTGAAGATGAAGACGAACGGCACCGAACCGTAGGCGAAACCGCCGTTGACGAAGCCGGTCTTGCCGCCCCTGCGCTCCGGGTACCACTTGCCGACCATGTTGACGCAGGTGGCGTACACCATGCCCGCGCCCATGCCGGAGAACACGCTGAAGCCGATGTACGCGAAGATCACGTGCGGTGCGTACGCCAGTGACAGGTAACCGAGGAGCGTGCCCGTCGCGCCGAGCATCATCGCCCAGCGGGCCGGCAGCCGGCCGGTCTCGCGCAGTCTGCCCGCGGGCATCGCGACCGCGGCCTGGAAGAACACCCAGACGGTCATCATCCAGTAGATGTGACCGCTGTTCCAGTTGTGCGCGTGGTGCAGCGTGTCCTCCGCCGACGCGAAGGCGTACTCGGCCGAGCTGATGCCCATCATGCCTACCCAGGGCAGGATGACCATCCACTTGCGCTTGCGGCCCATGATGTCGATGTCGCTCTCGCCGAGCCGGTAGGTCCGGCCGTTGGCGTCCGTCACCTCCCTGAAGGGGACGGATGTGGAGAGGTCTGCAGTCGTCATTGCGATCGAACCCCTTGCGTGGAAGAAGTCTGGCCAGCGCCCCCTGCCCGTTCTCACTTCGCGCGGGGGTCCGCGGCCGAGCGGTACGCCGCAGACCCCGTGGTTCGAGCCGTCGTCATCAGGTCATCGGCCACCACCCAGCAGTCCGGCGGCCCTGGCCCACCTGTACTTCGCGCCGAGCACCGCGACCGGCAGCTCCGTGGTGTACGGATACGCGACGACTCCCCGCTCGAACAGGTAGGCGCAGGCCTCCTCGACCTCGGTGTCCCCCGCCAGGGACGCCACCACGGGCTTCTCGATGCCGCGCGCCCGGAACTCCTCCACCACCCGGGCCGTCAGCTCGGCGAACACCATCGGAGGGGTGACGATCGTGTGCCAGTAGCCGAGGACCAGGGCATGGATCCGCGGGTCCTCCATCCCGAGCCGGATCGTCGCCTCGTACGTCGACGGCGGCTCACCGCCCGTGATGTCGATCGGATTGCCGGCCGCTCCGAACGGCGGGATGAACGCCTTGAACGCCGTGTCGAGATCCGGCGGTATCTCCATCAGCGAGAGCCCGTTGTCGACGACCGCGTCGGACAGGAGCACACCCGACCCGCCCGCCCCCGTGATGATCACGACGTTGTCGCCCTGCGGGGCCGGCAGCACGGGCAGCGCACGCGCGTACTCCAGCATGTCGTTCAGACCCGGGGCCCGGATCACACCGGCCTGCCGCAGGATGTCGTCGTACACGGCGTCGTCCCCGGCCAGCGCGCCGGTGTGGGAGCCCGCCGCCCTGGCACCCGCACTCGTGCGGCCTGCCTTGAGGACGACCACCGGCTTCTTCGGCACCGTCGCCCGCGCGGCCTCCACGAACGCCCGCCCGTCCTTGAGGTCCTCCAGGTGCATCGCGATGCACTCGGTGTTGGGGTCCTCGCCGAACCAGGTCAGCAGGTCGTCCTCGTCGATGTCGGACTTGTTGCCGAGCCCGACGATCGCCGAGACCCCTGTCCTCGTCGACCGTGCGAAGCCCAGGATCGCCATGCCTATGCCGCCGGACTGGGAGGTCAGCGCCACGGAGCCCTTGACGTCGTACGGGGTGCAGAACGTGGCGCAGAGGTCCTGCCATGTCGAGTAGTAGCCGTAGATGTTCGGCCCCAGCAGGCGTGTGCCGTGCTGCTCGGCGATCGCCACGATCTCGTCCTGCAGGGCGTGTTCGCCCGTCTCCGCGAAGCCCGACGGAATGAGCACGGCGTTCGGGATCCCCTTGCGGCCCACCTCCCGGAGCGCCGAAGCGACGAACTTGGCGGGGATCGCGAAGACCGCCACATCCACCTCACCGGGAACGTCGGTGACACTCTTGTACGCCTTGCGGCCGAGAATGTCATCGGCTTTGGGGTTCACCGGGTGGATCTCGCCCGCGAAACCCCCGTCGATCAGGTTCCGCATCACCGAATTGCCGATCTTGCCGGGCTCGTTGGAGGCTCCGACGACGGCCACCGAACGTGGCTCCATCAGCCTGCGCATCGACACGAGGATCTCCTCGCGGCTGTAACGCCGCCGTGGCTCCACCTCCTCGGTCGCCAGCAGGATCCGGATGTCGGCGGCGACCGCTCCGTCCGGCGAGGCGATGACGGGGTTGAGGTCCACCTCCGCGATCTCCGGGAAGTCCGTGACCAGCCGGGAGACCCGCCGGATCTGTTCGGCCAGCGCCCACCGGTCGACGGCCGGCGCGCCGCGGACGCCCCTCAGGATCTCCGCCGCGCCGATCGAGTCGAGCATCGACCGCGCCTCGTCCGCCGTCACGGGCGCCAGCCGGAAGGTGATGTCCTTCAGCACCTCGACGAGGACCCCGCCCAGGCCGAACGCCACCACCTTCCCGAACGTCGGGTCGGTGACCGCCCCGACGATGACCTCCTGACCGGGCGGCACCAACTGCTGCACCTGCACGCCCTCGATGCGCGCGTCGGCGGCGTAGGCCCGCGCGTTCTTCACGACGGTGCAGAACGCGGAGCGGACCTCCTGCGCGCCCGACACCCCGACCACGACGCCGCCCGCATCCGTCTTGTGCAGGATGTCCGGAGAGACGATCTTGAGGACGACGGGGCCGCCGAGCCGGTCGGCCAGGGCCACCGCCTCGTCCACGTCCCGGGCCAGGCCCTCGCCCGGCACCGTGATCCCGTACGCGTCCGCGAGGATCTTCCCCTCCGGGGCGGTGAGCGCGCTGCGCCCCTCGCCCCGGACCCGGTCGATCAGCGCCCTGACGTGTTCCTGCTCCTGTGTCCCGACTGTTCCGGTCATGCTCAGATGACTCCGTTCGTCTTCAGCAGCCGCAGTTCCTCGTCGCCCAGGCCCAGTTCGCCGACGTAGACCTCGGCGTTGTGCTCACCGAGGAGCGGGGAGGTGACGATGTCGACGGGGGAGTCGGACAGCTTCAGCGGGCTGCCGACCGTGGTGAAGGTCCCGCGCTCGGGGTGCTCCACGCGGACCACCATTTCGTTGGCGGCCAGGGACTCGTCCTCGACGATCTCCTTGGTGGAGAGGATCGGACCGCACGGGACGTTGTGCGCGTTGAGCTGCTCCAACACGTCCCACTTGGGGAGCGTCGCCGACCACTCCTCGATCAGCTGGAACATCTTCCCCAGCTTCGGGAGCCGGGACTCCGGCGTCGCCCACTCGGGGTCCTCCGCCAGCTCGGGCCGGCCGATCAGCTCGGACAGGGGTTTCCAGCCGACAGGCTGCACGATGACGTACACGTAGTCGTTGGGGCCGCCCGGCGCGCACTTCACCGCCCACCCCGGCTGCCCGCCGCCACTGGCGTTGCCGCTGCGCGGCACCTCCTCGGCGCCGGCCGTGTCCTGCGCGTCCGGGTACTCGGCGAGCGGCCCGTGCTCCAGCCGCTGCTGGTCGCGCAGTTTGACCCGGCAGAGGTTGAGCACCGCGTGCTGCATCGCCACGTTGACCCGCTGTCCCCGTCCCGTGTTCTCCCGCTGGAACAGGGCGGCGAGGATGCCGGCCACCGCGTGGATCCCGGTGCCGGAGTCACCGATCTGGGCGCCGGTGGCGAGCGGCGGCCCGTCGGCGAATCCGGTGGTGGCCATGGAGCCGCCCATGGCCTGCGCGACCACCTCGTACGCCTTGAAGCCGGTGTACGGGCCCTCCCCGAAGCCCTTGATGGAGGCGTAGACGATCCGCGGGTTGATCTCCTGGATGCGTTCCCAGGTGAACCCCATGCGGTCGACCGCGCCCGGACCGAAGTTCTCCACCATCACGTCACTGCGGCGGATGAGTTCGGTGAGGATCTCCTTGCCGCGCTCGCTCTTGGTGTTGAGGGTGATGCTGCGCTTGTTGCAGTTGAGCATCGTGAAATAGAGGGAGTCGACGTCGGGCAGATCGCGCAACTGCCTGCGGGTGATGTCCCCGCTCGGTGCCTCCAGCTTGACCACGTCCGCACCGAGCCAGCCGAGCAGCTGGGTGGCGGAGGGACCGGACTGTACGTGCGTCATGTCGAGGACGCGCACGCCCTCAAGAGCTTTGGTCATGCCGACGGCTCCTCTACTTGTACATCGTCTGGTTCATCGTTCCGGGGGCGTACGCGTCCGGGTCGACCCAGACGTTGATCAGCGAGGGCAGCCCCGACTCGCGGGCCCGCCGCAGGGCGGGGGCGATGTCCGCCGGGTCACGGACCTCTTCGCCGTATCCACCCAGCATCTGGGCGAACTTGTCGTAGTGGACGTCGCCGAGGGTGTTGCCGATCCGCTCGCGCTCGTCGCCGTACTTGGCCTTCTGGCCGTAACGGATCTGGTTCATCGAGGAGTTGTTGCCGACGATGCCGACGAAGGGGAGGTTGTAGCGGACCAGCGTCTCGAAGTCCCACCCGGTCAGCGAGAAGGCGCCGTCACCGAACAGCGCGACCACCTCCTTGTCGGGCCTGGCCTGCTTGGCGGCGAGGACGAAGGGCACCCCGACGCCGAGCGTGCCGAGCGGCCCCGGGTCCATCCAGTGACCGGGGGTGCGGGGCTGGACGACCTGGCCGGAGAAGGTGACGATGTCGCCGCCGTCCCCGATGTAGACGGAGTCCTCGGTGAGGAAGTCGTTGATCTCGCTCACCAGCCGGTAGGGGTGGATGGGCGAGGCGTCCGACCTGAGCTGGGGCAGCCGCTTCTCGATGGCCGTCTGTTCGGCGGCGCGCAGTTCGTCGAGCCACGCCTTGCGCAGGGCCGATCCGCCGTTCAGCCGTCCGCTCGCGGCCTCCGTGACGGCCTTCAGGACGACCGAGGCGTCGCCGACGATCCCGAGGTCGACGTCGCGGTTCTTGCCCACGGTGCGGTAGTCGAGGTCGATCTGGACGACGGTGGCAGCGGGGGAGAGCCGTTTGCCGTAGCCCATCCGGAAGTCGAAGGGGGTCCCCACGATCACGATCAGGTCGGCGTTGGAGAACGCGTAGCGCCGCGAGAGCTGGAAGTGGTGCGGATCGCCGGGCGGCAGGGTGCCGCGGCCCGCGCCGTTCATGTACGCGGGGATGTTGAGGGTGCGGACGAGCTCGGTGGCGGAGTCCGTCGCACGCGTCGTCCAGACCTGGCTGCCCAGCAGGATGGCGGGCTTCTCGGCGTGCACGAGCAGATCGGCGAGCTTCTCGATGTCGGCCGGATCGCCGGCCGCCCGGGTGGACGCGCGGTACCGTCCTCCCTCGGGGACCCGCGCCCTGTCCGCCGGGACCTTCGCGTCGAGCACGTCGCGCGGGATCTCCAGGAACGACGGACCGGGTGCCCCGTGGTAGCACTCGCGGAACGCCATCGACACCATGTCCGCCGCCCGCGCGGTGTCCGGCACGGTGGCCGCGAACTTCGTGATGGGGGTCATCATGTCGACGTGCGGCAGGTCCTGGAGCGAGCCCATCTTGTGCTGGGTGTGCGCTCCCTGACCGCCTATCAGGAGCATCGGTGACTCCGCGCGGAAGGCGTTGGCGACCCCGGTGACGGCGTCGGTCGTCCCGGGTCCCGCGGTGACGACGGCGCATCCCGGCTTCCCGGTGATCCGGGCGTAGCCGTCGGCCGCGTGGGCGGCGACCTGCTCGTGCCGTACGTCGACGACCTCGATGCCCTCGTCGACGCAGCCGTCGTAGATGTCGATGATGTGGCCGCCGCAGAGGGTGTAGATGCGTTCCACCCCCTCAGCCTTGAGTGCCTTGGCGACCAAGTGCCCACCGGAGACGAGGTTCTGGTTGTCCTGGCTGTCCTCGGGCATGGCGATGTCCTGTCCCTTCGTAGGGGAGTGCGGGAGCCGCTCCGCCGCTCACGCGGTACATTGCATACAGTCGACGAATACTGTATGAAGCTTGTTATCCCGCATCCGGTGGGTGGTGTCCAGGGGGCGTGCGGCACTTTCACAATCGGCACGATCGGGAGTGGCTATGGATCTGTACGAGCACCAGGCAAGGCAACTCTTCGCGGACCACGGCATCGCCGTACCGGACGCCGAGGTGGTGGACGACCCGTCCGCGGTTCATGCGGCGGCCGAGCGGCTCGGTGGCCGAGTCGTCGTGAAGGCGCAGGTGAAGGTGGGCGGCCGGGGCAAGGCAGGCGGGGTGAAGGTCGCCGAGGACCCCGCGGCCGCCGTCGTCACCGCACGCCGGATCCTCGGCATGGACATCAAGGGCCACCCGGTCCGGACGGTGATGCTCGCCCAGCCCGTCGACATCGGGGAGGAGTTCTACGCCGGCTACGTCCTGGACCGCGCCGCCGGAACCTTCCTCGCCATCGCCTCGGCGGAGGGCGGCATGGACATCGAGGAGGTCGCGGCCACCCGCCCGGAGGCGGTGGCCCGGATTCACGTAGACCCGGCCGAGGGGGTCAGCGAGGCGGTGGCGGCGCGGATCGCCGTCGCGGCCTCGCTGCCGCCGGAGACCGCCCCCGTGCTCCAGGCGCTGTGGCAGGTCCTCACCGCGGAGGACGCCCTGCTCGTCGAGGTCAACCCCCTGGTGCGCACCACGGACGGCCGGATCCTCGCTCTGGACGGCAAGGTCACCCTCGACGACAACGCGGCCTTCCGGCAGCCCCGTCGGGACGCGGACAGCGTGGACCCGCACGGTGACCCGCTGGAAGCGGCCGCCGCCGACAAGGGGCTGAACTACGTCAGGCTCGACGGCGAGGTCGGCATCATCGGCAACGGCGCCGGGCTCGTCATGTCCACCCTCGACGTGGTCGCCGGCTGCGGGGCCCGCCCGGCGAACTTCCTCGACATCGGGGGAGGCGCCTCGGCCCGCGTCATGGCCGACGGTCTCACCGTCATCCTCTCCGACCCGGCGGTGAAGTCCGTGTTCGTCAACGTGTTCGGCGGCATCACGGCATGTGACGCGGTCGCCGACGGCATCGTCCAGGCCCTGGACTCCGTCCACCTGACGAAACCCCTGGTCGTCCGCCTGGACGGCAACAACGCCGCGCGGGGCCGGGCGATCCTCGACGGCCGGGCGCACCCGATGGTCCAGCAGGTCACCACGATGGACGGCGCGGCCGACCGAGCAGCCCGACTGGCCCAGGGAGGGCACTGACCATGGCGATCTTCCTCAACAAGGAGAGCAAGGTCCTCGTCCAGGGCATGACCGGTGCCGAGGGCATGAAGCACACCCGGCGCATGCTCGCGGCGGGCACGCAGATCGTCGGCGGCGTCAACCCGCGCAAGGCGGGCCGCGCGGTGGAACTCGACGACCGTACGGTCCCGGTCTTCGGCTCCGTCCGCGACGGCATGGACGCCACCGGCGCCGACGTCACCGTCGTCTTCGTCCCGCCGCCGTTCGCCAGGGCGGCCGTCGTCGAGGCGGCGGACGCGGGGATCGGCCTGGCCGTGGTCATCACGGAGGGCATCCCCGTCCACGACGCCGTGGCGTTCAACGCCCACGCCCGGGCACGCGGAACACGCGTCCTCGGGCCCAACTGCCCCGGAGTCATCAGCCCCGGCCACTCCAACGCGGGCATCATCCCGGCCGACATCGCGACCGAGCCCGGCCGCATCGGCCTCGTCTCCAAGTCCGGAACCCTCACCTACCAGCTGATGCACGAGCTCCGCGGGACGGGTTTCTCGACAGCCGTGGGCATCGGCGGCGACCCGGTGACCGGAACCTCGCACATCGACTGCCTGACGGCGTTCGAGAACGACCCGGACACCGAACTGATCGTCCTCATCGGCGAGATCGGCGGCGACGCGGAGGAACGCGCCGCGGCCCACATCGCCCAGCACATCACCAAGCCGGTGGTCGGCTACATCGCGGGCTTCACGGCCCCCGAGGGCCGGACGATGGGCCACGCGGGAGCGATCGTCTCGGGGTCCTCGGGCACCGCCTCGGCGAAGAAGAAGGCGCTGGAGGCGGCGGGGGTCGCCGTGGGCGCCACCCCGACGGAGACGGCCCGCCTGGCGGAGGACCGCCTGCGCGGCTGAGGCGCACGCACCGGCCCCCGGGCGCCACCGCCTCACCCGTCCGGCGCGGGAGGACAGGGGTCCCTGTTTCGGGAAGAGGCGGGCAGGGGACAGTCCGCCGCGGGCGACCGACCCGAGCCGCCCCGCCGCCCCGCCGCACCCCGCACTGCCGCACCCGCCCTGCCCCGCCCCGCCGCACCCCGCATCCGCACTCCGCGCGTCACACGTCACGCACAAGCACCCGCGTCACCCGACTCGGCGAACCCGCGTCACCCCACCCCGTGAACCCACCCGGGTCCCCCGCACCTCAGAGCGGAGACACCATGACACCCTCATCCCCATCTCCGGCCGCGACCCTCATCCTCAAGCCGGGAACGGCCTGGCAGGACGCATGGCGCCGCTGTCTCGCCGCCGCCCCCGAGGCCTTCCAGGACGACCGCGTCCGCAACCTCTGGGACGTCGCCTGGCACCCCGACGGCCGCACCCTGCCCGCCGTCAGCCCGGTCGACGGCACCCCCGTCGCCGGACCTCCCCGGCTCGACGCCCCGGCCGCCCGGACCGCCGTACGAGCGGCCCTCGATTCCCACCGGGCCTGGCGCCACGTCCCGCTCCCCGAGCGCCGCGCCCGCGTGTCCGCCACTCTCGACGCCCTCACCGAGCACCGCGAACTCCTCGCCCTGCTCCTGGTCTGGGAGATCGGCAAGCCCTGGCGCCTAGCCCAGGCCGACGTGGACCGCGCCATCGACGGAGTCCGCTGGTACGTCGACCACAGCGACCGGCTGCTGGCCGGCCGGACCCCGCTCGCGGGCCCCGTCTCCAACATCGCCAGCTGGAACTACCCCATGTCCGTGCTGGTCCACGCGATGCTCGTACAAGCCCTGGCCGGCAACGCCGTGATCGCCAAGACACCCACCGACGGCGGCGTCTCCTGCCTCACCCTGGCCTGCGCCCTCGCCGCCCGCGAGGGTCTCCCGCTCACCCTGCTCAGCGGCAGCGGGAGCGAACTGTCCGAGCCCCTCGTCCGGTCGGCCGAGATCGGCTGCGTCTCCTTCGTCGGGGGACGGGACACCGGCGCCAGGATCGCCACCGCCGTCGCCGACCTCGGCAAGCGGCACATCCTCGAACAGGAGGGCCTCAACACCTGGGGGATCTGGAACTACTCGGACTGGCCGGCCCTCACCGCGGTCGTACCCAAGCTCTTCGACTACGGCAAGCAGCGCTGCACCGCCTACCCCCGCTTCGTCGTCCAGCGAACCCTGTTCGCGGACTTCCTGGCGGCCTACCTCCCGGCCGTACGCTCGCTCCGCACCGGGCACCCCCTCGCGGTGGAGGCCCCCTCGGACCCGCTGCCCGACCTGGACTTCGGCCCCCTGATCAACGCCACCAAGGCCAAGGAACTGCACGACCAGGTCACCGAGGCGATCGACCGCGGGGCCGTCCCCCTCCACCAGGGATCCGCAGCGGACGCCCGTTTCCTCTCCGGCCAGGACACCAGCGCCTACCTCCAGCCGGTCACCCTCCTGAACCCGCCGCCCTCCTCACCGCTCCACCACGCGGAGCCCTTCGGCCCGGTCGACACGATCGTCCTGGTCGACACCGAGGCCGAACTCCTCGCCGCCATGAACGCGTCGAACGGCGCCCTGGTCGCGACCCTCTCCACCGACGACCCGGAGACCTACGAGCGGCTGGCGCCGCAGATCCGCGCCTTCAAGACCGGTCACGGCAAGCCGCGCTCCAGGGGGGACCGCGAGGAGCTCTTCGGCGGCTTCGGCGCGTCGTGGCGGGGCGCGTTCGTGGGCGGCGAGCTGCTCGTACGGGCCGTGACCGACGGCCCGGGGGAGGAGAGGCTGCCGGGCAACTTCCCGGACTACCACCTCATGCCGTAGGTGCGAGGGAAAGTTGAAGGATCTGTGACGCGCCGTCGGCTCGCCGGTGGACGCTCGTACGATCTTCGCGATACGTCACCGGCTCGCAGTTCCGTGCCGGATGTAGAAGACGAATGCGCAAGAGTAAGGAAGCCCTTCGTGAAGAAGACAAAGGCCTGGACGGCGATCGCCCTGCCTGTCCTGGCCGCCTCGGCCGTACTCGGCGCCGCCCCGTCGGCCGGCGCTGCTTCCGCCGGCACCCTTGTCGCGTCCGGTGGGGTGAGTGCGCAGGCCACGCTCACCTGCAAGGCGTACGGGAGGTCCGGTGTGACGAACTCCCGTACCCCGGTCCACACGGGTGCTTCGGGAAGCTCCGCCGTCACCGGCCACATCGCTGCCGGACGGACGGTCCGTCTCCATTACCGGTGCGTCAATTCCGCGGGGAACACCTGGTACGAGATCACCGGCCATCTCGACGACAACGCCCCTGGTACCCCGGTCGACGCCAGGTTCATCTACAGCGGATACCTGTAGACCGGAGATCGCCCGAGCAGGCCGTCAGGGGAGAACCTCAGCCGATCCCCTGACGGTCCGCGCGCAGCGCGAACGCCCGCCCGGCCGCCCCGGGCACCGTGCGCTCCACCGCTTCCACCAGGAGCGCACGGTGTCTGAGCAGCGGCTTCCGCCGCTCCCCGGAGGCGAGCAGCAGCAGATCGTCGAGCCCGGCCATCAGCCGCCGTGTGACCTGAGGGCTGTCGGCCGCGGACCACCGGATCTCCTCGAACGCCAGATCCACGAGGTCGGCCCACCCCGGCACCTCCTGGACGAGCCGTACGTCGCCCCGGCGGTCGCGGTGGTGCAGCGTGGCGAGCGGCATCGTGACCGCGACGGAGAGGAACTGCACGATCCGGTCCAGGCACTGCACCGCGGTGGTCGGATCGTGCACCGACGGCGACAGGGCGCGCAGCGCGATGTCCACCAACTGCCGCAGGCCGAAGGCCGGATCCTGGTGCAGGGTGCGTTCGACCCCGACCGACACCGTGCCCCTCAGGGCGCGCCGGGGAGGGGAGGCCCCGCCGTGGACGGTGAGCAGCGGTGTGCCCGGCACCACGAAGTCCCCGGCCCGGGGCACCAGTCGCAGTACGACCCCGTGCCGTCGCGCGTTCCGCACCAGCCGTGCCACCGCCACGTCCCGCACCACCCCCGCCCGCCCGTGGTGCACGAGCTGCGCCGTGCGGGGCTCCTGCGGTGGTGGTGCGGCGGCTCCTGCCGGCTGCCGTGACAGCGCCCGGAGCGTTTCACGGGTGATGTGGTCGAGGACGGGCCCGACCTGCATGAGCCGCAGGGTGGACGAGACGTAGGCGACGAACAGCAGCAGACTCAGTCCGACCAGGCCCAGGGTCAGCAGGCTCTGCAGCAGCGGCACCGAGGTCACCCGCCGGGGGTCGGGCTCCGCCCCGCCCTCGTAGGACGTGAGGACGAGCAGCGAGAACGCGAAGGTCGCCAGGAACACCGTCAGCGTGAGCTTGCTGATCCTGCTGCGTACGAAGATGCGGACGACGCGAGGGGTCAGCTGTCCGCTCGCCATCTGCACGGCCACCAGCGAGATGCTGAAGACGACACCGATGAAGGTCATCATCGCCGCGCTGACCGTCGTGACGATGGTCCTCGCGTCCACCGCGAAGGCCAGGAGATCCCCGATCTCCTGGTACGCCCCTTCCTCCTTCAGATGCGCGACGATCCTGGTGTCCAGCTCGGAGAGGACCCACCACAGCGCGAAGGCGCACACCAGCCCCGCCGCCGGCGCGAACCAGAAGGTGTCACGCAGCCGCTCGCGCAGCGAGGTCAGTGCGGGGGGCGGCCGGTGGACGTGCTCGCTCCCGCTGCTCGGGATGCTCTTGCCACTCATGCCCGCGAAGGTAGCCCGGAGCGACTGTGCGTACACGGCACGCCACGGTGCGTGCGTAACCCGCCGCCGGGGGCGTCCGACGTCGTCCGCACCGCACTGACCACCGAAAACGCAGGTGAGAGGCACCCCGAACCCCTGGTATTGTTTTCTTTGTCGCCGCGGGGAACACCCCGGGACGACAGACACCTTGTCCGGGTGGCGGAATGGCAGACGCGCTAGCTTGAGGTGCTAGTGCCCTTTATCGGGCGTGGGGGTTCAAGTCCCCCCTCGGACACCACGCATCACGAAGAACCCCGGCCCAGCTGGGGTTCTTCGCGTTTTCGGGAGTCGGGGCCGCACGCGCGGGTGGGCCGGACGCCGTCGTCCGGCCCACCCCGGGACTCACACCGCGTCGGTCATGACGTGGGTATCGTGCACGCCGTCGTCGTGCCGTCACTCAGGCAGGCCCGCACCCGGCGGCCGTCCGTCGCCTTGAGCTCGTCTGCGTCGGCGACCTTCGCGTACGCCCCGCCGGGCTGCTTGTCCTCCAGCCACACGGTGACGCCCTCCGAGGCCGAGTGCGCCCAGGCGTAGTGGTCGGTCACCGACCAGTCGGGGCGGCCACCGGACAAGGTGACCCCGGCACCGTTCGGCAGGGTCGCCTTCGCCCACTCCGTCTGCTTCGACGCCCAGGTGGTGACCGCCGCCGGGGCGACGCCCTCGCACGCCTCACCCGGGGCGCACGGGCCGATCGGGCCCTGGACGGACGTCTGGTAGATGTTGTTGCCCTGATGGGTGGCGAACGCCCACTTCTTCCCGTCCACCACCAGCCCGGCGATCTCGTCCCCGGACAGCGGGTCCAGCGCGACCATCTTCGTCGTGCCGGAGGCGGTCAGCCTGCCGCCGGTCAGCGGCTCGGGCCGGGCGGTCCGGGAGTCGGCACCGCTCGACGTGTGCTTCATGAGCGTGGCCGAGACGTCGTCGCGGCCCGGCGGGAGTTCCGCCACGCCCCAGTAGTACAGGTGGTACGGGTCCCAGGCCGGGCGGCCCTCGTAGATCTTGAACCGGCCCCCCAGGTAGATGTTGGCGTCCTCGACCACGTCGCCCTCGTAGTTCGGCATCCACTCGGTGACGCTCGCCGGGTCGATTCCCGTGCACGGCAGCGTGTCGCACGGAGCCTCGGCCGGGGCCGTGGCCGTGAAGTCCTCGTCCGCGGTGCACTCGGTGCCCGTCGCGTCACTGACGCAGGCCCGTAGTTCCGGCAGCCAGGAGAACGCCCGGGTGGAGCCCGTCGCCGTACGCGAGGCGCCCTCGCGCGGGAACGCGGAGTACACCTGGCCCCAACGCCCCTCGCCCTGCCACGCCTCCAGCCAGAAGCGGCCGCCCGCGGGCAGTTCGCCCTCGGCCCAGCCGAGATAGCTGCCCTGCTTCAGGCGTCCGGCCACCTGCTGCACGGACGCACCCGACGGCAACTCCGCCCGGTCGTAGGTGGACCGCTCGACGTACGACCAGTCGGACTGCGGAACCGCCCCCGGGTCGGCTACCTCGGCGCACCAGCCCTCGCACGGCCCGAGTGGGACCACCTCGGCGGCGGAGGCGTCGAGACAGCCGCGTTCGGTGCCGTCGGTGACGCAGGCGCTGTTGGCGTAGGTGCCCTGGGGTGCCGAGGTCGAGTACTGGAACATGCCCGTGGTGCCGGTGGTGCCGCGGTACGAACGCGGATGCTGCACGGTCGTGGTGATGTTGATGCCGTCGCCCCAGTTCTCCTCGGCGCGCAGCCACAGCCGGCCCTCGGTCACCCCGGTTCCGAAGTGGACCTCTGCCCAGGTGTAGGTCCGGCCGGCGGAGGCGTCCCAGGCCGGCTTGCCGGTGTACTGGACGACCCGGGTCCCGGAGGCGAGCGTCGTCTCCTTCAGGACCTTCGGCGCTCCGCCTGACTGCCACGCGGTCACCTGGCCCGGATCCGCTCCCTCGCAGGGGAGTTGAGGGCAGGGTGCCGCTTGTGCGGCGGCGGGTGCCGCGTGCGCCGTGGGCGCCGTCAACAGTGCGGCGCCCACGGCGGCCACGGCCAGGACGGCGCAGCGCGACCATCGCCGCCGCCAGGTCCCGGCGCCCGTCCTGCCGCCGCCGGTTCTGCGGCCGCTCGCCGTGTGTGGAGATCCCCCGCGTTCCATCGCACCTCCAGTGCGTCGTGTCGATGCCGTGCCGGGCCGTGCGGGCCCGGGGCGATCGAACCGGCGGCACCTCTCCGGACCGTCTCGGCGATGTCTCGGGACGCGGATTACGGCCACCCGAGGTGACGGACGTCGGGGGAGTGGTGCATCACAATCCGGCCTCGGGCGTCACTCAGGGGGTTGATTTCCGCCATGTAATCGATTCCAATCATCCGTGTAATCGATTCCACGGCTCGTTCCGCTGGTTTCGAGGCTCACGGAAACCACAAGGAGGTGGTCCGGAAATGGCGAGCATCAAGGATGTCGCGGCCCAGGCAGGAGTCTCTGTCGCCACGGTCTCCCGTGTCCTCAACAGCCATCCCTCCGTCAGCCCGGACGCACGCGCACGCGTCCTCGCAGCCGTCGACGCCCTCGGCTACCGGCCCAACGCCGTGGCCCGCTCGCTGCGCACCGACCAGACCCGCACGCTCGGCCTCGTCATCAGTGACGTACTCAATCCGTACTTCACCGCGCTCGCCCGCTCCGTCGAGGAGGAGGCCCGTGCGCTCGGCTACAGCGTGATCATCGGCAACGCCGACGAGCGGCCCGAACAGCAGGACCACCACGTCCGCACGCTCCTGGACCGCAGGATCGACGGACTCCTGGTCTCGCCCGCCGACGGCGAGTCGCCGCTGCTGCTGGACGTCGCGCGCGCCGGAACCCCGATGGTCTTCGTCGACCGCTGGATCCCCGGGGTCGACATCCCCGTGGTGCGTGCGGACGGCCACCGAGCCATCCAGGACCTTGTCGCCCATCTCCACGCCCTCGGCCACCGCAGGCTCGCCATCATCGCGGGCCCGGCGGCCACCACCACGGGCAACGAACGCGTCGAGGCGTTCAGGGAGGCCATGCGGGCCCACGGACTTGCGCTCCCCGACGCCTACATCGGCCAGGGCGACTTCCAGGCGGACAGCGGGCGGCGTGCCACCGAGCACTTCCTCTCGCTCCCCGAGCCACCCGAGATCGTGTTCGCCGCCGACAACCTCATGGCACTCGGCGCCCTCGACGCCATCCGCGCAAACGGACTGCGCGTCCCCGAGGACATCGGCATCGCGGCCTTCGACGACATCCCGTGGTTCGTCCACACCGGACCGCCGATCACCGCGATCGCGCAGCCCACGGGCGACCTCGGCCGTGCCGCGGTGCGGGCCCTCGTCGACATCGTCGAAGGCCGCCCCCCTCAGTCCGTCACCCTGCCCGCCACCCTCGTCGTACGCAGCTCCTGCGGCGAGCGCACCTCCATCCCCGGGAGCAACGAGTGAGCGAATCGGTCGAGTTGCTGCGCATCGAAGGCGTACGCAAGACCTTCCCCGGTGTCGTCGCCCTGGACAGTGTCGACTTCGACCTGCGCAGCGGCGAAGTGCACGTCCTGCTCGGTGAGAACGGCGCCGGCAAGAGCACCCTCATCAAGATGCTCTCCGGCGCCTACCGCCCCGACGGCGGCCGGATCTTCGCCGGCGGCCAAGAGGTGCGCATCCACGGTGCGCAGGACGCCGAACGGCTCGGGATCGCCACGATCTACCAGGAGTTCAACCTGGTCCCCGATCTGACGGTCGCCGAGAACATCTTCCTCGGCCGCCAGCCGCGCCGCTTCGGCATGATCGACCGGCGGCGCATGGAGGCCGACGCGGAGGTGCTGCTGCGCCGGGTCGGACTGCATGTCTCGCCCAGGGCAAAGGTCCGTGAACTGGGCATCGCCCGACTGCAGATGGTGGAGATCGCGAAGGCGCTCAGCCTGGACGCCCGCGTCCTGATCATGGACGAGCCGACCGCCGTCCTCACCTCCGAGGAGGTCGACAAACTCTTCGGCATCGTGAGGCAGCTCCGCGCGGACGGCGTCGGCGTCGTCTTCATCACCCACCACCTCGACGAGATCGCCGCCCTCGGCGACCGCGTCACCGTCCTGCGTGACGGCCGCAGCATCGACCAGGTGCCCGCCTCGACACCCGAGGCGGAGCTCGTCCAGCTCATGGTGGGACGGAGCATCGAGCAGCAGTACCCGCGCGAACGCCCGGAAACGGGAGCGCCGTTGCTCTCCGTCCGCGGACTCACCCGCGACGGGGTGTTCCACGACATCAGCTTCGACGTGAAGGCCGGTGAGGTCGTCGGCCTCGCCGGACTCGTCGGAGCGGGCCGCACCGAGGTCGCCAGGGCCGTGTTCGGCGCCGACCCCTACGACACCGGCACCGTCGACGTGAACGGCGAACGCCTGGGCAGGCACGACGTGACCGCCGCCATGGGCGCCGGGATCGGACTGGTCCCGGAGGACCGCAAGGGACAGGGCCTCGTGCTCGACGCCTCCGTGCAGGAGAACCTGGGCCTCGTCACCCTCCGCTCGGCGACCCGCTCCGGACTCGTCGACGTGAAGGGGCAGCGCACCGCCGCCGCCCGCATCGCCGAACAGCTCGGTGTCCGGATGGCCGGCCTCGGCCAGCACGTCCGCACGCTGTCCGGCGGCAACCAGCAGAAGGTCGTCATCGGGAAGTGGCTCCTGGCCGACACCCGGGTGCTGATCCTCGACGAACCGACGCGCGGCATCGACGTCGGGGCCAAGGTCGAGATCTACCAGCTCATCAACGAGCTCACGGCCTCCGGACACGCAGTCCTGATGATCTCCAGCGATCTGCCCGAGGTCCTCGGCATGAGCGACCGGGTGCTGGTCATGGCCCAGGGCCGCATCGCCGGAGAACTCCCCGCACACGAAGCCACCCAGGACGCGGTGATGGCACTCGCCGTCAGCGCCGCACCCGTCACCACACCCACAGAGAAGGCAGAGGAGGGCCCCCGTGGCCACTGACACGCATCCGAGCAAGGCGCACGCGGGCGGCGCCGGACACACCCTCCGCCGCCTCCTGCTCGACAACGGCGCCCTGAGCGCACTGGTCGTCCTCCTGGTGGCGATGTCGCTGCTCTCCGGCGACTTCCTCACCACCCAGAACCTGCTGAACGTCGGCGTCCAGGCCGCGGTCACCGCGATCCTCGCGTTCGGCGTCACCTTCGTCATCGTCTCGGCGGGCATCGACCTGTCCGTCGGCTCGGTCGCCGCGCTCTCCGCGACCGTCCTCGCCTGGTCGGCGACGTCCGCCGGAGTGCCCGTCTGGCTGGCGGTCATCCTCGCCGTCGCCACCGGCATCGCCTGCGGTTTCGTCAGCGGCGCCCTCGTCGCGTACGGCAAACTGCCCTCGTTCATCGCGACGCTGGCCATGCTCTCGGTGGCCCGGGGACTGTCCCTGGTCATCTCCCAGGGCCGGCCGATCCCCTTCCCCGACTCCGTCTCCGTGCTCGGTGACACCCTCGGCGGCTGGCTGCCCGTCCCGGTCCTCGTGATGATCGCCATGGGCCTGATAGCGGCACTCATCCTGGCCCGCACCTACATCGGCCGCTCCATGTACGCCATCGGCGGCAACGAGGAGGCCGCCCGGCTCTCCGGACTGCGCGTCAAGAAGCAGAAGCTGGCGATCTACGCCCTGTCCGGCCTCTTCGCAGCCGTCGCGGGTATCGTCCTCGCCTCCCGCCTCGTCTCCGCGCAGCCGCAGGCCGCACAGGGATACGAACTCGACGCGATCGCCGCGGTCGTCATCGGCGGCGCCAGCCTGGCGGGCGGCGTCGGCAAGGCGTCCGGCACCCTGATCGGCGCGCTGATCCTCGCGGTCCTGCGCAACGGCCTCAACCTCCTGTCCGTGTCCGCCTTCTGGCAGCAGGTCGTCATCGGCGTCGTCATCGCCCTCGCGGTGCTGCTCGACACACTGCGCCGCAAGGCCGGATCCGGCGCCGCGACCGCGGGCGGCTCGTCCGCCGCGCCCGGCGGACCCGGCAAGGGCCGAAAGGGGGCGATGCAGGTCGGAATCGCCGTGGTCTGCCTGGCCGCCGTCATCGCCGCCGTGACCTTCTTCAAGTCCGGCTCCTCCGGCACCACCACCAAGGTGGGCATGTCGCTCTCCACCCTGAACAACCCCTTCTTCGTGCAGATGAAGGAGGGCGCGCAGGCCGAGGCCGAGGCGGCCGGAGTCGACCTGACCGTCACCGACGCCCAGAACGACGCCTCGCAGCAGGCCAACCAGCTGGAGAACTTCACCAGTTCCGGAGTGGACTCGGTCATCGTCAACCCGGTGGACTCCGACGCGGTCGGCCCCGGTGTCCGCGGTGCGAACAAGGCCGACATCCCGGTCGTCGCCGCCGACCGCGGTGTCAACAAGGCCGAGACCGCGACCCTCGTCGCCTCCGACAACGTGGCAGGAGGCAAGCTCGCCGCGAAGTCGCTCGCCGACCGGCTCGGCGGCAAGGGCAGCATCATCGTCCTTCAGGGAACCGCCGGCACCTCCGCCAGCCGTGAACGCGGTGCGGGCTTCGCCGAAGGCATCAAGGCGTACCCGGGCATCAAGATCGTGGCGACCCAGCCGGCCGACTTCGACCGCACCAAGGGGCTGGACGTCATGACCAACCTGCTCCAGTCCCACCCCGGCATCACGGGCGTCTTCGCCGAGAACGACGAGATGGCACTCGGAGCCGCCAAGGCGCTGGGCAGCAAGGCCGGGAAGTCCGTCTCGGTCGTCGGCTTCGACGGAACCCCCGACGGTCTGACCGCGGTCGAGGCCGGCACCCTGTACGCGTCCGTGGCCCAGCAGCCCAAGGAACTGGGGAAGATCGCCGTGCAGAACGCGGTCCGGGCGGCCGACGGCAAGAAGGTCGACAGCATGGTGAAGGTACCGGTCAAGGTCGTCACCCGGCAGAACGTCGCCGACTTCTCCTGATCACGGAAGGCACCGTCCAGATGTACGGAAACGAAGACTCCGCGCCCTCCGCCCCCGCCGGGCCCGCCCGGTACGACCTCCTGGTCGTCGGCTCGGCCAACGCCGACCTGGTCGTGGGTGTCGAACGGCGCCCCGGACCGGGCGAGACGGTGCTCGGCACCGACCTCGTCGTCCACCCCGGCGGCAAGGGCGCCAACCAGGCGGTCGCCGCCGCCCGCCTCGGAGCCCGGACGGCTCTGCTGGCCCGGGTCGGTGACGACGCCCACGGCCGGCTGCTGCGCGCCTCGCAGCAGGAGGCCGGCGTCGACACGGGCGGAGTCCTCGTCGGCGGTGCGCCCACCGGTGTCGCCCTCATCACCGTCGACCCCTCGGGGGACAACAGCATCGTCGTGTCGCCGGGCGCCAACGCCCGGCTGACTCCCGACGACGTCAGGGCCGCGGGCGCCCTGTTCGCCTCGGCGCGCGTCGTCTCCGTACAGCTGGAGATCCCGCTGGACACCGTCGCGGAGACGGCCCGCGCGCTGGGTCCGGGCGCGCGTCTGGTCCTCAACCCCTCCCCGCCCGCCCCGCTCCCCGGCGAGGTGCTGGCAGCGTGCGACCCGCTCGTGGTCAACGAGCACGAGGCGCGCTACATCCTGGGGGACGCCGCGGGGGACACCCCGGAGGCCTGGGCGCGGGGCCTCACCGCCCTCGGACCGCGTTCGGTGGTGATCACCCTGGGCGCGGAGGGCGCGCTGGTGTCCGACACCCGCGCCGACGGCTCCGTGCGGGTACCGAGCCCCCGGGTCGCCGCCGTGGACACCACGGGAGCGGGCGACGCGTTCACCGCCGCGCTGGCCTGGCGGCTGGGCCTGGGCGAGGAACTCACCGAGGCCGCCGCGTTCGCCGTACGGGTCGGCGCGGCGGCTGTCACCAAGGAGGGCGCGCAGGCGTCCTTCCCGACCGCGGAAGAGGTCTCGGCACTGTGAAGAAGTCAGGCATCCTGAACCGCCACCTGGCGGGCGCACTGGCCGAACTCGGCCACGGGGACGGCGTCCTGATCTGCGACGTGGGCATGCCCATACCCCCGGGCCCGCGCGTGGTCGACCTGGCCTTCCGGGCGGGCGTCCCGTCGTTCGCCGAGGTCCTGGACGGGCTGCTGGACGAGCTCGTCGTGGACGGCGCGACGGCGGCCGAGGAGACCGGTGAGGCGAACCCGGAGGCCGCCCGCCTGCTCACCGCACGGCTCCCGGACCTGGAGCTCGTGTCGCACGAACGGCTGAAGGAACTCACCGCGTCCGCCCGCCTGGTGGTGCGGACGGGGGAGGCCCGGCCGTACGCGAACGTGCTGCTGAGGTGCGGGGTCTTCTTCTGACGCCCACCGGACGGCAGCCCCGTGCGAACGGTGCCCCGTGAGCGCCGCCGTCCCCGTGCCCGGGGCGGCGGCGCTCAGTTCTTGAGCGCGGTCGCGGCGGTCGCGGCCAGGGCCGAAGCCGAACCCACCGGCCACCACGCGTGGTTACCCGTGCCGGACACGAGCCCGTCGCATGAGCCGTGCGCACCTGACGCACCTGACGCACCTGCGCGGAGCCGGTGCGGCCGGAAGGCGAAGCCGTTAGGATCGGCCCTGTGACTGCCGGGTCGGCCATGGGCCACGTACGCGAGATGTGCCCGGCCCCTGCGTGAGCGCGCGGCGGGCCAGAGGCCCGCCACCCCGTCGTGTTGTCCCGTCCGGCGCCCTTGAGCGGCGCCCCTCCCCGCGGAATCACACGACATGGAGACTCATCGCGCATGCCCCATACACAGCAGCGGGACCCGCAGTCGGGCCAGCAGGGCGTCGACGTGGTCCAGTTGGACCACCACGCCGTCTACGCCACCGACCGCAGCCTGTCGGCCGAGTTCATCGCCGCGGTCCTGGGCCTGGAGGTCGGCACCCCGTTCGGACCGTTCCTGCCCGTCGATCTGGGCAACGGCGTGACGCTCGACTACTACGAACTGCGGGACGAGCCGGTGCAGTCGCAGCACTACGCCTTCCTCGTCCCCGACGCGCAGTTCGACACCATGATCGCCCGGCTTCGGGCGCTCGGGGTCACCTACTACGCCGACCCCCACCACACCGAACCCGGCCGGACCAACCACCTCTTCGGGGGCCAGGGCGCCTACTTCGAGGACCCGGACGGCCACAACATGGAGATCATGACCCGGCCCTACGCCCGCCCGAGGTAGCCGGTCCCGTCACAGGCCGGTGAGCCCGTCCACCAGCCCGGCCAGTGCGGAGGCGAGCGGGTCGAGCCCCGGGCCGGCCGGGCCGCCGGGCTCGGTCATGTACAGATCGCGCCTGATCTCGATCATCAGCGCGCCCACCCGCCGGTCCGTCCCGTAGTGCTTCAACGGCACGTAGGTGCCGGAGAAGGGGCTGTCCAGCCCGGTGCCGCCGAATCCGGAGAACGCGGCCTCGGCCAGGGCCAGTAGCTCCGGCGGGGTGTGGAAGCCGTCGGTGCCCAGACAGACCGGGGGGCGTGGGCCGGTGCCGTGCAGTTCGTAGGGGAGCGCGGTCGACGGATAGGAGTGGACGTCGACGACGACGGCGCGTCCCGCGGCGGCGAGCCGGTCGTCGACCGCCTCGGTCATGGCACGGGCGTAGGGGTGGAAGTAGCGGTCGAGCAACGGCTCCGGCTGCGCACCGGGCAGGCGGAGCCGATCCCCGTGCGTGGTGCGGGTGTAGACCGCACCCATGCCGGCGGCCAGCATCTCCTCCCGCTCGTCGGGGAACCGCTCGGGGTCCACGACCAGTCGTGACAGGCCGTTGACGAAGCGCCAGGGGGCCACGGAACAGAGGCCGGCCGTCCTCGCGGCCAGCTCGGCCGTGTGGGAGTCCGTGATGTGGTCGAGTTCGGCCTCCAGCGCACCGTCGTCGAGCACGATGCCGTCGCGCACCCCAGGCGGCACGACCCGGGAGGAGTGCGGCACGTGCAGCAGTACCGGTGATCCGGGGGCGCCGGACAGCAGCTGGAAGGGGGAAGGCTCCGGGGGCGTCATGTGGTCCTCGCGTGTGGGGTGTCGTGCGGGACGAGCGGCGGCCCGGCATCCGCCCGTCCTCGTACGGTGCCCCTGCGGACCGCGCGGGCCGGCCGGACTGCCGGCGTTCCGGCCCGCGCGGGCGCGGTCAGCTCGCCCAGACCTCGGCGTCGTCGGCCGGCACGGTGGTGGCGAGCTTCAGCTCCTTGCGGGCGGCGACCGTCTTGGTCGGGTCGATGCCGGTGAAGCCCAGGTCGTAGGCGATGTAGAAGGCGTCCACGTCACCGGCCGAAGCGGCGTCCTTCCATGCCTTCGCCGTCTCCGTCAGCTGGGAGCGGAGCTTGACGGTCTGAGGCTGCTCCACGCCCTTCAGGGCGGTCAGGTGGGTGTTCAGGGCCTCGGAGACGGCCTTGGCCTGCTTCTTGTAGGCCGCCAGGTCGTCCTCGGGCTGCTCGGCCTCGGGCTGGTTGTTCCAGAGCGCGTCGTAGACGGCGTTCGAGCCCTTGAGGTACGTGGCCTGGTCCGCGGTCAGGGACTTGTTCTGGAGCGAGCCCGAGAAGGTGCCTGATTCCTTGGAGTACGAGCAGCTCACGGCCCGGTCGCCGGTCTTCCAGCTCTCGCTGGTGGGGTAGTAGTAGAAGAGGCCGACGCCCTCGGGGATCGCCCAGGTGTCGGGGACGAACTTCTGCGACTCCGCCGGGCACTGCTTGTCGGCTATCGCCGTCGCCCCGGCCTCGCCGGGATACTCCGACTCTCCCTCGATGTCGAACTCGGCGACGACCTGGCCCTCGTGTGCTTCCTCGCAGGGCACGATCTCGACGCTGAACTCCTCGCTCTTGGTCGCCCCGCTGTTCGGGTTGTAGCAGTCGCCAGGGGCGAGGGAGAAGACCGACCGCGTGCGAACGGCCTTCTTGGCGCCGGCCTTGGCGCTGTCGATCGCGTCGGCGCAGCCCACCGCGCCGATCGCGAGAAGGGCGACTGCGGCGGATATGCCGCGAGCTGAACGGGACGTGACACCGAAAAACATGACGTGGGCATCCTCAAACGCAAGAGCTGTGAACAGGTGTGCGCATCGTATGGCATAACTGTGACAGCGCTGTGCGCGGGAAATTCCCGGTGCACGCCTCGTCGCGGTCAGCCAGTCGGTGGGCGGTGAGGTGAAGCATATATCGCTTGTGAACCCAGTCAACAGCTGGGGCTCACGTAAAGCAGATGCACGCCGCCGCTTGCGGCGAGGTCATCGCCGACGCGTACGCACCGACGGCCGCGAACTCCCCTTCCGTCCAGGAGCATTCATGAGAACTCTGCAGACCGCGGCTCTGTTCGCCTCGGCCGGAGGGGCCGCGCTGATGGCGGGGCTGTTCTGTGCCTTCGCGTACGCCGTCATGCCGGGCCTGTCCCGCTCCGACGACCAGGCCTTCGTACGGAGCATGCAGAACATCAACGGAGTCATCATCAACGGCTGGTTCCTGATCCCCTTCCTGGCGCCCCTGCCCCTGCTCGTCCTGGCGACCGTCCTGGCCGCACGGGGCGACAGCCCGGGGACCCTGCCGTGGATCGCCGCCGCGCTCGTGCTCCACGGGCTGGCGTTCCTCGTCACCGGGACACGTAACGTCCCTCTCAACGAGGCGCTCGGCAAGGTCGGGAAGGACTCGACACCGGACCAACTCGGCTCGGCACGCGCCGCGTTCGAAGCCCCCTGGGCCAGGTGGAACATCGTCCGTGCCGCTCTCCACACGGCGTCCCTGGGGGCGCTGCTGCCGGCGATCCATCTGCATGGCGCGGCGGTGGGTTCCTAGGAGTGCCCGGCGGTGCGTCCGGCGGAACCGACTCCCGGTCGCCGTCGGACCCGCCCGTGTCCACGTCCCCGCCGTCCCGTCACCACCCACATCGCTCGGAACCGTAGGACGCCGACAACCGCCTCGACCGTGTCCACCCGGAACCATGCCCGGGTGACCTTCTCCGTCGGCCGAACGACGTCGAGCGGGCGCACGAGCCCGCTTCCCCGCACGACTTCGGAGCGGTACGCCTGGTGGCAGCTCTAGGATCGGCCCCATGCCCACCATGCCGTCACGAGTCGAACTGTGCCCGCTCACCCTCGCCGACCAGGAAGAGTTCTGCTCGCTCGTGCGGGCCAGCGCCGAGCTCCACTCGCCATGGATGAGACTGCCGCGGACGGGCGAGGAGCTCCGGAACTGGATGCAGCGCTTCGGCGACGGCACGAACCTGGGCTTCGTGATCCGCGTCGTGGAGACCGGTGAGCTCGCCGGCATGGTCGACATCGACTCCATCATCCGGGGCCGCTACCAGGGTGCGTCCCTCGGCTACGCGGCCTTCGCTCCGTCCGCAGGGCAGGGACACATGACCGAAGGGCTCACCGCCGTTCTGCGGCACGCCTTCGGCGACCTGCGGCTTCACCGGCTGGAGGCGCACATCCAGCCGGCGAACAAGGCGTCCCTGGCCCTGGTCCGGCGTCTGGGGTTCCGTCACGAAGGCATCTCGACCGACTACCTCTACATCGACGGAGCCTGGCGCGACCACGAACGCTGGTCCATGACCGCACCGTCAACTTGGACGCCCGACCCCTCTCTGCCCGAGGTCTGACGGGAAACGCCGGCCGGCAGCTCCCCGGACGCCGAGAGATACGCGGTCCGCTCGACCGGCGCGGTGGGCGCCGACTGCACGGCGTGCAGGACGAGAAGACGCCCGTGGCTACCCGGAGCCGCGTGACCCCTGCCGTTCCTTCCTCGTTGACCAAAGGGCTGTCCCGCCAGGGATTGCGGGACAGCCCTAAGGCCGCGCCGCCGTCGTGCGTGGCGCCGGTGAGGACTGGAGCGGTCATGTACGGAACCCGGCCGACGCGTCCGGCGCAGCAGGTCCCCGTCTCGACCCACCCGGTCCGGCGGGCGGTCGGCCCGCTGCCGTGGCTGGCAGCGGTCGCCGTGTTCTTCGCCGCGGTGCAACTGGCCTTCGTCGTACCGGGGTCGGGGCCGGCCTGGGACGAGACCGTCTACGTCAGCCAGGTCGGCGGCAACGCTCCCGCAGCCTTCTTCAGCGCACCGAGGGCCCGCGGGATCTCCTACCTCGTGGCCCCTGTCGCCGCCCTCACCGCGTCCACCACCGCACTGCGGATCTACCTCGCCCTGATGTCCGCCGCCGCTCTGTTCGCCGCCCTCCGGATCTGGCGCACGGTACTGCCCACGCCCGTCCTCGTGGGGGCCGGCGCGTTGTTCGCCGGTCTGTGGCCGACCCTGTTCTACGGTCCCGCCGCGATGCCGAACCTGTGGTGCGCCCTGGGCTCCCTGGCCGCGACGGGCTGGGCCGTGAGGACCCTGCGCGGTGACCCCCGACGTGCGGGGACGACGACCGGACCCGCCTCGGCCGTGGCTCTGGTCGCCCTGATGCGGCCCGCCGACGGGTTCTGGCTCGCGCTGCCGCTGATGCTCGCGGCCGTCCTGGTTCCCGGCCGACGCAGGCCGAGCCTGTGCGCCGCACTGGCGGGCGGACTCGTGGCGGGCTGCGCACCCTGGATCGCGGAGGCGTACGCCCACTACGGGGGTCTCGTCGCCCGGCTGCACCGGGCCGGTGAGATCCAGGGCGGGCTCGGGTGGAACTTCGCCGTCGACGACCACCTGCGAGCGCTCGCGGGCCGGACCCTCTGCCGCCCTTGCGACATCGGCTGGGAGAGCCCGGCCACCGCGGTGTGGTGGGCGGCGCTGCCCCTGCTCACAGCCGGGGGGATCATGGCGGCCCGGCGTGCCGGACGAGGTTTGGTGGCACTGCTGGCGGCAGCGACGGGGATCTCGACGGCCGTTCCGTATCTGTTCCTGGTCGAGTACGCGGCGCCACGCTTCCTGCTCCCCGCCTACGCGCTGCTGGCCCTGCCGGTGGCCGAGTACCTCACGCACGTGTTCGCCCGTACGCGCCGGGCCCGCCGCCCGGCCGGCACCGTCGCGCTGGCGCTGGTGCTGGCGGCCCACCTCGGGGTCCAGCTCTCCGTGCTCAGCCATGTGATCCGCACCAGCCACGCCACCGGTGCGCGGTTCGCCGCGGTCGCCGGTGCGCTGAACGGGATGGGGGTGCGGCCGCCGTGCGTGGTCAGCGGGGACGACGCCGTACCGATCGCCTACTACGCGGGCTGCGCCTCGCGTCAGACCGGAGGGCACGACGCGAGCATCACGCCCGGGGCGCTCCGCGACCTCGCGCGCCGCGTGCCCGTGGCGGTCCTGGTGACCGGTGGCGGCGCTGCGCCACCGGTCACCAGGGGGTCACGCGTGGTGACCCTTCCGACGGGCCGGATCCATCTGCTGCCGGGCCCCGATGCGGGCCGTTCACGAGGGTGAGCACTTCTAGAAGTAGTGCTTTCGCCCACCGACCTTGCGTCCGCTCGCGCCGAGGATCCACAGGATCGCGCCCACCACGACGAGGACGCCACCGATGGTCGTCAGCAGGGAGACGCCGACCAGCAGGCCGATGACGAGGAGGATGGCACCAAGGAGAATCATTGTCAGGTCCGATCTTCAGGTCGCTTCGGTGCGTGCCCGTCGTGAACGACGCGCAGCACACGGTTCCCGCCCTTCGCACCACGTTCACCGGGTCAGAGCCGGGCCCGTCGTGCGATCGGCGGCCGCAAGGCCTTCTGCCGTGCTTCCTCCGTGTGCCCTGCTCCCTGGGGCATATGCATGTGAGTCCGCAGCGCGCGGACGAGGCGCCCGCGACCGTTCCCGAGTCGTCCGGAACCGGCCGCGGGCGCCGTGTTCAGCGGTCGTGGGAGCCGCTCGCGGAAGGCTCCGACGGGTAGCCATGGGCGTGCTGGTGCCGGCCGGTGCCGGCCTCGGCCGCCACGGCCTCCGCGGGGGCGCCGGTGAAGTAGTCGGCGTCCTTGGGGCGCCTGCGCGCGAGGCCCAGGGGACGGGGCGCCGGCTCGAGGTGCGGGATGTGCTTCGAGCAGTGCACGTACGCTTCGTGGACGCTGATCAGTGTCCACAGCACCGGGTACCGTCCGGGAGCGCTGTCGGTGGGTATCCAGGGGTGGACGGCACGCAGTTCCTGGTCGCCGACGAGCTGGGCCGATCCGTTCACGTGCAGCCCGATGTGGTCGCGGGTGAAGTCCATGAAGAGCAGCCCGATGTGGGGGTTCTCGGTGATGTTGCCGGCACTGGCCATGACGCCGTTCCCGCGGTACTCGGGGTAGGCCAGGGTGCGGTCGTCCAGCACCGCCACGAATCCCGGGGGCCCGGCGCGGAAGGTGGCGTCGCACTGCCCGCGGGAGTCGGCGGTGGAGAGGAAGACCATGGACTGGCGGCTGATGAAGTCACCCATGTACGCGGTGAGGTGGGGACGTACCTGCCGGTCGTAGAACGCGTCGGCGCGTTCGCCTGTGCCGAGGTGGTTCTGCAGCATGCGCTCTCCCCGCGAGGGGGCCGCGTCGTGAGGGGTCACAGCTGGTCGATCTCCTGGTCGGGTCGGGGCGGTGTGAGGGGAGCGGTGAGCACGGGTGTGTCGAGCGGATCGTGGTGGATGTGGGCCAGGGGTGTGCCTTGGTGCATGAGCGTGCGCACGGCGCTGGTGACCATGTCGGGCGGACCGCACAGGAAGGCCTCGTGCCGGTCCCAGGGGCCGAACTCGCGCAGCACCTGCGGGAGCGTCCCCTGCTGGCCGGGGATGCTCTCGTGGGAGACGGCCGCCCTGACGGTCAGCCAGTGATGGCGCTGGGCGAGGCGCAGCATGTCGTCGAGGCCGTACAGTTCGTCGGCGGTCCGGGCTCCGACGAACAGGTCCGCGTAGCGGCGCATTCCGGAGACGGCGGCTTCCTCGATCAGCGCGCGGATCGGCGCCAGGCCGGTCCCGCCCGCCACGAACAGCAGATCGCGGTCGCCCGCCGCGGCAAGGGTCATGTCACCTTGCGGCGGTCCCAGCCGCACCCTGTGACCAGGGGCCGCATGGTGCACGAGTGCGTTGCTCACCTGGCCCCGGTGGACGGCCCGGACGTGGAACGTGAGCGTGTGGTCCGACCGCGGCACGTGGGCAGGGGAGTAGTGGCGCCAGGTGCGGGGGTACCAGGGGGTCTCGACGCTCACGTACTGGCCGGCGACGAACGGGAACGGCTGGTCGGGCAGCACGGTGATCTCGGCGATTCCGTGGCCGCGGTGTTCGTGCCTGATGATCTGCGCGTCCCAGGAAGCGGGGCGCAGGCGCGTGTCGTCGTCAGCGGCGTCGATCATCACCTGGGCGGCCACGGTGTAGGCACGGGTCCAGGCGGCGGCGACCTCGTCGTTCCACGCGGTTCCCGCGAACCGGGCCAGAGAGGCCACCAGGCATTCCCCCACCGCCGGGTAGTGGGCGTCCAGTGCTCCGAACTTCCGGTGGTCCCGACCGAGGCGGGAGCAGAACCGCACCAGGTTGTCGACGTCGTCGACGAGATCGATGATGCGCAGCAGGCCCCGCAGCAGACGGTCACGCTGAACGTCCATGTTCTCCGGAAACAGTTCGCGCACACCGGGGTACCGGGCGAAGAGGATGGCGTAGAAGTAGACGGTCATCTCGGTGGCCTGTGGTGCCACCACGGTGAGGCTCGTTCGTACGAGAGATATCTCCCGGTCTGTCAGCGGGGAGGCAGTCATCTTCTACCCCTGACGGTCGTGGGGTGGAGACGTATCCGCATTTGTCGAGCGGTAAAGGCATGAAGGGCGCCGGGTGTCGTGCGCAGCGAGGGGATCACCAGGCGTACCGGATGTGCTGACAAGAAAAAGTTCGCAATCGTAGATGAACGTTTCGTGTCCTTCAGGATCAGAACCGCGAGGGTGTGATCACCGGACGAGTCATTGTGCACATAGAGCGCCAGAACCAAACCCGCGATCGAGCTCTTTTCTTCATGTGCGAAAGCACTCAATCCGGCGAAAAAGCGTGGTACTCGCCCAGTTCTCTTTCCGTGGGAGTGAGGGGCGCGCACGGCACGCCACCAGGCTTCCCGTCCGCCGGGGACCTGCCCGGGGATGTGCGGGCGGCCGGGACGCGGGCGAGATGGGGAGATTCAGTGTGCAAATAAGTGAGGTGGCGTGCCTGTGCGGCCGGCGCGGGACGGGGTGCCGGCGGCGAGAGCCGGACCCCGCCCGGCGGGTCAGTGTGCGGCGTGCTCCGGGTCCACCGCCACGATCGGCCGGATCCGCGCCCCGACGCGACGAAGATGCTCCCGGTAGTCCTGCGTGCTCAGAGCCAGGGAGCGGTCCAGCCGTGCGGCGTTGAAGAACATCTCCTCATGCTCCAGCACTCCGGGATCCACGACGAGTTCGAGATCCGGATGGAAGCTGAACGGCAGAATGGTCCCGCTGACACTCCCCGACAACTCCTCGGCCCTGTCCGCGGAGGCGAACGACACATAGGTGCCTTCTGCCAGCGCCTTCAACCCAGGGAGGTCGACGCGGGCGTCCCCCGGGACGACCGCGAGGAAGTACCGCTTGGTGCGCTTGCCCGTCTTGACCATGACGACGAGGCACTTGGCCCCCTGCGCCACCGGGTGCCCCCGGTGGCGGCTGACCTCCTCGGTGCGCCCCTCGGGGGCGTGGTCGATGACGCGGTAGCGGGCGCCGTTCTCGTCGAGCAGCGACATGAGCCGCCCGTAGGCGTCGCCGGTGGCTTCGGGCTTGTGCGAGACGGGTGCGAACTGTTCGGGCACGTGTACCAATCCTTCGTCGGGCATCCGCTTGACCTCGGTGATGTGGTGCAAGCACGACGATAGGACGCGTGCGCCCGGAGAGGTTCCTTTCCACTTAGGGGGCAGGACCGTGCGACGAGGAGCTCTCCGTGCCGACACGGAACCGGCCTGCCGCCCGCGATGATCACAGGGCGCGTCTTCCGGCGTGTGCGCCACCCACGTGTTACGAATGCCGAAGCGGCGCACAACCACCCGGGCGCCGCCCGAAACGTCCCGGTAATCCGCCCGGCGCGGGAGCTTCCTACCCTCGCTCGGGAATCGTCGGAGCAGCAGACGGAGGCGGTCCCGTGGCCGGCGCACCAGCACGCGGACGACAGGCCGAGCAGAGCGTGGAACTGTCCCACAGGATCATCCACGGCTACCGCCGCGCCTACAGGATGGCCGGGGAGGGGCCCGCCGTCCTGCTCATCCACGGTATCGGCGACTCCTCCGCGACCTGGGCCGAGCTGATCCCCGAGCTGGCCCGCCACCACACCGTGATCGCCCCTGACCTGCTCGGTCACGGAGACTCCGACAAGCCCCGGGGTGACTACTCGGTGGCCGGCTACGCGAACGGCATCCGGGACCTGCTGGGAGTCCTCGGCATCGAACGCGCCACCCTGGTCGGCCATTCGCTCGGCGGCGGTGTCGCCATGCAGTTCGCCTACCAGTACCCCGAACGCACCGACCGGCTCATCCTGGTGAGCGCGGGAGGCGTCGGGCGGGAGGTCAACCCCGTCCTGAGAGCGGTGTCCCTCCCGGGCGCCGACCTCGTGCTGTCCACCCTGCGCCTGCCCGGAATGCGCGGTCAGGTCGGCCTCTTCACCCGGCTGATCAAGCTCCTCGACACCGACCTCGGCCAGGACGCGGGCGAACTGCTCGACCTCGTCGACGCCCTGCCCGACACCACCTCCCGGAGCGCCTTCATCAGCACGCTGAGGGCGGTGGTCGACTGGCGCGGCCAGGCGGTCACGATGCTGGACCGCTGCTACCTGGCCCAGGGCATGCCCACCCTCCTGCTCTGGGGCTCACGGGACAGCATCGTCCCGGTCCGCCATGCCCACGGAGCCCACGCGGCCATGCCCGGCAGCCGCCTGGAGATCTTCGAAGGGGCGGGACACTTCCCCTTCCACAGTGACCCCGTCCGGTTCCGTGCCCTGGTCGAGGACTTCATCCGCACCACGGCCCCGGCCGACTGGAGTCAGGAACACTGGCGCGAACTCCTACGCGCCGGCCGGCCGGACGGCGGTGACGGTGCGCCCGGCCCCGAGTCCGGCCCCGCGTCCGTCCGCGCTGGGGACCGTCACATGCCGGAGACGGGTGAACGCAGCGTCACCTGAGGACGCGGGGTGCCGGGTCGAGACGACCCGGTGGGCCCTGTCGGCGAGGGAGGGACGTCAGGCCTTGCGGGCGACGGCACACCACATGGGCAGGGTGTCGTCCGGGACGTCGGATGCTTCGGGCCGCCAGCGCGTCAGGGTGACCACACCCGGTTCGAGGATCTCCAGCCCCTCGAAGAAGCGTTCCACCTCCGCCTGGGTACGCGGGGTGGCCGAGGCGTGGCTGGCAGCGCGCTCGTTGTAGATCCGCATGGACTCGGCGACCTCGGGGGCCGTGACATCGGCCGCCGGGTGCGAGAGGACGAGATGACTGCCGGGGGCGAGGCGGTCCAGCAGGCGACCGGTGATGTCCCACGGGTCCTCGGCGTCCTTGATGTACTGGAGGATCGCCACCAGCATCAGGCCGACCGGTTCGTCGAGGTCCAGGGTGCGTGAGGCCTCGTGGAGGATCGTGTCGACGTCCCGCGCGTCCGCCTGCACGTAGTCGGTCTGCCCGTCGGGGCCACTGACCAGGAGCGCCCGGGCGTGGGTCAGCACGATCGGGTCGTTGTCGACGTAGACGACACGCGATTCGGGTGCCGCCCGCTGGGCGACCTCGTGGGTGTTGTCCGCGGCGGGGATGCCCGTGCCGATGTCAAGGAACTGACGGATCCCGGTCGTGGCGAGGTGGCGGACGGCACGCCCGAGGAACGCCCGGTTGGCCCGGACCGACGGCACGATCGTCGGGTTGGCCTCCGCGGCGAGTTCGGCCGCCTCCTGGTCCACCTGGTAGTGGTCCTTGCCGCCCAGCCAGACGTTGTAGACGCGGGCGGGATGCGCGGTCGTGGGGTGGGGCGTGGGCAGCGGGTATGCGTTCATCGTTCGTCACCTCGTGCGGCCGAGAGGCCAGGTCGGACTCGTGTTCGGTCACGGTACCCCCTGATCAGCCGCCCTCCGTCGACCCGGGGGCGGCGAGCCCGTACTCCTCAAGTCCGCTGCGTACAGGGCTGCTGACTGCCTGTCAGGACCCCTGGGTGCCCGGCCGCGTGCGCGCCGCGTCGCCGTCTCCGGGGACGGGATACCGTGGGCCGCGACGCGCCCTCTCCGGCTCCCCGGGTGCCGGTGGAGCGGCCGGGCCGGGCGGCAGCTGGTCGGGAACGAAGCAGAGGGCAGTGGGGGCGGGGGCATGGGCGCGAACGGGCGGACACCGACACCCGGAGCGGTGGCCGCGAAGGCGCGGGAGGGTGGGGTGCCGCCTTCCGGTGGCAGGAAGGCCGCAGGTTCCCTCGCGTGGGCGGTGGCGCTTCCGGCCGTGATGATCCTGGGCGCCGGGGTCGGCCAGTGGGTGACCTGGATCGGCGTCGTCGTCATGCTGGCGGCCGTCGCGGCGGCCGCATGCCTGATCGGTGGCGTCTGGCACCGGGCCGGCGCCGCGACCACGGCCTCCGTGGCCGGATTCCTGCTGATGCTCTTCGCGGGGCCCGCGGTGTACGAGGCCTACATGACGACGGTGGGTGAGCCCGCGTCCGCCGTGGTGACCGAGGTGAGCGACCGGCACAACAGGCGGGGTGCCGACATGTTCTGCTCGGTCCGGGAGACCGGCGGCGACCGGGCGACGTACGAGGTCTCGCAGCAGGAGAACTGCTTCGGCCAGGCCGAGGTGGGTGACCGGGTCGAGATCCGGAAGGACCCGCTCGGTCTGCTGGACCCGCGGCTGCCCGACGGCCCGGACCAGGAGAACACCACCGAGATCACCCTCGCCGCCGCCACGGGTCTCACCCTGCTGACCGCCGCCGCCACGTTCTACGCGGGGCAACGTCGACGGCAGGCGGTCTGACCGGTCCCGTGGTGGGGGTGTCCTGTCCGACCCTTCCGGGGCGTGCCGTAATGTGATCGGCCCATGTATCCGGGGGTCTGTGTGCGCGCGAAATCTGTGACGGTGGTACTGGCCGGCCTGCTGCTGACAGCGGCCGTCACCGGCTGCACGGGCGAGGGCGGGCAGGGCGAGGAACTCTCCGCCGACGCTCTGCTCGACGAGGCACACAAGACGATGGAAGCGCTGGAGACGGTCACCATCGCCTCGTCGACCACGGGGTCGGCAGGCAGCAGCTACTCCAGTCGGCAGACCACCGACCTCAAGGGCCGGTGCACGAACAAGATCACCTGGACCGAGGGCGGCAGCCTCGAACAGATCCGGATCGACGACACCGACTACGTACGCCCGGACCGGGTGTACCTCGACCGGTGGTCGGGCCGCGAGGCGGCCGGAGGCAAGGCCCAGAACCGCTGGATCAAGGCCCCCTCCAGCAACGCCAAACCCGGGGACGGGCTGGTCGACTGCACCTGGCCGTTCGCTGCCTTCGGGACGGCCGCGAAGGGGGACCGTACCGAGATCGACGGCCGCCCGGCGGTCGCGCTGCGGGTCTCCGACGATGCGGACGGAGCAGACGCGAAGGGCACCTACACCTTCTACGTCGCCACCGAGGGCAAGCCGTACCTCCTCAAGGTCGCCTACAAGGGCAGCGACTACCGCAGCACCACGTCCTTCAGCGCCTTCGACGAGCCGTTGGGCGTGCGAGCCCCGGCCGGGGACGACGTCCTGGACGCCGCGGACGCCGGTTAGGCGTGATGTCCCGGACCGGCCGCGCCCCTACGACCACCGACTGGACCGCGGAAGCGCGACGCATCGCCCGCGGGAGGCGCGCCGGCGAGGTCGGCTCCGCCCCCTCGCGGCAGGGGGCCGGCGCCGCGGCTCCGCTGTCCGAATCGGAGATCCGTGAAGCGGAGGCGGAGCTGGGCATCGCCTTCCCTGACGAGTACCGCGCGTACCTGCGCCGGCAGGACGTCGGCGGCGCGGTGAACCGTCTGTGCCGGTCCACGGAGGGCTGGGGCTGGCACGGTGACCCGGACACCAACTACGACCTGCTCACCACCGCTTTCCCTCATCCTGACTCCTACCGTGCTCACGAGGACGAACTGATCGGGCGAGAGCCGCTGACGCAGGACTTCCCGGAACACGACGCCTATCAGGCGGCGTTCGAGCAGTGGGATGCCGAGTACGAGGTCTTCCAGGAGCGCAGGACCGCCGGCGCCGTGTTCATCCAGGACAACGGCTGTGGTTTCTCCACCCTGCTCGTTGTCACCGGCCCGCACCGGGGCTCGCCGTGGTTCGACGGCCGGGCCACCTGCGACCAGATCCTGCCTCTGGACCTGGGGGGTCAGCCCGTGTCCTTCACGGACTGGCTCGCTCGAAGGTCCATGGACCTGCTCGGCTGGTGAACACCGCCGGGATCCGGCCGGTGCTCAGATCGTCCGATTTCCCTGGCGAAAGCCATGCCGGTTCGAGCACGCGATGACGCTACCCGGCGTGTCGGCGCAGATCACAGTGGTTTCGGACAGTGGCCGCTCCTCGACCTGGCGACGCTCTTGGGTGCTGCCCCCGCTGCCCCCGCTGCCCCCGCCGTCCCCGCCGTCCCCGACTCGTCCGGCCGGACGAGTCGGTGCTGCGCCAAGCAGGCCAGTACGAGCGTGGCACCGAGCACCGGCCAGGCGAACGGGCCGGCGCTCACCGCCGCTCCCACGACGACCGGGCCGAGGCTGCGCTGGGCGGACTGGGCCAGGCCGTGCGCACCGAGGTAGGCACCCTGTGCCTCGCCGGGTGCGAGTGCCACGGAGAGTTCCCAGGACGAGAGCGAGTGCAGGATCTCCGCGAGCGTGAACGCGACAGCCGCGAGGAGGACGGCCGCCGTGGCGAGCCAGGGGCCAGGGCCGGCCGAGGCGGCGAGCGCCACCCCTCCCGTCAGGAACGCCGCGCCGATCGGGACGAGCAGGCGGCGGGCGGCCGCCCTCGTCTCCCCGAAGCGTGACAGGGGGACCTGGAGGGCGATCACCAGCACGCTGTTCAGGACGAGCACCAGCGGTGCGAGTCCGACCGGTGCGTCGGTGGCGTGGACGATCCACAGCGGGAATCCGACCTGGAGGATGCTGTCGTCCAGGAACAGCCATATCTCCGAGCCGGTGAACGCGAGGTAGCGGCGGTCCCGCCAGGGTGTCGCGCGCCCGGTCCGGGAGGCGGGACGCCCCGCTCCGGTGGGCCGGGCGCCGTTCCCGGTGGTGGGGTCCGAGGGCGTCACGACGCTGCTGGTGGCGGGGGACGCCACGACGCGGCTGGGGGCCGGCGGTTCCGCGCAGCGGAGTGTCAGGGCTCCGATGACGACGTACGAGAGGACGTTGGCGAGCAGGAGAGCCTGGTAGGAGGCGGTGGTGCCCACGGTCAGCGCGGCGGCAGCACCGGCGGCGCCGACCGCCCACCCGATGTTCACGGCGGTGCGCTGGATCGCCTGGTAGCGGATGCGGTCGGGACCGGCGACGCGTGCGGCGAACAGCTTGGTCAGGACACTCGACGCGCGGTCGGGCAGGGCCCCCAGCGCCGAGAACAGCACAAGCAGCGCATAGTCGTTCGTCGTCAGCAGGGCCAGGAGTGCCGCGCCGCGGGCAAGTTGGGTGATGACCAGGATGCGGGTCACGGGGAAGCGGTCGGCCAGCCGTCCCGCGAGCGGTGGCCCGGCCACGCCGAGGATGCCGGACAGGCCCATGAGGGCACCGATCTGGGCGATCGACAGGTGTGCGACGTAGACGAAGTAGAGCGTGGCCGCTCCGCTCCACAGGCCGGTGCCCACCTTGTCGATGATCGCCACCACCAGCATGCGCCGCCCGTCGCGACCGCCCGGAATCGTGAGGCGGCGGGTGAACGGCACGCGTTTCGGCGTCGGTTTCATCGGGATCCCCCTTGACACAACTTTTGTATCGGTACAAACTGTTCTCTGTGGCAGAACAATATGGGATCGTCGGCGGTACGGCCAGGGAGATTTCGGCGTCCGTCGAGAGCGGAGTTGCCGACGGCGCTCTCCGGCCGGGCGCCTCGCTGCCTCCCGTGCGGCGGCTGGCCGAAGCGCTCGGCGTCAGCGCGGGGACGGTCGCGGCGGCGTACAAGGAACTGCGCGTACGCGGGGTGGTGGTGACTCTGGGGCGTGGTGGCACGGTGGTGGCGTCCGCTCCCGCCGTCACCTCGCGTCGCCCACCGCGTGTGCCCGCCGGCCTCCGTGACCTGGCAGGCGGTCACCCGGACCCCGACTGGCTCCCGGCGCTGACCCCGCCCGCTCGTGTGGAACCCGTGCCCGGATCGCACCGTGCGTCGCCGAGGCTCGCCGCGCTGGAGGGCGCGGCCCGCGCCTGGCTGGCCCGGGACGGTGTCCCCACCGACGCGGTGACCTTCGCCCACGGGGCCCTGGACTGCATCGCCAGGCTGTTGTCCACCGAACTCAGACCCGGTGACGCCGTGGCGGTCGAGGATCCGGGCTTCCACCATCTCCTCGACCTGGTAACGGCGTTGGGCCTGCGCATGCTGCCCGTGACGGTCGACGACGAAGGCATGCGCCCGGAGGCGCTGCGCTCCGCACTCCGGGCGGGAGCCCGGGCCGTGGTGTGCAGCCCTCGCGGCCAGAGCCCGCTCGGCGCCCGCTTCACCCCGGACCGCAGGGACGAACTCCTCTCGGTCCTCCGCGACTTCCCCGACACGCTGGTCGTGGAGGACGACCACAACGCGGACATCGCCGGTGCCGACGCGGTGACCCTCGCTTCGGGAGAACTGCCCCGCTGGGCCCATGTGCGTACGGTGTCCAAGCACCTCGGGATCGATCTGCGCTGGGCCGCTCTCGCCTGCGACGCCGCCACCCTCGCGCGCCACGACGGGCGGATGCTGCTCACCTCGGGATGGGTCAGTCACATCCTCCAGGCGACCGTCGCGGGTCTGCTGACCGACCCGGAGGTGACAAGGTTGGTGGCCCGGGCTGCCCGCACGTACACCGTCCGGCGTGAGGCCCTGGGGGCGGCGCTGGCGGAGCGCGGGATCGCGTCCCACGGGTCGAGCGGGCTCAATGTGTGGGTGCCCGTCCGGGACGAGTCCGCGGTGGTCAACGGGCTGCGCACCCGGGGCTGGTGGATCGCGGCGGGGACACGCTTCCGCATCGCTTCCCCGCCCGGCGTGCGTGTCACGACCGCCACCCTCACCCCGGCCGAAGCGTCCACCCTCGCAGCTGACTTCGCCGAGGTGCTCGCGGACTCACAGGCGGTCTACGGCGGTTAGACGCGTCCGACCGGCCGGCGAGACGCGCCGGACGAGCAGCGACAGCAGAGCCGCGGCGGCGCACAGGGCGCCGAGGGTCACCCAGACGGGAGCGTACGTCCCGAAGGCGTCGCGGGCGGCTCCGCCTCCGTAGGCGGCCAGCGCGGCGCCGACCTGGTGGGCCGCGCCGACCCAGCCGAACACCACCGCGCCGCCGTCGCCGTGAAACTCACGGCACAGGGCGACGACCGGGGGCACGGTGGCGAGGTCGAGCAGACCGAAGGCGACGACGAACCCCACCATCGGCGGCTGCACCGTGGCGCTCATCAGCATCGGCAGGCACATCAGGAGCAGCCCGCGCAGGGCGAAGAAGACAGCGAGCAGCCGGCGCGGGTCGCGGCGGTCCGTGGCCCACCCGGACGCGACGGTGCCGATCACGTTGAAGACCCCGATGGCCGCCAGCAGGGACGACGCCGTGGTGGCCGGCATGCCGTGGTCGTGGGCGGCAGGGGTGAAGTGGGTCCACATGATGCCGTTGGTGGACGCCCCGCAGATCGCGTACGCACCCGCCATCAGCCAGAAGGGACGCGTGCGCGCCGCGTCGCGCAGGAGGGCGATCGCCCTGCGGCCCGCACCCTCGGCGGGGGTGGGGCGCGGCACATGACGGTCGGCGCCGTAGGGCTCACGCCCCACGTCCGCGGGGTGGTCGCGCAGTACGAGCCACATCAGCGGCGCCGTCGCACACGCCGCGAGTACGAGGGTGACGAGGGAGGGGCGCCACCCGTGCCGGTCCACGATCCAGGACAGCGCCGGCAGGAACACCATCTGCCCGAAGACGCTCCCGGAGGCGAGCAGACCGGTGACCAGCCCGCGCCGCCTGACGAACCACCGCTGGGTGACCGTGGCTCCGAAGGCCGTGGCCATGGAGCCGGTGCCCAGACCGACGAGCACACCCCAGTACAGGGTGAACTGCCAGGCCGTCGCCATGACGGAGGTGAGAGCGGCCCCCGAGGCGATGACCAGAAGAGCGACGACCACGACGCGGCGCATGCCGAAGCGGTCCATGAGGGCTGCGGCGAACGGGGCGGTGAGACCGTACAGGACCATGTTCACCGAGGCCGCGAGGCCGATCGATCCGCGGGACCAGCCGAACTCCCGGTGCAGGGGCCCGGTGAGCAGGCCGGGCAGGGTCGAGAACGCCCCGGCCACGACGATCGCGAGCAGCGCGGCAGCCGCCACCCACCACGCGCGGTGACCGAGGCGGCCGCGGTGCGGGGGAGGGGCGGGGCTACCGACGTGCCCGCTGTGCGGGGGAGGGCTGCCGTGATCGAGGTTGCCGCGGTGCGGGGGAGGGTCGGGGCGATCGAGGGGGCTGCCGTGCGAGAGGCCGGTGACTGCGTCCATGCGTCGATCGTCATCGCGTACCCGTAGGGCGACCACTGGCGAGATGGACGGCTTCTGCAAGAATCTGGCCATGGCGAACAAGAGGCATCGAGTGGTCGTGCTCGTACGCCCCGGGCTGCTGCCGATGGAGCTCGGGATCGTGCACCGCCTGTTCGGCCAGGCGGTCTCGGCGTCCGGAGACCCCCTGTACGACCTCGTCACCTGCACACCGAGGCCGGGCGTCGTGCCGACGGACACCGACTTCACTGTCAACGTCGCCGAGGGCCCCGAGGCGCTGGAGCGTGCGGACACCGTCATCGTGCCGGCGGCCCAGGAGGACTACGAGCCGCAGGCGCGCGGGCGGATCGATGCGGATGTTGCCCGTGCCCTGGCCCGTATCCCCCGCGGAGCGCGGGTGGCGTCCATCTGCACCGGTTCCTTCGTCCTGGCTGCGGCCGGACTGCTGGACGGGCGGCGGGCGACGACGCACTGGAAGTCGTGCGACGAGTTCCTGGCGCTCTACCCGGAGATCGAGGTGGACGCCGACGTGCTCTACACCGACGACCGGGGTGTCCTGACCTCGGCCGGTGTCGCCTCGGGCATCGACCTCTGCCTCCACATGATCCGTACCGACCACGGAGCGGAGGTCGCCAACACGGTGGCCCGCGGCACCGTCGTCCCGCCCCACCGGGAAGGCGGACAGGCCCAGTTCATCGAACGACCGGTCACCCCGCCCGAGCAGTGCTCGACGGCCCCGGCCCGGGAGTACGCCCTCCGGCACCTGGACCGGCCCCTGAAGCTGGCCGAGCTGGCGGACCGCGCGTCGATGAGTGTGCGGACCTTCAACCGGCGTTTCCGGCAAGAGGCCGGTCTCACGCCCATGCAGTGGATCATCCAGCAACGTGTCAGCAGAGCACGGCAGTTGCTGGAGAAGACCGACCTCCCGGTGGACCGGATCGCCACCGACGCGGGCTTCGGCACCGGCACCGCGCTACGACAGCACTTCCACACGGCGCTGGGAGTGTCGCCGCGCGCCTATCGCTGCACGTTCAGGGGCACACCCGACGGTGGCGCGGAAACCGGTGCCTGAGGGCGCGTCAGGCAGCGGCGGGAGTGCGGATGGCCGCGATGTCGAATTGGAGGCGCAGCCGCTCGCTCACCATGGCTCCACCTTCGGCGAGCCGGGCGTTGTAGGTCAGGCCCCAGTCGGAACGGTTGATGGTGGTGGTCCCGTCGAACCCGACGCGCTCGTAGCCGAAGGGATCGGTGACGTAACCGATGTACGTGAGGTCCAGAGTCACGGGGCCGGTGATGCCCCGGATCGTGAGGTCGCCGGTCATGCGGTAGACGTCCTTGCCGATCAGCTGAACGGCGCTGCTCGTGAAGCTGATCCGAGGGTGATTCCTGGCATCCAGGAAGTCCCGTCCGGTCAGATGTGCGTCACGCTGCTCCACGCCCGTGTCGACACTCGCGGTCGCCATCGATATCTCGGCCCGGGAGCGTGCCGGGTCGCGCCCGTCGAAGTAGAGACGGCTCTCGTACTCCGTGAACGCGCCGCGCACGGTCGTCACCATGGCGTGCCGCACGGAGAAGCCGATCCTGCTGTGTGCGGGGTCGATCATCCACTCCCCGGTGAGAGCGGCCAGGCGGGGGTCGGGAAGAACTGCGGCACCGGTGGCCTCCGGGGCGGCAGTTGACTCCTCCGTACGGGGCTCCGGACGGCGGAGCAAGGAGCTGCGGCTGAAGAGGTTCATGGGACAGTTAGTTACTCTGAGGTAAGTGGAACCCGCAAGAGCCGATCAAGGAACCCGACCATTCATGGTCAGACCTTCACAAGGTGACGTAACGGCGGTGGCGGAGGGTTGCCTGCGCCGACCGCGGACAGGTTCACGCCGGTTGCGGACACTCGTGCTCGGCCTGATCTGCAACGCCGAAACTTTCACAGCCCTGCCTCCAGCAGGAACTCACTCGGGTCGCCCGACCACGAAACGTACAGCCCGTCCCGGGCCCGGGTGCACGCGACGAACAGCAGACAGCGCTCCGCCAGCAGGTCCGCGTCGTGCTGGAGCCGGTCGACCTCCGCCGCGGTGACCGCCCTCGGGAACGGAAGGGCGCCGTCGCTCACCCCGATGACCGCGACGCACCGGAACTCCAGTCCCTTGAACGCGTGCATCGTGCCGATCTGTACGGTGTCCGGGTCGGCCGGCGCGTTGCCCCGGAGTCGCACGGCAGGGATGCCCGCCGCCCTGAGGCGGTCCACCGCCCTGTCGCAGGTCTTGTTGAACCGGGCACTGACACCGATCTCGCCCGGCGCGATGCCGCTTGCGAGCCATCCGCACACCTTCGCGACCAGGGCGTCCAGCTCGGCGTCCTCCGAATCCCCGCCGAACGTCTCGGGCCCGCTGCCGTGCAGGGCGGAACGGTAGCCGAGCAGGGTTTCGTTGCGGGCGTCGTCCGCCAGTTGTTCGAAGGGGCGGCCGACAAGAAGCGCGGTGGACCAGCTAAGGATCTCGTGGGTGGAGCGGTAGTTCTTGCGCATCTTCGTGGACCGGCCGGTCACCTTCACGCCGACCGCCCTCAGAGAGACCCTCGTGTCGTAGATGCGCTGGTGAGGGTCGCCCGCGATGAACAGATCGTCCGGGCGCGCCGGAGCGGCGGCCCGCAGCAGCCGCCACTGGGCCGGGTGCAGATCCTGGGCCTCGTCGATGACCACGTGCCTGTATGGCGGACCCGAGGTCTCCAGCAAGTCGGCGGCCTCCGCGCACGTGCCGAGGTGGTGCGCAGCCCGTCGACGCCGAGCCGGTCGGTGAACTCCTCGACGGTGCGCCACACCAGAGCGCGGGCGGAGGTGGGCAGAGCGCTGCCGCGTCCTCGTCGCTCGCAGGCCTCGTACTGTTCCGGCGTCCGCAGGTTCTGGGCGAGGACCACATGCTTGTACTCCTGCGCGAGGAACTGTGGAGTGCCGGTGAAACCGGTGACGCGAGCCGCCCGTTCCCATCGGGCCTCCTCCTCACCGCCTCGCAGAGGCCGACGCGACGTGGACACGACACGGCCCGCGAACGCGTCGACGGTCATGATGTCGACACGGTCGCGCAGCACCTCGTCCTCGACCAGGGCGGCGAGACCGGCGCGCAGTGCAGTGACCAGGGCATTGGTGTACGTCGTCAGCAGCACCCGGTCGCCGTCGCGCAGATGGCCCAGGAGGTGGCGTACCCGGTGCAGGGCGACGACCGTCTTTCCGGTCCCGGGACCGCCGGTCACCTGTGCGGGACCGGAGTACGAAGGGCGGTAGGCGACCTTGTGCTGCGACGGGTGGAGGAAGACCCGCCAGGCCGCGAACGGCTTGTCCAAAATGTCACGCAGCTCCTCCGACGCGGTGACGAGAGCGATACGCGCACGGGTGCGCTGAATCGCCGTGGCGAAGTCCTGTGTGTCCACGGGCGGGTCACCGGCGGAGACGGTGGACATGGCCACGGACACCACGTCCCGCCAGACGTCCTCGACGCTGAAACCTGCCGCCAGATACTCCAGGACCTCGCGCTGGTCCTGGGGGAAGTACGGCGCGAATACCTCCAGTTGTTCGGCGTCGGTGAGCACGCGGGCCTGCCGAAGAGTGGTCTCGTCGATGCCGAGCGCAGCCATGTCGCCATCCGACACCTTCGCGAACAGTCTCTCGTCGGGAGCCGGAGCGATTTGCTCATACGCGGGAGTGAGCTCGTCAAGCATGGCGATGTCCCGGATTTCGACGGCCCGGGTGACCGTGTTGATGCTGGCCTTCTGCTTGATCGCCCACGAGATCGCCTTGTCGTGCGGCATCACACGCAACAGCACGTACGTGTCACCGCTGTCCGGGGCCAGGACGACACCGCGCGTGCCCTGGTCGATGCGGATGGTCCGGATGTGCGGATCGCGAGCCCGCTTGAGGGTCTCCAGTTTCAATCCTTGGTCCCTGAACAACTGGTCGAGGGTGAGACGCTCGAACTTCTCCCAGGCATCGAACACTCCCTGTTTGACGCTGCCCTGGAGCTTGCTGAGTTGTGCGCAGAAGTCGATGTCGAACGCGAGGTGGGGCATGGGCGGACTCTCCGGGGGAGCGACGGGTGTGGAGGCGGTGGCGGTCAGACAGTCGGGCCGTCGAGATCGAGCTCGATCAGGCTCAGCACCTCGGCGACCTCTTCGGACATGTCGTCCGTCGGACCGTAGACCAGGCACAGATCGTCGTGGAGGGGAGCGAGGATCAGCTGTGCCTCAGGCGCCTGTCCCTGGGCAAGCAGGAGCATGCCGATGTCCCGCCGCAATTCGACCGCCTCGTCGCTGACGTCGCCGTCGACCGTGCGGACAATGTCCAGGACACCCCGTAGCGCGGCCAGTGCATCGGTCGCCTGGCCCAGCTCGGCACGGCACCGGGCAGCCTGGGCACGGCACGCACGTGCCTGCGTACTGCTGGGACCGCCGGTACGCGCGTATGCGTCGGCCAAGGCGTCGAACTCCGGCAACGCCGCACGGTAGTCGCCGCCGAGCAGCCGGATGGCGGCGCGTTGCGTCCGGAGCTCCAGGACCTTCCTGTTCTCGGCGCCGAGTGCATGGGCGGCCGGCTCGATGATCTCGCTCAGCACCTCAGCGGCCTGGGCGAACCGCTCCTCGTCCAGCAGTGCGTCGGAGTGCGCGTATGCCTCCGCGATCTCCTCCCGCAGCTGCGCGGGCACGGCGACGGGGGCCGGTTGTGCGGCGGCCGGATCGACCGTGGTGGGCACAGGCCGTCCTGCACCGGCGCGGGCACGTGGCGCGTACGGCTGACGGAAGATCGCGGTCGGATCCGGCGCTCCCTGCGGCCCTGCCTCACCGGGAGCAGGCCCCGCGCCGGGCGCGGGCAGGAAGTGCCGAAGCCGCTCGTACACCTCCTGAACGTCGGCGGGCCGCGCCTCCGGAGCCTTGAGCAGCAGGTGCAGGACCAGCTCCTCCAAGGAGTCCGGCACATCCGGTCGCAGCAGGCGCAACGGGGTCGGAGCGGCGTTCACGTGCTGGTACATCACCAAGTACTCGCTGTCGGCGGTGAACAGAGGCCGTCCACCGAGCAGTTCATGCAACACGCAACCCAGCGCGTACAGATCGGTCTGAGGACTGGTGCGCCCGCCGCGGACCTGCTCCGGTGCCATGTACTGGTAGGTGCCGATAGGGCTGCCGGTCGCGGTGAGCTTGGTGACGTCCGTGCGCAGGATCGCCGCGATACCGAAGTCGAGGACCTTCACCGTCCCGTCCCGGGCGACCAGGATGTTGGACGGCTTGAGGTCGCGGTGGATCACCGGCACGTCGTGGGCGTGCGACAGCACGGTGGCGACCTGCGCGGCGACCGCCACGGCCCAGCTGACGGGCAGCGGGCGATCGGGGTGGATGTACGCGGACAGGGGGATGCCGTCGACGAGCTCCATGACGAGGAAGAGCCGCTCGAAGGTGTCGTCCAGCACCGCGTCGTACACCTGCGGCACGCCGGGGTGCTGAATGCGCGCGGTGATGCGCGCCTCGCGCTTGAACCGCTTGGCGAACTCCTCGGCCAGCTGCGGTGAACCGGCGACGGCCTGCCGCCGGACCACCTTCACGGCGACGGGCCGGTCCAGCACGGCGTCGTAACCACGCCATACGTCTCCCATACCGCCGCTGTTGAGCTCCTCCAGGAGCTCGTACCGTCCGGCGATCGGTTGGTCCGGCACCTTGCCCCCGTGTGTGCGTGTGCTTGATGGCCGGCACGTGTTGGCGCGCGGACCCGACATGGTGGGGCAAGTCTCTCCGGACGGCGATCTCCAGTCCAGCGAAGTCGAGGGAGCGCGTGAGGAGCCGTCACTTTCCGGTCACCGCGCCGAAGCGGTCGGTCCTGCGCGGCTTGATCCCTGTGGCCGACAGCGGAACGGGCGCTGTGTTCGTCCTCGGTGCGCGAACGCCCGCCTCCGTGGTCGGCGAGAAGAACTCGCTGACTTCATCACGACACGAGGCGCCGAGAAAGTGAGGAAGGCGTGCAATTGTTTCATCGCGCCCCTACTGTTTTCGCGTCGCGGTCGCGCGCAGGTCCCGTAGAGCGGCGCGAAAATCGTTTTGTACCGGGTCCGTTGCAGCAAGGCCGGAAAGTTCCTCGTCAGCAAGGATCTGAGCGGACCGGAGGACTGCGTTTGAAAGGTCATCAAGACTCGATTCCCCAAGCAGCGTTCCGCTTTCCGATACCGACACGAGTCCTTTCCTTGCGCATTTGAAATCGAGCCGGAATGACGTGTCGACACCTGTGAATGAGATCTGCTTCTTCTCCCCGGAGAAGAGCATCCTCAGGGAGTCGAGAAGGAGGGTGACTGAAGGGTAGATCATCATTCCTTGGTCGGGAACGTGGCCGCCTGAATTTGCTGCTCCACGCTCTCCCTCGACAAGGATGTCCCCGAGGTCGAAACCGCTGGGTTCACCCTGTCCTGCGCGAACTGAAAATTTTACCTTGATCACGGACTGAAGCTCTTTCCTACTGGGAAGAAAGTAATGATCCGATTTCCGTCGGAAGAATCCACGACCAAGCGGTAAACGGCTCGCATGCCATTTACGTTCATTCGCTTCTCCAGCGTCTGGATCGTGCGATTTGGATCCGATATTCGTGTACCCTTTTCGATGATCTTATCCGCTGCCGCTTCCACCTGCGCGCGTGTCGTGGTGGGGGGCATGAGGTCACCGTGGCCATGTGCGGCGGTTCCGCTGATGTGTCGCTCGTCGATGTGCTGCCATCCCTCTTTCGTGTTGCCGTCCTCGAGCCTCGGCTTCACGCGGCACAGGGACAACCCTAGGGGATCTATCCATGTGTAGGGATTGGGGCCATACCAGTGAGGGTTCGGGCCGCCCTCCAGCCCGATCGGGTCCGGACTTATGTAGCGGGATACGTCAGGGTCGTAATATCGGAGGTAGTTGTAGTGCAGAAGGCTTTCTTGGTCGAAATACTGGCCCGGAAAGCGCAAAGGGGTATACGCTGAACTGTCCTTGGCCCATTCTGTGGTGCCCCACACTGACCGGCGAACGCGCCAAGAAATGAACCCCGACTCGTCGATAAGTTCAGTTGGGCTACCTACCAAATCCGTTATGATGGCGAAGAAGCGCTCGTCGACTGTGTCCTGTGGGGCGCCTTGAGTAGCCACACGTTCCGTCTGGGCAAGAGGTCGAATTCCGTCATGATCCCAGGTGAGGGTGACGTACCTGAGCATCGCGAGGTCGTAGCTGCTCTCCTCACACAATGTGACGCCATCCCAGACGAAGACGATCTCGTCCAGCACAGTCTGTGAATCGTCGGCAAGGCGCTGCTTCGCAGTACGTCGGCCCAGGGCGTCGTACTGGTACCGCCAAAGAGTCCCGTCCGGGGTGGTCAGCGAGACGAGACGATCCTCGGCGTCCCACTGGTACCTCCACGTATCGGCCTTGCGTGAAAGGTGCGTCTTCTGACGCAGAACGACACGACCCTGTGCGTCGTGTTCGTAGCGGACGTTGCCTGCTCGGCTGACGCGTGTGCCGTTGTAACTGCGAGGGCCGGCGGCTTCTTGACGTGGGTGGGATTTCGGCAGAGAAGCTGAGGTCTGGTTTCCGGCCGCGTCGTAGGCATATCGCTCGGTCCAGTGCGCTGAGTGGGATGATGTCACCCGTCCAACTGCATCCAGGTCGAAGCGACGGACGCCGGAAAGCCTGTCGTTGATGCTCGTGAGGCCACCATCTCCTCGATAGTGGTAACCGCGTTGCTGGATAGTACGCCCACCACTGATGACCTGCTCGTCTGTTAGACGGCCCATCACATCGAAGGTGTTTCTGAGCGTGATGTCTGCGCCTACACGGCGGACCAGCTCCTGGCCCATCGCGTCGTGCTCGAAGGTGAGTGTTCGTCCCGAGGACGTGAGCGAAGTACGTCGCCCTGCCGCGTCGTATGCCCATGTGCTGATGGCCCCGGACGGAGTCGTCCGTCCGGTGCGACGGCCCAAGTCGTCATATTCGAAGGTGCTCGTACGGCCGTTGACGGTTTCGGACTTGAGTCGTCCGTAGCGGTCGCGCATGCGAGTGATCGTGGTGTCGGAACTGGCCGCCTTAGCCAATTCGTCAAATATGTCGTACTCGAACGTGGTGACGGAGTCGACGGTCTTCTTGTGTAGAACCTGGCCCAGTTCGTTGTGTTCGAAGAGAGTGGTCTGTCCTAGGCCATTCTTCCGGGACACCAGTCGGTTGGCAGAGTCGTAGGCATATGAGAGAGTCCGGTGGTCAAAATCAATCTCGCACTGAATTCGACCAGCTGGGTCGTACAAATATTTCCATGTCAAGCCTTGCGGATTAGAAACCTGGGCGAGCTGGAGATTCGAGTCGTAGCTGAACTCGTAGCGCGCTCCGTCCGGGTCGGTCCGTCCCGTCAAAAGATCGAAGTCCGTGTACTCGTGCACCGTGACTCCGCCCAGAGCGTCGGTGTGGCGGATGCAGTTGCCTTCGCCGTCATACGCCCAGCTTTGTTCGGTTCCATCAGCTTCCAGGCGGCGTGCGATCTTCCCTTCCACCGTCCACTCGAATTTGGTGACGACTCCGAGTTCGTCCACAGTTGACGTCGGACGGTCGAATGTATCGTGTATGCAGCGAGTGGTCGCGCCGAGAGGATCCGTCACAGATACGGTCAGTCCCGCTTTGTTGCACTGGATGATAGATCTATTACCCAAGGAGTCGAATTCCGACAGCAGGTGTCCCGCCTCGTCGTACTCGTAGAGCGAAGTAGCCCCGCTGGGGTGGATAACCTTCGTGCAGTTTCCGCGTTCATCGTAGCTCTGCCGAGTCACATTTCCATCGGTACCGACTATGCGTACGGGGAGACCGAAATCATTGTATTCGGCGCGGGTTTGTCGCCCGTCTGGCCGCTCCACCAGGGTGGGACGGCCGTGCACGTCGAATGTGGAGCGAGTGGTGTGTCCAAGCGGGTCCGTGACAGACAGCAGCTGGTGGAAACGGTCGAAATCGAAGTGGGTGACCGCGCCCATGGGATCGATCTCGGCGACGACTTGTGAGCGGTCGTTTACTACGTAACGCGTGGTGTGGCCGAGGCTGTCCGTCATGGACGTCATGCGCAGACCGGTCTCAGGGTCTGTGCCGTCCCAGGTGAAGCGGGCTTCGAGGTGGCCGTTCGTGCCGGCCTGGTAGATGCAGCGGTCGTGTTCGTCGTAGACGTATTCGTACCGGCTGCCGTTGGTGTCGGTCCAGGCGGTGATGCGGCCCAGTTCGTCGCAGTCGAAGCGCATGGGCTTGCCCGATGAGTTGGTGACCGTGGTGAGGTGGCCGTCGGTGTAGCCGTATCGCAGGATCTCCTGGTCGGTGCCGTCGGGGCCGGCGCCTGCCAGGTGTAGGGCGGTGACCCTGCCTTCGGCGGTGGTGAGTTTCAGGTGGTAGCCGCCGTGGTGCACGATCGAGGTCGGGGCTCCTGCCTCGTCGTGCTCGAAGGCGATCCAGCGGCCGTTGCGGTCGTCGATCTGGGCCAGGAGCGCCAGTTCTCCGGTGGGCTGGTCGACGAAGTGCCGGACCTGGCCGGTTTCCGGGTCGGTGACGGTGTAGCCGTCGGCCACCCGGTCCAGCGGCCAGCGCCGGCCGTGCGTGGGCATGACGGGAACACCGGGTGCGGGGTGCGGGTAGGCGAGCAGACTACCTTCGTTGCAGCTGAAGACCACGCCTTCCGCGTCGATCTCCAGCCGCTGGTCGACGGTGCTGGACCAGCCGGTGCCGAACCAGCGTCCGGCCCGGTGCGAGGAGTCGAAGACACGCTCGAAGACCAGGGGCAAAGACCCGGGCAGTACGATGTCGGTCTGCGGGAGCAGCATGCGCCCGGTCGCGACGTCGACGGGATCCCCGGCGCACTTGACCTTGCTGCACTGCTGCCCGTGGGAGTCAGGATTGTTCTCGTGTACTCGGCGGTTGGGGCTCCTGGGGCGTTCGGCGAGGTCTTTCATCCCGGCCCGCAGGCCGCCCTTGATCAGGCCCCCGCCCTTGGTACCGATGAGTTCGGGCACGAGCCGGCCGAGGAATTCCGAGGGGTCTCCCTTGGCCGCGTCCCAGGCGTTCTTCAGCGCGCGGTCGGGGTTGGCGACGGTGGAGGTGAGGCCGGCGAGCGTCATGTTGACGCCCTTGTAGTACTCGGCCGGGTGCGTCAGGTTGTACGGATCCTGCGGGTTGACCGACCGGACGAAGTTCACCAGCCCCGCGGTGCCCTTGATGACACCACCGCCGAAGTGCGCCAGCTCCATACCCTGGCCGACCCCGTAGTCGAACAGCTCCTGCTTCGCCCGGTCCATCCCGGTCGGTTCCTTCGGAGCGTGCGCCATCGCGGCCGTGATCGCACCCTTCGCGGCCTCGCCGGCGTCGTCACGCGCCCGCCGGGCCCGCTGAAGGATCTCCTGCGCGTGCCGGCGCTTGGCCGCGCCCGGGTCGGAGAACGTCCCCGGATGCGGAAGCGGATGGTCGGTGTTGCGGACCGCGTTGTACGCCTCCGCCTTCTCCTTGAACGCGGCCGCCGCGGTCTCGTAGTCCTGCTTGCCCTCCTTGTACAGGGCGATGGCCTCACCGGCCTTGGCCTGCGCGCTGGTCACCACCCCGGCGAACGTCTCCAGCGCCTTGGCCGCGTCCTCGAACGCATCCGCCGCCCGCAACCAGTCGGTCGGCAACGTCTGGAACTTGGCCCGGAACGCGTCGGCGGCCTCGCCCTTCCAGTGACCGGAATCCAGCTTCTTCATCCCGCCACCGACGAGATCGAACGCCTTCTGAAAATCCCGGAGGTTCTTCACCGCCGCACTGATCTTCTCCGGCCGCCCATGGATCAGCTCATCGGCTTCCTCGCTCTGGCCGAGCTGCTGCTCCCCGACCTCCGCGCCCAAGGAGGAGGCGGTCTCATCGCCCCAGTCCTCGACCTTGTCCGCCCACTCATCGGCACCGACCTTCTCCAGGCCCGAGCCGAGCACATCGGTGCCCTTGTCGATCCCCTCGCCGAGAACCTCCTTGCCCTTGTCGACAAGGTTGCCCGCACCGTCGTACAGAGCGTCGCCCCACTTCCCCCAGTCCACCATCAGCGACTCTCCCCCCACCGCGGCTGCTCAGCCTGATCGATCGTCTCCTGCGACGGATCAAGCTGCTCCCGCAACCGCTCGTCCGCAGCGTCCCGCACCTCCGGGGCCAGCAGCCCGTTGCGCTCCATCGAGTCGAGCGCGGCGTCCTCCACGTCGTAGGCGGTGTCCTTCCAGGTCTGCTTCACCTCGGCATGGGCCGCATCCCACGACTCGCGGCTGTAGTCCGGGTTGTCATACGCGGACTGCGTACTGACCTTGTCCCAGCTCATTGCCTTGACCTCGTCCTCGGACGCATGAGGATTCCCGTTCAGCGAGTTCACACCGATCTTGATCGAGTCCTTGACGTACTGCTCCTGCTCCGCGAATGAACCCGCCGACAGGCCCACCCCCAGCGCGAAGCCGTTCCCCTTCTGCGTCAGGGCCCGGACACCCCACTCCCACCGGTCGCAGAACGTCTCGAACTCCGACGTCAGCCCGCCATGCCCCAACTCCAGACCCGACAAAGCAAGATCAGAGAAACCCCGCCCCACCGACGCCTCGCCGATGAATCCCAGCTCCTTCAGCTCCGCATGCGCCAGATCGATCCCCTTCGCGATCAGCGCCAACGCCTCCGGCGGAACCTGAAGATCCGACCCCTCCCCACTCACCGCGTCCCCCCGAGATCCACCGCAACCGCATCCGGAACGATGCCCGCCACCGGCGGGAACAACATCCCGTCCGTACTGCCCGCATCCAGCGCCACCCCGCCAGGACCCGGCAACATCGGCACCATCACATCCAACAACCGAGCACCCAGAACGGTCCGATACGCCCACTCCCGCCCGGACTCACCACGGGCCAGCGCGAACCGTGCCAGCGCCTCCTCGTCCGAGAACGCGCAGATCCAGCGCACACCGTTCAGATCCGCCGACCACAGATCACCGGCCCCATCAAGAGGCACCAACACCGCCGTACGCCGAAACTCACCCAGCAACACAGCAAACTCTCGGCGGGCCGTACGCAACTGCTCCTGTTGGATATCGACCGACGTTGCAGCAAGTGCCCGCCGGGGAGGCGGACCCGGAAGGTCCAGGTCCGCCAGCCGTGACCGCCTGCGCTGCTGTTCCGGTATCCCGTCCCCACCCGTGGTCATACGCAGGATCATCACATGCGCGGATTTTCAAGTGCAACGTGATACTGCCTACTGGCTGGAATCCTGCTGCTCCGGGAACAGGGAGACTTCGAGGACCGCCCACACCGTCTTGCCCGGCCCGTCCACGCAGGGGTACCAGCCCCAGCGGTCGGCCAGCGCGGCGACCATCAGGAGGCCGCGGCCGCCCTCCTGATCGGGTGAGGCAGGACCGGCGGGGGTAGGGAGGCATGCGCCCCGGGTGTCCGTGACCTCGATGCGGATGGCCGTGCCCTCGGCGACGAGACGGAGGCGGAAGTCGCGGCCGTGTACGTGGCCGTGGCGCACCGCGTTGTTACTGAGCTCGGCGACGGTCAGCGTCAGCGCGTCGTGCGCCTCACACCCGTACGGGATGCCCCAGGCGTCGAGTCGCTCGCCGGCCAGGTGCCGGGCGAGGCGGGCACCGCGCGGCGTCGAGCTGAAGCGCATCGTGAAGTGGTGCCAGGTGAAACGGGGTTGTGCGGGACGCAGGGGGAGGGGTGGCTGCTTACTGGTCATGCCTCAACGCTGGCGCTCGTGGCCGAGCGTGACCAGTGGTGACGCGCTGTCGCCAGGCGGCTGTACGTGGCGCGTGCCGACCTGTACGCAGGAGGGGAGAGCGCGCGGGCGACCGTCCGGGGCGGGCGCGGCCGGCGTCGGTGGCGAACCGCCACTGGCGTCCGAGCGCCCCCGCCTTCGGTTCTCAGCCCTTCAGCTGGGTGAAGCGGAGGTGGTTGCCGAAGGGATCGCGCAGACCGCAGTCGATTCCGTACGGCCTCTCCGTCGGCTCGTCGGTGAACTCCACGCCCCGGGCCAGCAGTGTCTCGTACGTCTTGCGGCAGTCGTCCGTGGTGAGAATGAGCGCGCTGCCCAGTGCCCCCTTGGTGAGCAGTTCGCGGATCTGCTCCGCCGTCTCCTCGGACACCGCCGGAGGGCCGGGCTTCTCCAGCAGGACCTGGCGGTCCGGATGCCCGGGGACGCTGACCGTGAGCCAGCGCATGAAGCCCATGTCGACATCGGCATTGACCTCCAGGCCGAGCTTGCCGACGTAGAAGTCGAGGGCCTGGTCCTGGTCGAGGACGTAGATCTGTGAGTGCGTGATCGCGTTGAACATGTGGACCACGCTAATCGGCGGGACCGGCGAAAACTTATCCGAAACTGCTCGGTCGGCGGTCGGCGGTCGGCGGTCGGCGGCCGGTGGCCGGTGCCGACAGGCGGTTCAGGCGCTCGGCCGCGTCCACGCCTTCGTGAAGCACGTGGGTACGTCCGTGGCCGCCGACTCGTTGCGGTACGTCCTCGGCGACCGGCCGACGATGTCGCGGAACGTGCGGCTGAACGTGCCGGTGCTGCCGAAGCCGACCTCGTAACAGATGTCCGTGACGCTTCGGTCGCTCTCCCGCAGCAGGAACATCGCCCGCTCGACGCGTCGGCGCTGGAGGTAGCGGTGCGGGGTCTCACCGAAGGTGCTGCGGAAGGTGCGGGCGAAGTGTGCCGGGGAGACGTGGGCGATCCGGGCGAGGGCAGGCACATCCAGCGGCTGCGCGTACGCGCGGTCCATCGCGTCCCGCGCCCGGAGCATACGGCGGTTGGTCTCTTCGGTGTTGCGGCTCACGGCACCATCCCACCACAGGGCGGTCCGGTGCCGGAGGGCTGTGTCGTACCCGCTCAGTAGGCTCGGACCATGAGCGTCTCCCTCTACTACTGCGCGAGCCGGACCGCACCGCTGACCGATGCCGAGACGGCCGCTGTCGAGCGGATCGTCGCCGCGCACCGGGCGTCCTTCCCGTACGAGGACCAGGAAAGCCTGTACCTCTACGACAGCGACGACAGCCGACCGGACGAGGTCGTCGCCGGTTCCACCAAGATGCCGTTCGACCCCGACATGGTGTTGCCGGTGCTCGACCATGTGCTGGGCTCCGTCTCCGAGTTGCGCCGCGCCCTGCCAGGAGCGGAGTGGCGCGTGCACATGGATGACCTCGACGTCCCGTGGGGCGAGGCCGAGGGCTACGCCTTCCCCGGCATGCGCGATCCGGACCTGGCCACCGAGCTGGGCGGCCTCTGAGGCCCTCGTCCGCCGTGTGAGCGGGTGCTGCGGTCAGGGCAGTCGTGTCAGCTCGCGGAGTCGGCCGACCAGCGCGTGGACGTCGCGTTCGACCGGCGGACCGGTGGGCGTTGTCGGAGTGGTGTCCGACTCGGCGGCGCGGCAGCCCCGGCACTGGCCGTCGGGCAGTGCTTCGGGCGCGCCGGGACGGCCGCACTCGGTGCACTCCGCCAGCAGGCGACGCCCCCTGGTGACGGCTGTCGCAGGGGCGGTGCTGCTGGCCAGCTGCGGTGGCAGCTTGTCGGTGAGGCGGCGGCGTACGAGGCCCACGGGGGAGCCCACCTGCGCGGGGAGGCCCGCCGTGAGGGCCTGGGTGAGGTAGTCGGCATCCACGCCGCGTGAGAACCAGGCGGCGGCCAGGGGCTCAAGGACGCGGCAGTCGGCTGCGGAGAGGGCCAGGCGTGCGTCCGCGCGGCCGAGCTGGGCCAGCGCGAGGTACGCGGGAGAGGGAGCGGCCTGGGACGCCCCGTGCGTGCGCTGCTCGGGCACGGCAGGGGGTGCGGGCGCGGGGTGCGTCGCGCATGCGGCGGCGGCTTCGGAGGCGACCTCGGCCTGTTGCGGGGCGGGCTCGGGCGGTGCGGCCGGTGAGGTGGCCGCGTTCTGGGGTGACGCAGCGACCGGGGCCTGCGTACGGGCGTCGGCCGACGGGGGAGCGAGTGTCGCTTCGGGCGCGGGGTTGCTGCTCTCGGTGGTCAGGAACGCGTCCCACCACTCGTTGTCCCGTGCCGTGCGGGACCAGTAGGTGCGGGACACCCAGCGGACCTGGTCCCGCTCACCGGTCAGGCAGCGTACGCGCCGCAGGTGTCCCGCTACTCCGAGGGCCTTCAGGGCGCTGGAGACGGCCATCTGACCGTACAGGGGCAGGTTTCTGGCCAGCGACTTGATGTCCATCGCCGCGCCTTCGGGGAGCCGGTCGACGTATCCGGCGATGTACCGCTCCCGTTCCGGCATCAGGGCGAAGTCATCGGCCCGGGACGCGCGTTGCCCTGACGCGGCTCGTTTGCCGTAGCCGGGGCGGGCCTTCGCGTACGGGCGGGAGGATGCGGGTGCGGGAAGGGCAGGGCTAGGGTGCTCGGTAGCCACGAGATCGTCCGTTTCGATCTTGGGGTGAGACCCCGGCCTGGTGCTTGTTACACCGCGTCGGGGTCGCTTCGTTGGGGGCACCGTAAGCAGTCGTGACGGCGTGCTGCAAGCTGATCACGTTTAGTCATATCAGCTGGCCGTGGCGGGGTAGGGGGGTGGGGAGGTTTCCCCAAAACCCTTCTTTCACCTACCGGGTGGACCACATCGCTCGAATCCCGGAGCCCGCGTCCCGGCTCTCGTGTCCCGAAGCTCAAGCGTCGGGTCCGGCCCCTGAGGGCGTCCCCCTGACGAGTGAACGGCCATACCCCGGCGCTCGAAGCTCGCCGCCCGAGTCCCGAGTTCTGGGGCTACTGCTCACGCACTTCTCGCCGCGTCACACCGATGGCTTGTTCTCTCACACGCTGTTGAGATCGAACCGGTGCAGCCCTGAAGATGGCTGGGGCGACAAGAAACGGGGGCACGCTGTGCTGCGGAGCGAAGACGGCCTGACCGTCGGTGCGCCATGAGGCAGCGGATGCAGCTCGCGCTTCAAGTGATGCTGGTATTGGTCGCGAGCCTGTTCGGCATCGTCACCAACTACGCCACCGGCGCCGACGAAGCTCCCTGGCTGTTGCAGGTCATCCAGCAGGCTTCCGTCCCCGCGATCGGTGTGCTGGTCGTCGCGATGGTGGTGGGCCAGGTCGTGGTGTACCGGTTGGAGAATCCTGCGCCACCGCAGGCCGACTGGCCACGTGACCGGGTCCCGTACCCCGGACTGGACGCCTTCGCGGAGGACGAAGCGGCTGTGTACTTCGGCCGGGAGGCCTTGGCCGCCGAGTTGACCCGCAGGCTGCACACTTCCCCGGACAGGCCGACCGACCGCTTCCTCGTCCTCGTCGGCGCGTCAGGGAGCGGGAAATCCTCCCTGGTCAGAGCTGGTGTCATGCCTCGCCTACGAGAGCGTCGTTGGACGCTGATCCCTGCCTTCACTCCAGGGACGAACCCGCTGGCCGCGATGGCCGCGGCCATCGCGGCCGCAGGTGGAGGACAGGAATCCGCGGGTGCGGTCCTGCGGCGTCTGCGACAGGGCCCCACTGCGCTGAGGACCGAACTGACCCGCCTGCGCGGCGGCCGGTTCCGACGCGTGCTGCTGGTGGTGGACCAGTTCGAAGAGGTCGTCACCCTCGCCGGTGATCGGGAACGCGCTCAGTTCCTCGACGCGCTCCGCATGTGTGTGGAGCAGGACCCGGGCGTCCGCGTGCTCGCCACCCTGCGGGTGGACTTCCTTGCTCGGCTCCTGACTAGGGGCCACGCCGAGATCTGCCAACACCCCGTCACCGTCGGCGCGCTCGGCAGGAGCCAGTTCACGCAAGTCGTGGAGAGCCCGGCCGCACTGGTGGGCCTCTCCTTCGCACCGGGCGTCGTAGACGCCATCGTCGACGACGCCGGCACGGACGACGCTCTACCGCTGCTCGCCTACCTCCTCCAGGAGCTCTACTTCGCCTCCGGCCCGGGCGGGACCGTCACCGAGGAGCTGTACCGCGAATTGGGCGGCGTGGCGGGCGCCCTCGCACGGCAGGCCGACCACACGGTGTCCGAGCTCGACCATGCAGACGGGATCGCGTTCGTCCTGCGCGTGCTCCTCCGGTTCGTGACGGTCCAAGGTCAGGAGGTGGCTCGGAAACGCGTCCCGCTGTCCGAGCTCACCGACCGGGAACGGCACGTCGTGGAGGCCTTCATCGACGCACGTCTGTTGATGTCCGACGCGGCCGGCGACGGCACCCCCGGTCAGGAGGAGCCCTACGCACAGGTGACGCACGAGGCGCTGTTCCGCCAGTGGGCCCCGCTCCGCCAGGAGGTCGAGTCACGCGTGGACCAACTGCGCGAGCGCGCCGAGCTGGAGCGGTGGGCCGAGGACTGGGAACGCTCCGGCCGCAGTGACGACTACCTCCTCACCGGGGAGCGCCTCACGCTGGCCCGGCGCAGGCTCGCCGCGCTGGAGCAGGCAGGCATCGCGTCCGAGCCGGTCCGTGTGCTGGTGCATTCTTCACAGCGGCGCGATCTGGCCTTCCTCCGTCGCGTGTCGGACAGCATCGGCCAGTACGCGCTCGGAAGCGCGGAGACGCACCCGGAGCGAGCAGTGCTCCTGTCCCTGGCCGCGCTCGGCGAATGCACGCCGACTCCCTCGGCCCGCCGCGGCCTCATGGCGGCGCTCGCGGCGAGCCACCTCCGCACGCGTGTGGATGCGCACACGGACACCGTCAGGCACATCGCCTGGTCACCGGACGGCCGACGGCTGGCCACCGCATCACGTGACGGCAGTGCCCGCATTCTGGAAGCCCGGTCCGGGCAGTCGCTGCTCGTCCTGCCGTCCGACGGGGCGATGGTCGAGTCGGTCGCATGGTCGCCGGACTCCGCGCACGTCGCGACAGCGGGGCGAGAACGTGTCGTGCGAATCTGGGACGCCGCCTCGGGCGCGTCCGTCCGGCTGCTGACCGGAGCCACGGACATCGTGAGGCAGGTGGCCTGGTCACCTGACGGACAGTACGTCGCCGCCAGTTCGAAGGACCGTGTCGTACGCGTGTGGGAGGCCGGGACGGGAAGCCTCGCGCAGGCTTTGGAAGGGCACCGGGACGACGTCTGGGGCGTCACATGGTCGCCGGACAGCACCCGGCTCGCCTCGGCCTCACATGACCAGACGGCCCGCGTGTGGGACCTTGCCACCGGTGCCACCGATGTCGTACTGGAAGGCCATACGGACTTCGTCGAAGGGATCGCCTGGTCGCCGGACGGTCTCTCCCTCGCCACGGGCAGCGGTGACCACACCGCCCGCATCTGGGACGCCCGGACCGGTGCCCTACGGCTGCTGGTGCGCGGCCACACCGACTACGTGTGGAACCTGGCCTGGTCCCCGGACAGCCAAGCCCTCGCTTCCGCGTCCTCCGACCACACCGTGCGCCTCGTCAGCGCCCAGGACGCGAAGGTCCTGGCCGTGCTGCGGGGGCACAGCGACACGGTCTGGGGCGTGACCTGGTCGCCCTCCGGCACTCAGCTCGCCACCAGCTCGACCGACGGTTCGGCGATCGTGTGGGACCTGCGGCCACGAGGAGCGGAGGTCGTCGCGGCCGACGGGCACCGCGGCCCGGTGAACCAGGCCTCCTGGTCCGCCGACGAGCAGCGGATCGCCACCGCATGCGACGACGCGACCGTACGTCGCTGGTCCGCGAGCGACGGAAGCCCTGAGGGGGAGCCGCTGAGGCTCGACGACCGGGTCTGGAGCGTGGCGTGGTCCCCGCTGACCCAGGACGGCAGGTTCGCGCTCAGCACGAACGACGGTCTCTTCCGCATCCTGGACGACACCGGTGCCGTGCTGGTCGAGCAACGGGGAGAGGTCGTCGAGTCGTGCACCTGGTCACCCGACGGCCGCCGCATCGCAACCGGCGGACACGACGGCATCGTGCGCGTACGGGACGCGGACACCGGCGCCGAGCTCACTTCTCTGGCCGGCCACCAGGACTGGGTCGGACGCATCGCCTGGGCGCCCGGCGGGCGACTCATCGCCAGCGCATCGGACGACCGCACCTGCCGCCTCTGGGACGTCGCGGAGAGCCGCCAGCTCACCGTCCTGCGAGGCCACGACAACTACGTCGACGACGTTGCATGGTCCCCGGACGAACAACGGATCGCCACGGCCTCCGGCGACTGGACGGTGGCGGTGTGGGAGGTCACCACGGGCCGCCGCACGGATGTGCTCAAGGGCCACGAGGGGCGCGTCCGCTGCGTGGCCTGGTCACCCGACGGCCGCTTCATCGCCAGCGGCTCGGACGACCGGACAGTACGTGTCTGGAGCGCCGACACCTTCGAGGAGGTCGCCGTCGTAGGCGTCCACCAGGACAAGGTCTCGTCGGTCGCATGGTCCCGGGACGGCACCCGGCTGCTCACCGCCTCCTTCGACGGCACAGCCCGCATCTGGTCCGCGGACCCCGACTACGACCGGCTGGAAGCCCATGCCCGGGGGCGTGTGTTCCGGACCCTCGACGAGGACGAACGGCGACGGCACCTGCTGCCCCTGGCGGGGGCGTAGACGGCGCGCGTCGGCTCAGTACCACTCCTCCACCGTCCGCTCCTCGGTGCTGACGAGATAGTCGTCCGGATCGAGATCCATCGACCTGCGGGCCGGTGAGTCCCAGTACATCGCGTTGCGCTCCGCGAACGTCTCCGGACCCTCGTAGGAGATCAGCCAGACGAACTGGTTGTGCTCCCGGTCGACCCAGGCGCCGCCGATCGCGAACCCCAACTCAAGACGCAACGGCAGGATGTCGGCCTTCCACCGCTGCGCCCACTCGTCCAGCAGGCCGTCGCGGACGGTGTAGATGCGGAGCTGGGTGGTCTTGGCCATGAAGAGTGTCCTCTCGCGGGTTGACACGGTGCGCCACCGCAGAGGCTATGTGATCCACGGGTGGCGGGGATGGATGAGCGTAGGCCCGCTCGTACCCACTCTTTGGAGGGACCTGCCCGCGA